>DATNBU010000011.1 GCA_035571835.1 Candidatus Limnocylindrales bacterium | reverse complement strand
GGACGTTGTATTCGAGCACTTTCGGGCCGGATGCGGTCAGCATGATGCCGGCATACAGAACGCCGCGGTAGTCGATGCCGCGCGCGGCAAGCGTTCGCACCGTCGGCTCGATCACGCGGCGCATGATCTCGTCGTGAATCTGCGGCGTCACGCACGGCGCCGGCGAGTACGCACCCATGCCACCGGTGTTCGGCCCCGCGTCGCCGTCGAAGACCGCCTTGTGATCCTGCGACGATGCGAGCGGCAGCGCGGTTATGCCGTCGGTGATGGCCATGAACGATGCTTCTTCGCCGACCAGGAACTCCTCGACCACGACGCGCCGGCCGGCGGCGCCGAAGTCGCCGCCTTCGAGCATGCCGTCGATCGCGCGATCGGCTTCGGCCGCGTCCGCGCAGATGATCACGCCTTTTCCGGCCGCGAGCCCGTCGGCTTTGACGACCACCGGAAAGCCGAGGCGGCGCGCGCATTCGCGCGCGGGCGCCGCTTCTTCGAATTCGCCGTAGTCGGCAGTCGGAACGCCCGCATCGAGCAGCAGCCGCTTCGTGAACGCCTTGGACGCCTCGAGCTCGGCGCCGCGCCGGTCAGGCCCGAAGATGCGAAGACCCCGCGCGCGGAATTCGTCCACGATGCCGGCCGCGAGCGGCCCTTCGGGACCGACGATCGTCAGATCGATGCTCTCGCTTTCTGCAAAACGCGCGAGCGCTTCGAGGTCGGACGGATCGATCGCGACGATTTCGGCGAGGCCGGCAATCGCGGCCGAGCCGGGCGCCGCATAGACGCGCGGCCGGCGCCGATCGTTCGCGATCTTCCAGACCAGCGCATGCTCGCGTCCGCCACTGCCGATGACGAGGACTTTCATCGCATTTTCCTTGTGATGCTTCGGGCGGATCCGGAGTCGGTGCGGTCAGTGCCGGAAATGCCGGACCCCTGTCATGACCATCGCCATCCCGTGCTCGTCGGCGGCAGCGACCACCTCGGCGTCGCGAAGGCTTCCTCCCGGCTGGATGACAGCCGTTGCGCCGGCGGCCGCAACCACGTCGAGACCGTCGCGAAACGGAAAGAATGCATCCGACGCGCAGACCGAGCCTTCGAGCACGAGGCCATGCTCTCTCGCGCGGGCGACCGCCAGCCGCGCCGAATCGACGCGGCTCATCTGGCCGGCGCCGACGCCGACCACGTGGTCTTCGTGCGCGAGCACGATCGTGTTCGACTTGGCGTGCTTGCAGATCTTCCACGCGAAGTTGAGCGCGCGAAGCTCGGCGTCGGTCGGCGCGCGCCTCGTCGCGACCTTGCACGCGGCCGCATCCGACGGCTCGAGGTCGCGCGTCTGTACGAGAAGGCCGCCGAGCACGCGCTTCAGGTCGGGCGAGTCGGCTCCGCCTTTCTGCCGCGCGTCGACCGCCAGCACGCGCACCGCCTGCAGCTTCTTGGTGCTGCCGAACAGCTCGAGCGCCTCTTTGGTGAACGACGGCGCGAGCACGATCTCCAGGAACACGTCCTTCATCGCCTCGGCCGCAGCAAGGTCGACCTCGCGGTTGAACCCGACGATTCCGCCGAAGATCGAGACCGGATCGCAGCGGCGCGCCTTGACGAAGCAGTCGAGCGCGTTCGTTCCGACCGCGACCCCGCACGGGTTCGTATGCTTGATCGCGACGCAGACCGGCTCGTCGAACTCCATGACGAGCTGTAGCGCCGCGTCGGCATCGACGATGTTGTTGTAGGAGAGCTCTTTTCCCTGCAGCACGCGTGCCGTCGCGATCGACGGCCCGTCAATGCGCGGCGCGCGGTAGAACGCCGCGCGCTGGTGCGGATTCTCGCCGTAGCGCAGGTTCTGCACCAGATGCCACTGGTGATGCATCGTCTCGCCGAACTCGGCGGCTTTGGCCTGTTCTCCGGAGGCGCCTGCCGCGCCGGCGAGCGCATCGCGACCGAACCAGTCGGCGATCATCCCGTCGTAGGCCGCGGTCGCGCGATACGCCTTGCGTGCAAGCAGCTTGCGCCGCTCGATCGACGTCGTGCCGGTGCGGCGGAGCTCGTCGAGCACCAGCTCGTAGTCGGCCGGGTCGGTCACGACGACGACGCTCTCGTGGTTCTTGGCCGCCGAGCGCACCATCGACGGCCCGCCGATGTCGATGTTCTCGACCGCTTCCTCGTAGCTGCAGCCGCGCGCCGTGACGTCGGCGAACGGGTAGAGGTTCACGCAGACCAGGTCGATCGGCTCGATTGCGTGCTCTTCCATCTGGCGTACGTGCGACGGCTCGCCGCGCCGTCCGAGAATTCCGCCGTGGACTTTCGGATGCAGCGTCTTGACGCGGCCGTCGAGAATCTCCGGCGAGCCGGTGTGCTCGCTGACGTCGACGACCGCGAGGCCGGCTTCGCGCAGTGCCTTGGCGGTGCCGCCGGTCGACAGGATCTTGACGCCAAGCGACGAGAGCCCTTTGGCAAACTCGACGAGACCGGTCTTGTCGCTGACGCTGAGCAGCGCCGTCTTTACAGGTTGTGTCTCGCGCATGTCCTCGACCCTTTCGCATTTTGCGGTGGAAGCGGTGGAAGCAGAGCTCATTTGGTCTCCCGGCGCACGCGGCGCCCCACTCTCGCGAGCAGCTCATAGGCAATGGTGTCGGCGAGCGATGCGATCTCTTCGACGCGCGGATCGTCGCCCCACAGCGTAACTTCGTCGCCGACGGACACCGGCGGCGCGTCGGTCACGTCGAACATCGCGTGATCCATGCAGATCCTGCCGACGAGCGGAACGCGCGTGCCGGCAACCGACGCAACGGCGAGATTGCCGAGGCAGCGCGGATAGCCGTCGGCGTATCCGAAGCGGACCGTCGCAAGGCGTGTCGGACGCGACGTGCGGAACGTGTGCCCGTATCCGATGCCGTCGCCGCGCGGAACGTCGGCAACGCGGATCACGCGTGCGACGAGCGTCATCACGGGCCTCAGATCGGCGCGGCCGCGCAGCGCCGGATCGGGCGCAACGCCGTAGAGCATGATGCCCGGCCGTACCACATCCAGATGCGCGTCGGGCCGGGAAAGGATCGCGGCGCTGTTGGCGAGGTGGCGCTCGAGCGCGAATCCGGCTTCACGCAGTGCGCGATCGGCGCCGAGCATTGCCTCGAGCTGCCCGGCCGTGACTTCGCCGGTGACCGATTCGGCCTGCGCAAAATGCGAACAGATCGCGACCACGCGCACGCCGCGCACCGCGCTCGCCGCGCGCACGAAGTCCACCGCGTCTTCCGGCGCGATGCCGAGCCGATGCATGCCGGTATCGATCTTGACGTGCACCAGCGCTTCGCTGCCGCTGGCCGCCGCAGAGGCTCCGATGGCGCGCACCACGTCGATCTCCTGCGTGGTCACCTCGATGCCGGCATCGACGGCTGCCGCCGCTTCGCCGGCGAGCACACCGCCAAGCACGACGATGCGCGCGCGCTGCGAGCCGGTTGCCTGCTGGAGCACCGGCTGGATCTCGATCGCTTCGTCGATGGTTGCGACGCCGAAGCGGCTGCAACCCGCACGTGCGAGGATCGATGCACACAGCGGCGCGCCGTGCCCGTACGCATCCGACTTGATCATCGCGATGACGCCGGTGCCGCCGCCGACGAGGCGAGTCACCTCACCGTAGTTGTGCGCAAGCGCGCCGGCATCGATCTGCGCCGACGGTGTCGACGACGCATGCGCGACCGGGTGCGCGGAAACTGGAATTTCGGACGCAGAAACTCGCTCGATGCGAGTAGAAGAAGTTCCGGATGACGCTCCGACGGGAGCCGCGACGACGGCCACGCGGCGTGGTACCAAAGGCGACCCCCGGTTGTAAAACCGCACCTGTGAAGCTAGCAGGAACCGATGCGTCTGCGGATCAACGGCGAAGACAAGGACGTCGCCGACGGAATCACGATCGCCGGTCTCGTCGACTCGCTCGGTCTCGGCGGGCGCCGCGTCGCCGTCGAGCGCAACCGGGAAGTCGTTCCCGCATCCGGCTGGAATTCCGCGTGCCTGGCCGACAACGACGTCGTCGAGATCGTGCACTTCGTCGGTGGAGGATGACCGTGGGAGCACCTGTGCAGAGTCAGTCGAGGAGCCCGGGCGAAACCGCGACTACGGACAGCGAAGATTCTCTGGTCCTGGCCGGTCGCAGCTACCGCTCGCGGCTTCTGGTCGGCACCGGCAAGTACGCCGACTTCGAGCAGACCCGCATCGCGATCGAGACTTCGGGCGCCGAGATCGTCACCGTGGCCGTGCGGCGCGTGAACATCACCGACCCGACCAAACCGAACCTGCTCGACTTCGTCGATCCGAAGCGTTTCACGATCCTTCCGAACACCGCCGGCTGCTACACCGCCGAAGATGCGATCCGCACGTGCCGGCTCGCGCGCGAGGCCGGCATCGGCAAGCTCGTCAAGCTCGAGGTCATCGGCGACGAGAAGACTTTGTTTCCCGACGTGCCCGCGACGATCGAAGCCGCGCGCATCCTCGTCAAGGAAGGTTTCGACGTGCTGCCGTACGTGACCGACGACCCGGTCGCGTGCAAGCGCCTCGAAGAGGCCGGGTGCGTTGCCGTCATGCCGCTGGCTGCGCCGATCGGTTCCGGTCTCGGGATTCGCAATCCGTACAACATCCGCATCATCATCGAGCAGAGCCGCGTGCCGGTGATCGTCGATGCCGGCGTCGGCACCGCTTCGGACGCCGCTTACGCGCTCGAGCTCGGATGCGATGCGGTGCTGATGAACACGGCCATCGCCGGCGCACGCGACCCGATCCTCATGGCCAGGGCCATGAAGCTCGGCGTCGAAGCCGGTCGCGCCGCGTTTCTTGCGGGACGCATCGCCAAGAAGCTTCATGCGAGCGCATCGTCTCCACTCGCCGACCTGATCGGCTGATTGCCGCCGGCGGCAACGCGCCGATTCGCATGCTCGCCCTGCCCGATCCTCCCGTTCAGCTCATCACTGGAGCGTGGACCGACCTCGACGATCTGCGTTCGCGCGTAGCCGCGGCGCTCGCCGGCGGAATCCGCTGGGTGCAGCTTCGCGCCAAGGCGAGGCCCGCGAGCGAGCTTTACGCCGCGGCGATGCTCGTCGCGCCGATGCTGCGTGAGAGCGGCGGCCTTTTTGTCGTCAACGATCGCGTCGACATTGCGCTCGCGAGCGAAGCCGATGGTGTCCATCTGCCGGAAGACGGCATGCCGGTGGCCGACGCGCGCCGCCTGCTCGGAGAGCAAGCATGGATCGCGCGGTCCGTTCATTCGGCCGATGCGATCGCCGCGATGAAAGGCGACCCTCCTTGCGCCGTGCAGTACGGTCCGGTGTTCGAGACCGCGTCGAAACGCGCGTATGGCCAGCCGAAGGGAACGCGCGAGCTCTCCGCTGCGTCGGATGCCGCGCACAGCGTCGGCATTCCGCTGGTGGCCGTCGGTGGAATCACCGCGGGACGCGTACGCGACTGCCGCGAGCACGGCGCCGACGCCGTCGCCGTGATCGGAGCGATCTGGGATTCGGACGACGTCGAACGAGCGGCGCGGGATTTTATCGGCAAAGCGGGATGAGCGACGGTTTCGACGTGACGCACGGCGTCTGATGCAGCAGCGCACCGGACCTGCGGTAGCCTCCGGCCGAATGCTCGTGTAGTCACCCGCGATGCTCGATCGCAGCCAGCTCTACGCACTGCACGAAGAGTTGCCGCTCGAGCAGGCGCACGGGCCGTTCGAGTTCACCGTCGACGTCGAGCGCCTCGGCATCGACATGGCGCTGCTCGAGCCGGTGGTCGCGAGCGGGCCGCTGTGCTTCCTCGACTTCGAGGCTACCGGCCTTGACCCCAAGCTCGACGAGCTGATCGAAGCCGGCGCGATCCGCATCGAAACCGGCGGCCAGCGCGCGCGGATCTTCAATACGCTGATCCATACCGGCCAGGAGCTGTCGCCGTTCATCAAGCGGCTTACCGGAATCACGCAGCGCGACGTGCAGACCGCGCCGCCGCTCGTCGAAGTTGCCGCCGCGCTCGACCGTTTCATCGGCGACGCGCCGGTGGTCGCACACAACGCCGCATTCGAAAAGAGCTGGCTGCGCCAGGCCGTGCATCCGCGCTTCGCGTCGCATCCGTTCCTCGACACCGTCGAGATCCTCGCGCTCGTCTATCCGGACAGCGCGAACATGAAGCTCGATACGTTCTGCCGGCGCGGGCTCGGGCGCGGCGAGCGCCACCGCGCGCTCGACGACGCCCTCGACATGCTGCGCGTGCTCGTCTGCATGCTCGCCGAGTCGCGCGGCGGCTCGCCCGCCGGAGCCAACGCCGTCGCCGCGCTGACGCACTTCCATCCGACGTCCGCGTGGCGCGTGCGCCTCGAGAATTCGGTCGGGTACGAGTTCACCAGCGACGTCAGCGACGGTCTGGTGCCCGTCGTTCCGGACGTCGTGCTCGATCCGGTGCCGTTTTCGAAGGAAGCCATCTCCGCACGCCTTCTCGACGTCGACAATGTCCGCCGCGTGCTTCCCGGCTACGAAAAGCGGCCGGGCCAGATCCAGTTCTTCGAGCATGTGTTCGACTGCTTCGCTGCCGTCGGCGGCCGGAACGTCGTGGTCGGAGAGGCCGGCACCGGCATCGGCAAGACGCTTGCGTATCTTGCCGCAGCGATTCCGTTTGCGCGGCACACCGGCCAGCAGGTGGTGATCTCCACCTCGAGCAAGCTGCTGCAGACGCAGCTTCTCGAAAAGGACATTCCCGCGGCTGCCGCGATGCTCGGATATCCGGATCTTCGCTACAGCGTGATGAAAGGGCGCGCGAACTACGTGTGCCGGCGCCGGCTCGACCGTTTCCTGACCGCGCGGCAGGCCGGCGGCGCGACGATGGATCCCGAGGAAGGCTTCGCGTCCGCGCTGATCGCGGCGTTTTCGAGCAGCGCCGCGCACGGCGAGATCGACCGCATCCCGACCGTGCTCTACCAGCTCAACCCGTCGTTCGAGCGCTTCGCGCGCGAGGTGACGAGTGCGGACGCCGACGAATGCCGCAGGCAGAGCTGCGAGACCACCGGCGGCCACTGCGTGTTCCGCTCCGCGCGTCACCGGCTCGAAGCCGCCGAGATTGCCGTCGTCAATCACGACCTGCTGCTGCGCTGGCCGCCGGACTATCCGCCGCTTCGGCACCTGATCTTCGACGAGGCCCACGAGCTCGTCGAAAAAGCCGACAACGCGTACGCGCGAAGCGCCGAAGGCATCGAGCTCGCGCACCGGCTGGAAGAAATCCTCGGCCTGCGCGGCGCGCCGCCGCTTGCCGACGACGACGAAACCCAGCTGCTGGCGCGGCGCGCGCTCACGCTCGTGTCGATGGTCGGCGAGACCGCGCGGCACATCGTGCGCGCCGACAACGAAGAGGTTGCGTTCCAGTTCGGCCGCGACGAGCTGCTCATTCCGCGCAGCGGGCCGGGAAACGAATGGAAGGAGCTGACCGATGCCGGGCTCGAGCTCGCGCGCGCGCTGCGTTCGCTCGCCGGCCGCTTCCAGGGCGGAGACGATGAAGGCGACGAGAGCAATCGTGCGAGGATGCGCGAGGTCCTCGAAGAAGCCGGCTCGGTTCTCGAGCATGCGCTGCCGTACCCGAAGTCCGACATGTACGTGTTCCGCATCCGCGGGCTTGCGAGGACGACGCCGATCTCGTGGCGTTTCGTTGCGACTCCCGTGCTGCCCGGCGACGACTTTCGCGAGCACGTGCTCGAGCAGGCCGAAACCATGTTCGCGACCTCCGCAACGCTTGCCGTCGCCGACGAGGAAGACGGTGCACTTCGCGAGCTCAAGCTGCACGAGCATGCTGGCAGCCGTTATCGCGTCGCGCCGGCGATCCCGAGCCCGTTCGATTACGCGCGCAACCTCGAAGTGATCTTCATCCAGGACGCCACCGACCAGGCCGCGCTCGTCGATCGCATGACGCGCACGCTGTCGGTCATCGCACGCCGCCTCGACGGCCGGTCGCTCGGGCTGTTCACGAGCCGTGACCGCATGATTCGCGTTGCCGATCTTCTGGCCGGGCAGCTGGCTGCCGAAGGGATTGCAGTGGCGACGCCGGCCGCGGGCAACAGCGATCCGCACGAGCTCGTACGCACGTTCATGGACAATCCGCGCTCGGTGCTGCTCGGCTCGCGCGCGTTCTGGCAGGGCATCGATATTCCCGGCGACGCGTGCCAGGCCGTCGTGATCGAGAAGCTTCCGTTCGACGTGCCGGGCGATCCGCTGCTGCAGCTTCGCTCGGAAGTGCTGTTCGGGCGCGGCAGCCGGGTGTTCGGTGATTACCAGATCCCGCGCATGCTGCTGCGCCTCAAGCAGATGATGGGGCGGCTCATCCGCACGCCGACCGATCGCGGGATCATCGTTCTCGTCGAGCCGCGCGCGGACAAGCCGTACTTCCGCCGCGTGATCGCGTCGCTGCCGCCGGGCGCGAGGCATCACCTGGTGCGCCTCGACGACCTCGATGCCGTCGTCGAGGACTTCCTGCGCCGCAGCAATGCGCTGCGCGCGGAATAAATCTCACGCGGTCACATAGCGGTCCCCGTGCAGTCGCATCAGCGGCGGTTCGCCGGGGCGGCAGCCGAGCTCCCATGTAATGTCGTGCGGCGCGAGCCCGCTCGCCTGGACGATTCCCGCGTGAATCCCATGCAGATGGTGCGCCGCGCACACCGTCGTACGATTGCCGCGCGCGTTGCTCCCGCCCGCAGAGCGGAACTTGACGTGATGATCGTGCAGGTTCCGGCGCGAGCTGCAGCCCGGCACCGTGCATCGCCACCCGTCGCGCTCGAAGACCGGGTCGCGGTGCCGCGGCGCCGAGGTCCACTCGAGAAGCGCTCGCGCGATCATGCGTTCGAATGCCCGCCCGCGCGCGCCGCGGCCGCCATTGACCTGGAAGAGCATCGATTCGACGAGCGCGGCAACCGAAACCGGAAGCGAAAACGCGATCCGGACTTCTTCGCCGGGCAGCTTGAGGCGCGGGATGTCTTCGCCATGCGCACGCATTTGCACTTCATCGACGGTCACGCCGGCGAGACCATCGATCTTAAGGTCGGCGTGAAGCGGCGGCGGAGCCGGCCGACCCGACGTGGATGCACGCTCGCCGAATTCGAGCGCCCACGCGACTTCTTCGGCAAGGCGGCGAAGCGTGACTTCGCGTGCGCGGCGGATCCATTGCTCGCCGTAGTGCGGGCCGACTACCGGCAGGATCGTGCATGCGGCGAGATGAGAAATCTCGCCGTCGCGCCACGCCGCGCGAAGCTGTTCGCATGAACGCCATGTCTCGCGTTCGATCGCGATCAGGCTCCAGACCTTGCGCGCCGAGCAGCCGAGCCGTGATTCCACGTAAAGCTTGACGGTGGCGAAGCCGATCTCGCGGAACAACCGGCGGTCCACGCCGATGCGCAGCAGCGCGCCCATCTGGTAGTCGATGCGCTGCATGGCGCGATGCGCGTCGCGCAGCCGGCGATCGAGCTCGAATGCATCGGCGGTTTCGAGATCTTCGGTCAGCTTTTCCAGACAGGCAGCGGGCCCGGCATCGTAGGTTGCCGGTGCGAGCCACGGGAAGCCTTCCGCAACACCGGTTTCCGCGAGATAGGCAAATAGCGTGCGGCGGCCGCGGGCTTCGTCCGAACGCTGAAGAGCAAGGAGGCGGCGCTGGTGGTCGTCGAAGCTCGGCGACCACTTGGCATCGGCACCGACGAACTCGTTTGGCGATCCGCTGGCCGCCTCGGCAGCCACGAGCTCCAGCACCTGCGCGGGCGACAGGGGCGATCCCGCAACTCGGCTGGCGGCCTCGCGCACCGCGCGCCAGAGCCGGCGCCCGGTTCGCGAGACATTGATGCTCCAGCGGATTTCAGGGTCGCTCTCGTCGGCAGGGTCGGGAAGCTGATCGAATGGTGCGGATGCTGAAATTGCATCGTCCGCGGGCCGCGCCGGTACATCACAACTGTGCTCATCAGCAGCTTCGACCTGCTCCTCCGCTGCGAACGTTCGAACAAATTCCTCGAGCTCGCGCGTCGGAAGCGTCAGCGCCTGATGCAGAAGCGCTTCCTCGTTTTGCGTGGTCGCGACCCGTACGAGCATCCGGACCTTCGTCCAGCCGAGCAAGCCCGCCTCGAGCGCTGAACAAAGGCGCGGCAGTCGATCGAGCGTACGCACAACGCGGGCATCCTCTTCGAGCGTACGGGAGGAAACGCCAATGCGCTCGCGAGCGTAGTCCGACAAACGCACGAAGCCGAGTCGCCGCCACGATCGCGCGTTCATCAGCCGGAGTGCGAGGCGTGCGATGACAAGGCGGCAGCGGCTTTCCATGCCCGCCAGCACAACGAGCTGCTGATCGAGAACTACGCCCGCATCGGTGCGCGAGCCGCCGCGAATCGGACGGTCGGGCGGATCGAGGAGTTCCTGCCGAACGACGTCGAGTGGGGAGATCGACTGCGGACCCGGTCGAGCGGGCACGGCCATCGTTGGCGAACCTTCATTGTCCGAGATCGTTTCGAACTGCCGCGCCAAAAAAGAGTCGGCATGGCGACGGTCCGGATGTCGCAATTGGTCGGACCACGCCATTGCGGAGTCGCCGGGCAAGGAAAGATCAACGCCAGATTCTGCTTGGGAACCGCCTGTGATCACAGGCGAACAAATAGCAAATATCCACAAGCCCGGCAAGACAAAAATGGCTTATTTCATGCTGGAAATGTCATATTTCGTGACGCCGGCTCTGCACACAGGAAGCCAGTCGGAGGCTGAATGGCGATGATGCCAGCCTCGAACGGAACGCGCGCGAACGACGAACGACGAACGACGAACGACCGAACGATGACCGAACGATGACCGAACGATGAGCGACGATTAGCGACGATTAGCGATTAGCGATTAGCGATTAGCGATTAGCGACGAGCGACGAGCGACGAGCGCGAACAACCAACGCGAAAGCCGCAACGCAATCGCCGAGGGCGAATGACCAGCGCGAGCAGGAACGTGACCGCGATGCCGAACGCCAAGCCCGAAACGCCGGGTCCGCACCTCAACAGGATCGACGCAACTGTCGGTCCCGGCGCTGAGACGCTACCGAGCGCCGCTCAAATCAGCGCCACAATCATATAAACGACGAGCGCCACCTGCACGGTAAAGAACGCAGCGCGCGCCTGCACCAGCCAGTGATTCACGCCGGCGAGATGCACGGCGCTCTGCGCGACACGCGCGGCCAGCACGTACGGCATCGCCCAGTCCGCGACTCCCGGCTTTCCGAGCACGTAAGCAGACAGTACGACCGCAGCGACAATCGGCAGATTCTCGACGCAATTCATGTGCGCGTGCTCGGCGCGACGCACCCAGCCCGGAACTTCATAATTCTGGCCGCGCGTCCACGAATCGGCCTTGCGGCCGCCGAGCACCATCGCGGTGCGGTAGCCGACGAACGTCGACATCAGCAGGAGCGTCCATGCGGCAAAAAGCAAAAGCGCAGTGATTCCAGTCATCGAAGTTCCCCTTGAGTCAGGTTGAGGAGCAGGCGTGGTCGACTCGCACAGACGCTCCTTCCCTCAACTCTCCCGCGAGTCAATGATCGGCCGATGAGAGTACGCATGGCAGGTGCGGGCGAAGTGACGTGGGTAACGGAATGAAACGGATCGCAATCCGCATCGTTTCTGCCGTTCTGCTGATCGTGGTTCTCCTCGGCGTCGCCGTCAGCATTGCCGGCATGGTGTACCGTCCCCAGGCCGCCATCCCGTCCGGTTTCGCCGGCAGCTACGTGGACGTCGCTGGTATCCCGTTGCGCGTCGTGCAGGAAGGCAGCGGCCGCGACATCCTGATGATCCACGGCTCGCCCGGCATCCTCGAGGACTTCGACGCGCAGGCCCGTGACCTTCGAACGTCGTTCCGCGTGACGCGCTACGACCGGCCGGGCCAGGGCTTCAGTGGCGACACCGGCAACTATTCGATTCGAGACAACGCGCGCGTCGCGCTCGCGCTGATCGAAAAACTCGGACTCACCAATACGATCGTCGTCGGGCATTCCTACGGCGGCGCCACCGCACTCGCACTCGGTGAAATGAAGTCGCCGCGCGTGGCAGCACTGGTGATCCTCGACAGCGCGGCCTACACGTCGATACGCGCAGTCAATCCGCTGTTCCGCTTCCTGCGTTTACCGGCGTTCGGCGTCGGCATGGCGCGCATGGTGCGCGGCACGACCGAAGGCAAAGTGCGCGAGTCGATTCCAGCCGAGTTCAAGGCCGGAGCGCCGCCCGAAAACTTTCTGTCTGTCCGCGCGCCCATCTACTCGGAGCCGAAGGTCGTTCATGCCATGGCCAACGAGCATTGGGATTCGACGGCGGAGCTTGCGCTGCTCAGCCCGCACTACGCCGAGATCGACGTCCCCGTGTACATCGTCGCGCAACGCGACGACGCTGCACGCAGCGCGCAGGCCGAACGGCTTCAGCGCGAAGTGGCGCACGGGAACCTCACGCTCGTCTCACCGAGCGGGCACTATGTGCAGGTCGAGCAGCCGGCGGCCGTAACGGAAGTGATTCAGCGCGCGGCCGGATCCTAGAAAGCAACGGCGAGATTCGCCGCGCGGCTGGATCCTAAAAAGCTACGGCGAGATCGATTCACCGCACGATGCAGGACGAGGTGCGGCGAGCGCCTTTTCTCGATCTTCCTGCGCCGGCAATCCTTGCAGGAGGACCAGGGCTGCAACGTGACAGCGCTCACCTGCCGCACACCGCGATTGCCGCAACTCAGCCGGCCATGCACAAATCGCCGCGAGCCAGACTTCTGCGACGGAGATCCCGATGACGACATTTCGATCCTGCGCGTTACCCACGTCCGTTGCGCTGGCGTTCCTCGCCGGCTGCACAGCGATCCACGTAGAAGCGCTCCCGCGCAGCGAGGTTCCCGTGAGCCATGTCTGTATCGCGGAGAATCCGGCCGTGATCGTTCGCGACTTCCTCAACACGCTGATCGGTGGTTTCCAGCGCCACGGATTTACGTCGGAAACCTTCACGGGAACCAAACCCGAGAATTGCGACGTCGTCGTCACGTATACGGCGCGACAGAGCTGGGACATTGTTACGTACCTGGTGAAAGCGGAGATCTGGATGCGGCGCGACGGCCGACAGATCGCCTATGCCGAATACCATCTGCGCGGCGGCGGCGGGTACGCGTTGACGAAGTACGAAGGTACGGCAACCAAGATGAAGCCGGTCATGGACCAGCTGCTGGTCGAATACCCTGCACCGCCGAGCGCCGCTGTCAGCACTCTTTAGAAGCGACCTGCACCAGCGAGCGCCGCTGCCAGCATTTGCTGGCGGTCGCTGGCCCGGCTTCCCGCGCATCACGCAAAATCGGGGACAGACACCGATTCCGGAAAATCAGTGTCTGTCCCCGATTTTTCCGTTCAGGCCACGGGCCGGATCTCGAATGCGGGATAGCGATCGACGAGCGACGCGAACGCCTCGACACGAGAGCCGGCGGGAACCGGAAAGAAGCGCTGGACCTGAGAGCGATAGGTATCGAGATAGGATTTGAGGATCGCCGGTTTGTCGGCATCCGCAACGGCGTGCAGGCTGTAGCGCCGGCTCGTGCGGCCTTGACGCAGATTGACCTCGCCGCTCGCCGCAGCGTTGCGCACCCACTGCGTCCGCCCGCGCGGTGCCACGAGATAGTCGCGGCCGTTGTACGCCAGCAGATCGACGGGAGTCGAATACATCCGGCCGCTTTTCCTTCCACGCACCTCGAGCAGGAAAAAGTTGGACGGCGCGAGCCCTCGTGCGATCAGCCACCCGAACAGCCGGTTGAACAGACCGTCGATCAATCCGGGCGGATTCACATCTGCGGGTTTTTCCATTGCGGCCTACCTCCAGGTTGAAATGGACTATACGGTGAATCCTTCCTGCGCTGCGCAATGCGAAACGCAGGTGGATGCGACATGACGGGGCTGCTCAGATCCATTCTTTGTCCGCTGATCGGTGTTGTGCTCGCCTGCGCCGCGCACGCCCAGCCGCCGACACCGGACAGGAGCGTCGTCGCAGAGCTCCAGAAGGGCGGATACGTGCTGTTCCTTCGTCACTTTGCCACCAATCACGAGCAGCAGGACACCGACCCGGCCCATCTCGACAACATCGCCGCGCAACGCCAGTTGACGGACGAGGGTCGCAAGCAGGCCGTGGCGCTCGGAGAGGCGCTGCGCGCGCTCCGGATTCCGATCGGACGCATCGTCTGCAGCCAGCTGCAGCGCGCCCGCGAGTCGGCCACGCTTCTGGGCGTCGGAACTCCCGAGCCGACGCCGGACGTCACGAGTACCGGCGCGACCGTCCCCCCGGAGGAAAATCAGCGCCGCGCAGATGCGCTTCGCAAGCTGCTGTCGACGGCGCCTGCCGCCGGCAAGAACACTCTCATCGTCAGCCACGCTCCGAATCTGCAGGACGCGGCCGGAAAGGAATTTTCGGATATCGGCGAGGGAGAAGTCGTGGTGTTCCAGCCCGCGGACGGCAAGTACCGCGTGGTGGCCCGCGTCTTTCCGCCGGCGCAATGGACGCAGTGGACGAAGTCGCCGGGACCGTGACCGTACGCGACAGGCGCGTCCCGGCGTCAGTACCCCGCTTCCTGGTGAAAGACCCGCTGCCGGATGATGTACGGGATCGATTTCACCATGTCGTTGACGACCACGATGAACACCTTGCGCAGCTTGCCTTCGGGACAACGAATCGAGCGCACGCCGTGCCACGAGTTGCCGCGCCGCGCGAACAGGAAGCTGCGGTTGCCGACCGCAATCGCGGGCGTCGCCGACTTGAAGTCCTCCCACTTCGGTGCGGATTTGGTCGGCAGCTTGCCCTCGTCGTCGAGAACGACCGTCTCGCCGCCCCACGACGGATCCCAGGTCTCCGGATCGTTCATGTAGAAGATATGCGAGCCGAGCTTGCGCGGGCTGTCGCAATGCGGCGACACCGATGCGCTCGCCGGCGTGTAGTGCCAGTGAAAGTTCAGCCACAGCCCGCCGCGGCCGAACATGCGCTTGATCCATCGGCCGTAGCGCGCACTGCGAAGCTCGCCGATGAACGCGCGCCAGTCGTCCGAAAGCTCGGCGTTGCGGCTGTACTCGAGCACCCAGCGATCGTGCGGCTCCTGCCCGTGTTTCCGCTTGATGCCGAAATACGGACGCATCACTTCCGTAGGGGGCAGCGTGGCGAGAAGCCGGCGGTAGCCTTCTTCGGTCAGCGCGTTCTCCGGGTTGAGGAATGGATAGGGGGACGTCGCCTGGAAGGCCCTGGTGTCGAAGGATTCGAGAAGGTCGAAGTTCAGGTATCGCACGCTGGTCCGCTCGTGAAAAAAGATTAAGCGATTCTCTGCTTCGAAGTCGAGCGACAGGTCACGAACGCCGGCCCTGATGTGCAGGCTCGAGCAGATCGGTGACGGTCTTGACCGGATTGAACGTCTCCAGAGGCACCTCGACGAACACCGTATTCCACCCGGCCATCGCGCCGTTCCACAGCCCGGGACGTTCGAGCGATCGCAGCGGGCGTCCGTCCTGGGATTTCTCGGCGATGAAAAACGCTTCGCGATCGACGAAAGCGCCGAGGTCGTACGCCCTGCCCTTCCAGTCGCGCGTGATGCAGATGAGATCGACCGGATTGAAATGGCGCGTGCTCGCGAGGATCGCTTTCTGCGCAGGGTCGCGAAGGTCGACCTGCGAGGTCTCGACGATCTGCTTGCTCTCGCGGCCGCCGGCGCCGGCTACCCAGAACGGGCCTCCCCCCGGATTCGTGTCCGACGAGACCATGCCGCACGCGCGAAGCGGCCTGTCGAGCGCGCGGATGACGATCTGCGCATCGAGCTCACCCGACGTCTCCGAGCTTCCGAACCTCTTCGCAAGGAAATCGGCGGCCGCGCGGATGGTGGCGGCGCCGCCGCTTTCGACTGCGCGCCGGTGCGCGAAGACTTCGTCGCGCAGCTCGAGCAGCAGCCCGGCAAGCGCGCGTTTCCACAGCGACGTCACCGGCAGGAACGATTCGACGGCTACGTTGTCGATGTTCTTGACGAACAGCAGGTCGGCACCTGTCTCGCCGAGGTTCTCGATCAGCGCGCCGTGGCCCGCTGGCCGGAACAGCAGGCGTCCGTTTTTGTCGCGGAACGGACGACCTTCCGGATCGACGGCGATCGTGTCGGTGGCGGGTTTCTGGTGCGAAAACCCGACGTCGTAGCGAACCTCGAAGCGCTGCTCGTACGACGCGCGCACACGCTCGAGCAGGTCGCGAAAGCGGCTTTCGTGTTCCGGCGAAACGGTAAAGTGCAGGCGGCAGACGTCGCCTTTTCCGCGGGCGTAGGCCGCGGCCTCGATCAGATGTTCCTCGAACGCCGTTCGCACCTGGCCGCGCTCGCGGTGAAACGCGAGCAGGCCTTTCGGCAGCGACGCGTAGCCGAGCGCACCGTCGTCGAGCAGCGCGCGAAGAATCGCCGGCACGTCCCCAGTCACTGCCGAATCGATATCGATACCGGACCGCGCAAGCTCGGCGGACAGCGAATCGAAGAATGCGAAATCGCGAAGACCGCAAAGGAACGTCACGACCACTTTCGCATCGGCGGAACCGGCCGCAGCGCGGGCTTCGAAATCGCCGCGCGTGACGAGCGACGGATCGGCAAGCGCAGCCAGCAGCGACTTGAACATGCGGCTCGCGGCGCCCGAGGCCGGCACGAACTTGGCGACGTCGAGCGAGCGCGCGAGCTCGTCGTAGCGCGACGCGTAGCCGCCGGCCTGTTCGTCGGTCAGTTGCAGGATCCCGTCGCCCGGCGAGCATGGCCGCACGAGGCACGCCGGCCGGGGCGGCGTCGCGTACAGATGGAGCTGGCCGTGGGCATCGTCCGGCGAGATGCCGCGTGCGGCGAGGTCGGAGAGGTCCGAAGGGGAAAAAGACGGAGTGGCCATCAGGGAAGCGGTAGCAGCAGAAGTGGGCGCGAAGCCGTGAGCTGCGGGCGCACCGAAGTGTTCGTCAATCCTATAGGCCTATCGGCGAATCGCGAAGCGGCAGATCGGACGCGCGGCGCGGCCGCGATGCGCCGGCGAAGCCGTCAGTGGGCGTGGCTTGCCTGGGCTTCGCCGGCGACGAGCTTCTCGAGCTCGCCGCTTTCGTACATGGCCATCGCAATGTCGCAGCCTCCGACGAACTCGCCGTCCACGTAGAGCTGCGGGATCGTCGGCCAGTTGGAGAACTGCTTGATGCCTTCGCGCAGCATCGGATCCTCGAGCACGTTGTAGCTGGCGAACTTGGCGCCGACCGCCTTGAGCGCGAGCGTGACCTTCTGCGAAAAGCCGCACTGGGGCATCAGGGGCGTTCCCTTCATGTAGAGAACGATGCGGTCCTTCTGGATCTGGGACTGGATGGTCTGGAAAATGTCGTCGGCCATGATGTTTCGCTCCCGGCGTCGTGGACGCGAGCTGCGGGCCCGCAATTCGATGAATGTTTCCCCGGCGATCCTCGAAAGCAACAGCAGCCTTTGACGCACCGCTAGTCGACGTACCCGAGGGAACGAAGCGCCTTGCGGGTCTCGAGATCGAGCCGCTCGTTTGATTTCGGCGCGGCAGGGAAGCGGCTCTGCCAGCCGAACAGCTCGGCGTCGAGCCTGCGAAACAGATTCTCGATCGCATCTCGGGCCGGTGAGGCAGCAGCGGGGGGCGGCAGGTTCTTCAGCAGGTCGGTCTGCTCGCGAGCGTCGGCGGCCAGGTCGTAGAGCTCGCGCCGCTGTTCGCCGGGCGCGACGATCAGTTTCGACGAGCCGGCGACGACGGCCGTCATTTCTCCGGCGATCAGCCGGCCGCGCTCGTGGCTGCTTCGATAGTCGCGCCGCTGCAGGAAAATCGATCGGCCGGCCTCCGGCGGATCGAACAGATGACGGCCGTGCACCTCGGTCTTCGGATCGATCTCGAGCAGCGAGAGAATTCCCGGCGCGACGTCGATGAGCCCGACAGGATCGTCGACGACGTTCTTTGCCGGCAGGTGGCCTTTCCACTTCGCAATGAGCGGCACGCGCACGGCTTCTTCGTAAAGGTTGATCCCGTGCGTCATCCAGTCGTGATCGCCGAGGCCTTCGCCGTGATCGCTGGTGACGACGATCAGCTGGCCGCGCCGGGTCTCGCGCGCGGCGAGCCGGTCGATGAGCCGGCCGAGCTGCTGGTCGGCGTAGCGCACTTCGCCGTCGTAGCGCTCGATCGCAGTGTCGTGACCGGTCGGCCAGTCACCTTCGAAGCTCGCCGGTGGACGATAAGGAAAATGGGGGTCTACGAAGTGCACCCACAGGAAAAGCGGCTTCGTGTCATTGCGCGTCTCGAGCCACGCGACGACGCGCGCCAGCGTCGCACCGGCCTCGCGATCGTGCGCCTGCTGACCGGGATGGCGGCGGCCGGCCGACGCTTCTTCCGGTACGAAACGGTCCTCGTAGATGTCGAAGCCCTGCGAAAATCCAAAACGGCCGATCAACGGGAACGAGCTGATGAAGCCTGCCGTCTCGTATCCGACCGCATGCATCGATTCCGCGAGCGTCTCGACGTCGTCCGGCAGCGTGCCGCCGTTCCTGGTGAGCCCGAACGTGCGGAAGTGGCGGCCGGTCATCAGCACCGCGTGCGACGGCGCGGTGGTCGACGACTCTGCGTACGCGCGCCGATAGAGGACTCCGCCCGACGCCAGCCGCTCGAGGGTCGGCGTAGTCGGCACCGCGTAGCCGTAGGCCGAGCAGTGGTCGCTGCGCAGCGTATCGATCGTGACCAGCAGGACGTCCGGCCGCGGTGGTTCATGACGGCAGCCGGCCGAGGCCGCAACGATGAAAAGCGTCGCGACAGCGATCGAACGAGCCACTCTCGCCGGCGGCAAAGCGCGCAGCGCCGGCCGCGGCATCCGGCTGCGGCGAATTCGTCGCATGGATTTCATCGGAACCCGGTGCTTTACTCGAAGCTTCCCGACGCCGGAAACGCTTGGTATTTGCAGCGGTAACGAACTATCGCGCACTGGCCGGGCACGGTGTGCCGATGCCGTCGGGACGCCTTCGGCACGCCATCGAATGGCCACGAATGGAAAAACGCTGATCGATTGAAACGGAAGATGATGCCGCCGACCTCCATTGCCCTTGCCGGGCTCGACACGCTGACGGACCTGTCCGAGCGCCTCGTGCAGTGGGCGAGCCCGGAGCGCGCGTACGTAACCGAGATCCTGCGGCTCGTCTCGCTGAAGTCGGGCGACCGGCTGCTCGATATCGGATGCGGAAGCGGCGACCTGCTGGCCATGGCCGCATCCCAGGAACCGGGAGCAATCCTGGTCGGTCTCGATCCCAACGAAGATGCGCTCGAGCTAGCGTCGCACAAGATTCCGGGAACCATCCACGCGGCCGAGCTTTATCAGGGCGTCGCCGAGGCGCTGCCGTTCGAGGACGAAAGCTTCGACATCGTTTGCGCAACGCGCCTGTTCGCCAGGCTCGATGCGCGGACCCGGGCCACGGCGCTGCGCGAGTGTTGGCGCGTGCTGCGTCCCGGAGGCCGGTTGCTGGTGGCCGACTGGGCGCAGGAGCCGAGCGGCCTGGAGGCACTGATCACGTACCCGTGGCGGCTGCTGCGCGATACGTTCCTTTCCGATTCCGGAACGCCGACCATCTCCGAGGCCATTGCGATCGCCCGGTTCCATCCGGCCGAGCCTCGCTGGCGCTTCCGGACGGCCGTCGGCGTGCTCGAGATGCTCGAAGCATTCAAGCCCCTACAATCGTAGAGAAGCGCCGGCTTCACGGCGCGCTTGCGCCCCCAACTTCTCACTGGCTTCTCTGATTCGAACCCGGTAGAAGCGGCGCTTATCTGAAATCCGGACGCCGCCATAGGGCGCGCACTCGACGCGCCGGCGCAGCGGATGGGCAGCACGCGAAGCCGATCAAAGAAATCAGGAGGCAAGGGACCGCCGATGCACAAAGGACTCGAGCAGTGGGTCAAAGAAGTTGCGGAGCTGACGACGCCGGATGCCATCTACTGGTGTGACGGCTCCGAGGAAGAAAACGAGCGTCTCTGTCGCGAGATGGAAAGCCGCGGGGAGCTCACCCGACTCAATCCCGACCTCTACCCCAACAGCTTTTACGCCCGCAGCGACATCAACGACGTCGCACGCGTCGAGCACCTCACGTTCATCTGCTGCGAAAAGCAGGAAGACGCCGGGCCGACCAACAACTGGAAGGACCCCGCCGAGGCCCGCGCCCTCGTAAAGCCGCTGTTCAAGGGCTGCATGAAAGGCCGCACGCTGTACGTGGTGCCGTACATCATGGGCCCGGCCGGCTCTCCGATCTCCGCCGTCGGCGTCGAGATCACCGATTCTCCATACGTCGTCATCAACATGCGCATCATGACGCGCATGGGAAAGATCGCGCTCGACCAGCTCGGCGACAGCGGCACGTTCGTCAAGGGTCTCCACTCGCTCGGCGACCTGTCGCCGGACCGCCGCTACATCCTGCACTTCCCGCAGGACAAGGAGATCATCTCGATCGGCTCCGGCTACGGCGGCAATGCGCTGCTCGGCAAGAAATGCTTCGCGCTGCGCATCGCCTCGACGATGGCCCGCCGCGAAGGCTGGCTCGCCGAGCACATGCTGATCCTCGGTCTCGAAAGCCCGAAGGGCGAAGTCACATACGTGGCCGCCGCGTTCCCGTCGGCTTGCGGAAAGACCAACCTCGCGATGCTGCTCCCGCCCGAAAGCCAGGAAGGCTGGAAGGTCTGGACCGTCGGCGACGACATCGCGTGGATGAAGTTCGGTCCCGACGGCCGCCTCTACGCGATCAATCCCGAAGCGGGATTCTTCGGCGTCGCGCCGGGCACCAGCAACAAGACCAATCCGAACGCGATGGCATCGCTCAGGAAGAACAGCATCTTCACCAACGTCGCGCTGACCGACGAAGGCGGCGTGTGGTGGGAAGGCATGGGCCCTGCGCCGAAGCATGCGCTGGACTGGCAGGGAAAAGACTGGACGCCCGACTCGGGGCGGCCCGCCGCGCATCCGAACTCGCGCTTTACGGCGCCGGCGCGCCAGTGCCCCGGGATCTCGAAGGAATGGGAGAGCCCGACCGGCGTGCCGATCTCCGCGTTCATCTTCGGCGGACGCCGCGCGAAGACCGCGCCGCTCGTGTTCGAGTCGTTCGACTGGAAGCACGGCGTGTACGTGGGCGCGGCCGTCGCGTCGGAGACGACCGCTGCCGCGCAGAACCAGGCCGTCGGCGTGATCCGCCGCGATCCTTTCGCGATGCTGCCGTTCTGCGGTTACAACATGGGCGACTACTTCGCGCACTGGCTGTCGCTGGGCGCGGATCCCGCCAAGGCCGCGAAGCTTCCGAAGATCTTCCACGTGAACTGGTTCCGCCAGGCCGACGGCAAGTTCCTGTGGCCGGGCTTCGGCGACAACGTGCGCGTGCTGCGCTGGATCCTCGACCGCTGCAAAGGCGAAGGGAAGGCCGTCGAGACGCCGATCGGCCGCGTGCCGGCGCCGGGCGCGCTCGACCTTCGCGGCATCGAAGAGGACGTTCCGCCGCCGGTGCTCGAAGAGCTGTTCCGCATCGACAAGGAAGACTGGAAGATTGAGCTCGCGAGCCAGAAGGAGTTCTTCGCGAAGTTCGAGGACCATTGTCCGCCCGAAATCTGGAAGCAGTACGAGGAGACGGCCAAGCGGCTCGCGATCTGAACGCATCCTTGCTCCGAGATGAAAAAACGCCGGCCCGACATACGTCGGGCCGGCGTTTTTCTTTGGCGAGGAGTTTTCGCGAGCTTACTTGGCGTGCGGATTCGGATTCGTCGCCTCCGACGGACTCGTTCCCGGTTTGCCGGGCGCGGGCCGGGCGGTGGTAGCCGCAGTGGTCCCGTTCCCACCCTGCTCCTTGCACTTGTTGACCTCGGAGACACTGATGCCCATTCGTTCCGAAATGTCGGCGGGCGTCCGTCCGCGGTCGAGGTCCTTCTTGACGATGCCGCAGTTGACGGCAGCGAGAGCGGACGCCGACGAACCGGCAACAAGGGCGAGACTGCAAACGGTAGCGAAAACGATTCTCTTCATGACGGCTCTCCTTCGTCGACCCGAAGGTCGCGATCAGCAGCTGGCAACCAGCTGGCATTGGATGAGGGCAGATCGATCAGCCTCCATCCTGAGCCGACGGCGACGACTGAACAGGTTCTTCTGCCCAGGTGCGTGGCAGTCCGTCGGTTTTTTTACCCGGTGTCGTGGCGCTCGGGCGGCGTTCCGGGCGCCGATGAGCGCATGACGTGTTGCGTCAGTGGCACTGACGCAATTCTGCCTTTCCTCGTCAGAGTTACCGGGGCATAGTTCCCCGGTTCCCCACATCCACACTCGGCTTAAACGGGAGGAGTCCATGGTTCATCTTCGAGCGAAAGCTCTGATTTTTTCTGCGCTCGTGGCGACGACCGGACTGGTCGCGGCACCGTCGGCGAACGCCGGCGGAACGCCCGCCGACCAGTGCGCGCAAGCGATCGCAAAGTCCCTTTCCAAAGGCATCAAGAAAACCCTCGGTGCCCATGCCAAGTGCTACAAGGGCACCGGCTCCGACTGTGCGCCGGGCGATTCCGCGATCGCGGACGCGCTCGCAGACGTTCAGGGCGGAATCCAGAGCAAGTGCACCAACACGACGATCGTCGATGCGGGCTACGGCGGCTACGCTTCGGGTGCTTCCAATCCCACGCTCGAGCTCGCCAAGTATTTCAAGGATCTCACCGGAGATCGCGCGCAGTTCGTGACCGACCAGACGTTCGGCGGATACGGCGCGGCCGATGACGACGGCAAGAAATGCATCCTGACGGCTGCCAAGGAAGCCGGGAAGTACTACAGCGGCGCGCTCAAGAACCTCGGCAAATGCGTCCCGACCGGTTGCAGCTTCGATTTCAGCTCGGGAGCTGTCTTCGATCTCCTCACGAAGGAAATCGCCAAGCTCGACGGCAAGACCGACTGCAATTTCACGTCGCTGCTCGGCGCAACCTCGTCGGCCTACCTCGGTATCGTAACGCGTCAGCTCTCGCCGACACTTGCGTCACCGTGTGACTCGACCGACAGCAAGCGCTGCATCTTCCCGTTCCCCAGCGACTACTTCACGATCTCGTCGGACGACGATACGCAGCCCGTCACGACCACGGGACGGCGTCTCAACATCGCCAGCAAGGCGCTTCCGAAAAATGCCGGCGGCGCGTTCGTGAATCCCGCCCGCTGGAACGAAACCGACGGCTGGAGCGTCGGTCCGATGCTGCTGTTCAGCAACGCGGACATCGACCTGACCATGACCGGCGCGCCGCCGCTGACCGATCTCGCCCAGTCGCTGAGCCCGACTTCGCCGGTTCTGCTCCTCGACGCGGACACCTGCGCGCAGCAGCTGCTGTGGGTCGAGCGTGACGCGCGCGGAGCGTCGACGGCCGACGAGGCACTGATCATCCGCGTCGCGAAGGACCTCAAGGAAAATCACCGCTACATCGTCGCGCTTCGCGACATGAAGAACGGCGCCGGCGCGACGCTTCCGGCGAGCACCACGTTTGCGGCGCTTCGCGACGGCACGCAGACGACGAACCTTCCGCTCGAAGCCCGCCGTCCCCAGACGGAGGCCATCCTTGACGAGCTTACCGCCTGCGGCGTTACGCGCAGCAGCCTGTTCCTGGCGTGGGACTTCACCACGCAGAGCACCGACAGCGTGGCCGGACGCCTGCTCGAGATGCGTGACGATGCGTTCACGATCCTCGGGTCGAGTGCGCCAAGCTTCACGGTCGACAACGTGACGGCCGACCCGTTCACGGGCATCGCCAAGAAGATCACGGGAACCTACCAGGTGCCTGTGTACCTGAATAACGACGGAACGGCCGGGACGTACGCGGGAGCGACGATGCGCACCGATGCGAATCACGTTCCGTTCAACAGCGGCGATTTCTACACGGCGCACTACGAGTGCCTGATCCCGACGTCTGCTACCGCAGGAACACCTGCGCGCATCTCGCTGTACGGGCACGGACTGCTCGGCCACTACGACGAAGTCGAAGCCGGCAACGTCCGCGACATGGCGACCGAGCACAACTTCGCGTTCTGCGCGACGTTCTGGACAGGGTTCTCCGAGGACGACTACGTCTTCGCCGCTGCGGTCGTCAACGACTTCAGCTATTTCCCGACGTTCATCGACGTCCAGCACCAGGGCATCCTGAACCAGATGTTCCTTGCGCGGCTCGTGAAGCATGCGAACGGCTTCTCCAGCGATCCGGCGTTCCGGGACCTGAGCAATCAGCCCGTGATCGACACCAGCGAGATCTTCTACGACGGCAACAGCCAGGGCGGCATCCTCGGAGGCGTGCTGGCGGCGTTCGAGCAGGACATCACGCGATTCTCGCTAGGCGTGCCGGGCATCAACTACAGCACGCTGCTCAATCGAAGCGTCGACTTCGAGGACCCGTTCTACGTGCTGTTCTCGGCATCGTACACGACGTCGACCGACCGCATGCTGATCCTGTCGCTCGCGCAGCTGATCTGGGATCGCACCGATCCGAACGGGCACATCAACCATGTGCTGTCGGATCCGTACGAGAACACGCCGGCGAAGAAGGCGCTCTACAGCGTTGCATTCGGCGATCACCAGGTTGCACCGGTCACTGTCGAAGTGGCTGCCCGCTCGAACGGCATGTACATCCACACGCCGGTTCTCGATCCAGGCAAGGTCGTCGACGAGGTGACGCCGTACTACGGCATTCCCGCGATCCCCTCCGATCCGTTCGACGGCTCGGCCATGGTCGTCTGGGATGCGGGCAATCCGCAGCCGCCGCATGCGAACGTCCCGCCGGGCCCGATCATCAATACCGACCCCGAATGGAACGACCTGGCGCTGTGCGCGCAGTCGAGCTCGAGCGGTGATCCGCACTCGTGCCCGCGCAAGACTCCGGAGAATCGCCAGATGAAGTCGGACTTCCTGAAGACGGGTGGCGCCATCGTCGACTCCTGCGGTGGAGCGGCCTGCGTGATCAATCCGTAAGACGTCCTGCAACCGGCCGCTCCCGCACCGCGCAAACGGTGCGGGAGCAGCCACAGAAAAAAGCCGCCGCAACGAAAGTTGCGGCGGCTTTTCTTCGTCACGTACGCGACGGCTCCGGCATTCGGAGCCCGCCGATGTCGTTACCGGGCGCGACTGGCGGGGGCGGCACCAGTGTTCCAGTGCCGCCGCCGCTTCTACGTGATCAGCCAGCGATCTATTTCTTCGACGAGCCCGACTTCGAGCCGCCGCCGCTGCGATTGCGCGCCCTGGTCCGCGCGGCCTTCTGCGCGCTCTGGCTGCGCTCGGTCTTGGTGCGCTTGCGCGCCGCCTGCTTCGCCTGGCGGCCGAGCGCCGCAGCCGAAGCCGCGCGACGCGGCTCGCGCTCGAGTGCCTCGCTCGTCGCTTTCGAGCGGCGCGAGCTCGTGGTCTTGCCCATGCTGCGCTTTTGCGAAGCGCTCTTCGACGTCTGACGCGTGCTTGCCCGCCGCTGCGACGATTTCGCACTCTTTTGAGTGCTGGCCTTGGTGGTCTTGCTCCTCGCGGCTTTCGGCTCTGGGAGCTCAACGCCGGCCTTGCGCGCTTTGGACAGCCCGATCGCGATCGCCTGCTTGGTCGATCGCGCTCCGTGCTTGCCGCTGCGGATGTGATCCATTTCCTCGCGGACGAACTCGCCAGCCTGGGTCGACGGCGCCTTGCCTTCGCGTTTGTCTTTGCGTGCTCTCTCGATGGTGCGTTTTTCTGGCATGACGTGCCTCCTTACGCGAAGAATTGGCACGCCGCTTTCATGACGTCATCCGCGATCGTGCATTTTCCGACGCGATGGCGTGTGAGTTTGAGCGATTTTTTACGCGATCACAGCGGTGTTCGACGTCGATGCTTGCGACCTTTGTCCGACAGGCACGCTCCTGCGTCTTCGGCGGCAGCAGGAAAGTACACACGCGTGCCAGCGAGATGCCCCTTCCATGGACCGGCCGCGCGTGGTGCGGCATGTGCCGCTACAGGCGACAAAGGGCGGCGAATGCTCCCACGCGGCCGAGGACAATCAACAGAGATCGTCGACGTGAGATTGCCGGTCAGGAGATTGGTGAAGCTGGTCGCTCCGGCAGTGATTCGGATCCCGCGCGCGGCAATTCGCCGACGACAGGACACGTCCACGAGCCGACACTAGGTTTTCCATGTCAGGCCGGCGTAGGTTTCCCGTGAGAATTCGGTTGGGACGCGCGCCGGGTCGAACGGCAGACGCTTTCGCGAAGAAGCGACCTTTTTAGCCCATTGCTTGATGCGTCGACCCCCCGGTATCGTGCGCCGCGGTTGCCAGACAGTCGCGACCCAAAAAAGAGGAAAACCATGAAACTCGTCCAGGCTTTCGCCGCCGCCAGCCTTGTCGCGGCCATCGCAGCGCCGTTGCCTTCGGGCGCCACCACGTACCGCCTGTCGACCGGCGAGTACGCGGGAGGCTGGGCCTACGCGATCAACGATGCGAACCAGATCGTCGGCGACCTCCTTGGTTCTTACCGCCACGCGTTCCTGGCCGATGGCGACCGTAACGCGATCGATCTCGGAACCCTGGGCGGGAACGAAAGCTCGGCGATTGCAGTAAGCGAAAACGGTCTGGTGGCGGGCTTTTCCGACCTCCCGGGCAACAACGCGTACCACGCATTTCTTTACCAGCACGGTGTCATGACCGACCTCGGCACGCTCGGCGGAAGCAGGAGCTTCCCGTACGCCGTCAACAGCGCGGGCGACGTCGTCGGCTCGTCATGGCTGGCCGGCGACACCGTCGAGCACGCCTTCCTCTATCGTGGCGGCACGATGATCGATCTCGGAACGCTCGGAGGCACGGGCAGCGTCGCATACGACGTGAGCGAATCCGGCGAGGTCGTCGGCAGCGCGGACCTTGCTGGTGATACTCAGACCCATGCTTTCTCCTGGAGCGCCGGGACGATGACGGATCTCGGCACGCTCGGAGGCTCGTTCTCCGAGGCCAGAGCCTTGAACGAAGCGGGCGCCATCGTGGGCACCAGCAAGATCGCAGGTGACGCAGTCACCCGTGCGTTCCTCTACTCCGGCGGAACGATGCAGGACCTCGGCACGCTCGGCGGAAACAGCAGTGAAGCCCGCGGCGTGAACGAGTCGAACACCGTGATCGGGAGGGCCGAGATCGCAGGCGGCGTCATGCACGCGTTCGTGTGGAGCGCCGGCGTGATGACGGATCTCGCGGCATCGGTCTCATCCACCGAAAGCTTCGTAGGCGCGGTCAACGACAACGGCGAGGTCGCGGGATTGATTCGTCGGCTGGAGGCGGGAACGCCGGTCGAACGCGCGTTCACGTGGAGCGCCGGCACGCTCGTCGTTCACGAGGACGGATTCGCCAGCATCGCCGACGACATCAACAACGCGGGGCATACCGTCGGCGCGTATCTGGACGAGATCGGGCCCGATGACCCGGACGATACACCTGTGCTCCTTTCGCAACCGGTGATCTGGCTGGGCCCGTGCGGCAACGGCACCGTCGACCCGGCGGAAGATTGCGATGACTCCAACTTCTGGAACGGCGACTGCTGCTCGGCTGCGTGCGAAGCTGCCGCCGCCGATTCGGCGTGTACCGCAGACACCAATCCGTGCAGCCGCGACGTCTGCAACGATTCCGCCCAGTGCGTTCACCTACTCGAGCCCCGGCCTGCAGAGGAGTGCATCGTCGGCGACGCCAGCAGCCTGCAAGTGAGAGACTCCGCGATCGCCACAAAGGATCGTGTCACCTGGCGCTGGTCGTCGGCCGGTCCCGTCGTGCAGTCCGACCTCGGCAATCCCCACGACGACACGACGTACGACTTCTGCGTGTGGGACTACGCGTCGGGTGCGGCATCGGCCGAGGTGCACAGCGTGTCCGGCTCTGCGCTGCGCTGGATCTCGCGCGACCCGAGGGGCTGGATCTTCCGCGGCGGCGACGCACCGCCGAGCGGCCTGCGGTCGCTGCAGATCAAGCTGAAGAGCGACGGATCGGCGGCTGTCAAGTTGATTGCCGGCGGCGAGAGCTTCTCGATGCCGACGCCGGTATCGCCGTCCAGCTATTTTGCGATGTCGCCGAGCGTCGTCGTGCAGCTCGTCGCCAGCAACGGTCTTTGCCTTACGAGCGAGTTTAGTTCGGCAGATCGCAACGACGGCGAGCGCTTCAGCGCCGAGACACCATAGCGATAAAGCCGGTCCAACCGGCCACCTGCACGGCCCTCAAGGCATCTGCGTCGCGGGCACGCAGAGCACGTCCTCCTTGACGGTGTCGACGCGACCGACCCCGAACTGGTTCTCGAGGAATATCTGACCGACGAGCGGCACATGCTTCGGCTCGTCTGCGGCCGGCTTGACCTGATAACAGACGAGACGATCCAGCGAATGCTGGATACCTTCCCCGTTCTTGTCCACCGGATTGCACAGCAGCCTGGGCTTCTTCACGTCATAGACGCGCATGGTCGTCTGGAACTGGTCTGTGACGGTGACCTGCGTTCCTTTGGGAAATTTCATGGTGTCTTTCGTGATCTTGACGCTGTAGCACTTGAAGTGATCGGCCGTACCGATCTCCGGCGGCCCGCTCGGCGCACTCCCGAGCTGCTTGTTCGTCGGAACGAAAAGCCGTGCCGGCCTGACGGTATCGAGCTCGAGCGTTCCGAACGTGTCCGTCACGGTGATGTCGAGCTGGGGTGTATGATCGAGCGCCTGCTTGATCGGATAGGACTGCTGATGCGTTACGGGATCAACGACGCCATCGCTGTCGGCGTCTGCCGGCAGGCACAGGTCTTTCGGCTTGCTCACGGTCGCCTGCGTGGACTCGAACTGATCCACCAATGAGACCGACGGCAGGTTCGAGTACTGTGTGACCTTCGTCTTGTAGCAAAGGTACGGGTCGACACAGCCCGGCTCACCAGTGCAGACGCCGTTCATGCATGCGTCGTTCCTCGTGCAGACTGCTCCGTCGCTGCACAACGTACCGTCGGTGCTTGCTCCTCCTTCGCAGGCTCCGGCATCGCACGTGCCGGTCGTACAATCCTGCGAGCAGGCGGCGCCGTCGTTGGCCGGGCTGCCCGTGCAGGTGCCGCCGATACACTGATCGGAGCCTGTGCAGACCGTGCCGTCGTTGCACGGCGCACCGTCGCTTTGCGCGTCACCGCGGCAGACTCCGAACAGGCACTGGTCGCCGGTCGTGCAGGCTTCGCCGTCGCTGCAGATTCTTCCGTTCTCCACACCGGTACCGAAACAGAGCCCGGCAGCGCAGATGTCGTTCGCCGTGCACGAATTCCCGTCGTCGCAAACGGTGTCGTCGGCCTGCGTCACGCCGTTGCAGAAGCCATAGGTGCACTGGTCACCGTTCGTGCAGGAGTTCGTATCGTCGCACCCGGTACCGTTGCCAACGGGTGCACCATTGCAGCTCCCTCCAAGACATTGATCCGGGCTCGTGCAGAAGTTGTGATCGTTGCACGGCGTGCCGTTCGGGCGCGGGGTACTGTCGCAGATTCCAGCGGCACACTGCCCGCCGCTGACGCAGTCGTTCGCCGAGACGCACGACGTGCCGTCGGGCCGCAACGCAGCGGCGTCGCAGGAACCGTTGACGCAATGATCGCCGGTCGTACAGCTGTTGCCGTCGTTGCACGACGGACCGTCCAGCGGCGAGTTCGAGACGCAGAATCCCACGAGGCAGAAATCGAAGGTCGTGCACGTATTGCCGTCGTCGCAAGGTGCGCCGTTGGGTCGCGATGCTCCGCCGCATACGCCACTGCTGCACTGGTCGGCTGTCGTACAGGTATTGTCGTCAGTGCACGACGTGCCGTCGGGCACCGACGAGCCGGCGCACGATCCGCCGCTGCACTGGTCGCCGCTCGTGCACAGGTTCCCGTCGTTGCAGCTCGTGCCGTTCGACACAAAACCGTCCGCCGGGCACGTGTCCGACACGCCATCGCAGGTTTCTGCGAGATCGCACATCCCGGCGGGCGGGCGGCACACGGAATTGCTCTTTGCGTCGGCGGGGCAATCCAGGTCCGTCCCCGTGCAGTAGTCGGGCGCGTCGCAGGCCCCGACCGAAGCCCGGCAGACCTGTGTCGTCGGCTGCAGCTGGTCAGCCGGGCAATCGTTGCCCACGCCGTCGCAGCTTTCCGCCGCGTCGCAGTCGCCGACGGCATTGCGGCACGGCGCCGTGCTCTTGGCGTCGGCGCAGACGGCGCTCGAGCCGGAACAGTGGTCCTCCAGGTCGCAGCCGCCCGAGGCCGTGCGGCAAACGACGCTCGCGTCGGCGAAGCCGTCGGCGGGGCACGTTGCGCTGCCGTTGCAGGATTCCGCGACGTCGCAGCTGCCGTTCACAGGCCGGCATACGGCGCCGGTATTTCCGGCTGTATGAACGCACGTGCCGGTGGCGTTGCATGCATCGATCGTACAGGCATTGCCCTCGTCGGCACACGCCGCGCCGAGCGTTTCGAACTGACACGCCCCCGAGCAGCAGTCGCCGTTCGACGTGTTGGCGTCGTCGCACTGTTCACCGCTGGTGGTCACGCCGTTGCCGCATCCGGTAAACGTGCAGTTGTTGTCGCAGCCGTCGCCATCGTTCGTATTGCCGTCTTCGCAGTCTTCGCCGGACTCGACGATGCCGTTACCGCAGGTGCACGTTCCACGACTGTCCGCGGCATACATGGCGGCCACCTCGCACCCCGACAACGCGCGATCGAAGATTTCGACCTCGTCGATCACGCCGTTGAACGTGCGCGGAAAGCCGATTCCGCGCGCCTCGGGGTTGTTCGCACCGATCACCCACGGCACCGAGCTGTTGTAGGAAATCGTCGTGACCAGCGGGGTCGACGCCTGGAGCTCGCCGTTGCGGTAAAAGCGCACGTTCGCCCCGTCGTACGTGCCGACCACATGGTAGAAGGAACCCGGCGGGAAGACGTTGTCTGCTCCCGCGCCGGTGGTTCCAACGACGAACCCCAGACCGTTGGTCTGCGGATTCCAGCCCATCCCGACGGAAACGTCGTTGGCGTTCGAGTTCTTGACCACGATGATGCTGCCGTCGAGGTTCGGGCCCGGACCGTCGGGCCGCACCCACGCAGCGATCGAAATCTGCTGGAGCTGCAGACTGGGTGAATCTGCGACGTCGATGTAGCCGCCTGCGTCCGGCGACACCGCTTGCCCGACTTTACCGGCCACGAAGCTGACGTTTGCCGAAGCCGAAGGATTGTTTGTACCAAGCCGGTCGGCGACAGAGCCTTCCATGGGGTACCAGCTCACCATGTTGGGCGGCACCGGGGCACACGTGCCGCTCGAGCACGTACACGACGGAGCATCATGCGTGCAGCTCGAGGCAAGCGAGTCGTAGTCGTCGAGCGTACACGGATCGCCGTCGTCGCAATCGATGGGCGTCAGCGCTGCGATTTCCGAGGCCGTCAGCGCGCCGTCGTAGACGCGCGCTTCTTCGATCCGTCCGGTCAGTGCGCGATTGCCTGGGTCGGCTGTTCCATGGCGACGCCCGAACATGACGTTCGTATCGCTGCCGCCCGGGTACGTCTGCAACGCGCCTTTCGTGTATGCACTATAAAGAACATCGTTGCGGTAGATCGTGATCGAATTGTCCGCCTTGTACACGATCGCCATCTTGATCACGGTCGACGAGCTCGAGCCCTCCGCCGTCCCCTGCTGGGGCGGGTCCTCCGTACGGGCAAATACGTTACTTCCCGACATCCACTTGAAGCTCTCGCGCTCCGCGTAGACGACCGCGTCGAAGACATTGTCGGTTTGCTTCTCGATCGTCAGCGCGGAGCCGCCGCGGTCGGCAAGGCTGTCGAGATAGACCCAGGTGACGAGAGTTTTCTCCGTGAGCGTGGGACCCGAATACGTGCCGCTGCGGGCGTAAGTATCGAGCGACGCCGAAACCGAAAGCCGCCCGTTGGCGACTGCGGCTCCGAACAGCGTCGTCGAGGCGAAGTTGCCGGTAACGTCATCGGCGTTCGTGCCTTCGAAAGGCCACCAGCCGACCAGCGTGGCGGCCTCCGCTGCCAGCGGCATACACGCAATCGCGACTGTCACGCAGCAAGCGACGAACAGCGTCTTCGCGGTTGTGCCGCCACGGTAGTGCGTCCAGCTCAGGAATGTGCGCGAGGATCGGCACGACGATCGGCGCGAGGATCGAATGGAAAGACGAGAGCCAGCCGGGTTGTGTGACAACATCGAGTCCCCCAGGAGCGTCCTGCGGCTCGAATGCCGAGCAGGTTCGCAGTGGTTACGACCGACCTTGGAATTCCGTTGTGTAGCCTGAGCCACACGGCGTCGCCCAATGGCACGTCGAAGGCGTCCTACCTGCCGACTTGCCCACGCCATGACAAGGTTCGCGACGGAGTTCCGCCATCGAATGCTGACAAAACAGCACCCGGCCATCCGAACGCGGCCGTCGCCGACCGCCGCTCTTCGATATGCATCGCCCTTGGACGAAAGAGATCAGCGGGGCCGCCGCTCCTCGGCATACATGCGCATCACGAACTGCCCTGCCCTCGTCGCCCGCAGCATTTCGACCTCGGCGCGCCAGTCAGCGGGAAGCCGCTCGACGGGAAGCTGAGTGACGCTTGCGGATCCGCCGGTGTAACCGTCGGGAAAGATGATCAGCGCTGCGAGGCTCGCGAACGTGATGTCGACGAACGTGAGCTCGTCGCCGCCCATCAGATAGCGCCTGCCGTCGGCGAGCATCGTATCGACTTCGGCAAAGATTTCGCGAGTCTTTACGATGCCGCGGGCGGCGTTCGCTTCGTTGAGGCCGAGCATTCGCCGAAGCAGCGCAGCCAGGACCGGACGAAGCGGCGGCAGGAGCGCCTTCTGCCACTGCGGAATCGAAGGCTCTTCGTGACCCCACATGATGAGCGTCAGGTCGGGGCGCTCGAGCAGATGCCAGTACGACCACAGCCGCACCGGCACGCCGAGGTCCTCATTGAAATGCGTCTCGAGCGCGATCGCTTCCGGGCTCGGAGCGAGAAACCGGGTCCTGTCCGGCAACTCGCCGGAATAACGCCCCCACAGGAAGCGCAGGATTTCCGTCGAGTCGCCGATGGACGTCCTCGTGGCCGGAACGGCGAGCGTCGGAACGGTTCGCCCGGTCAGCAGTACGCCGAGAATTCCGATGCTCGGTACTTCTTCGTACGCGACCCCGAGTCGGTCGAGGCACCAGCGCGCCTTCTCGACGTAGTGCGAGTACGTGATCGTATGCAGCTCCAGCCGTGACGGATCGACGCGTCCGACGAGTCGGCGCGAGCGGACGAAGATCCCGACCACGATGATCACCAGGCTCGCAAAGAATGCCGCCGGCACGCCGAATCCGAACAGCGCGACGGCAACGGGCAGCGCGTACAGCGCCAGAGTCAGGAGAGTTTCGGGATCGCGAAGTCGCATCTTGGGAGCAGGCCGCGGAAATCGGGCGCATTGCTATCCTCATGCCGCTCGATCGCAAACGAAATGCAGACCGGGCCTGCCTCGCATCTGTCCGGACTTGGATTCGGAAGAGAATCTGAGAAACAGAATTGAGAAATGCGGGGCCGTGGCACTTTATCGGAAGTGACGTCGCTTCCTGGTCTCTCGTGGCACGCGCTCGTATCCATCGGCTTGTGCTTTCTGACCGCGCGCGACGTCATCGCACAGGCGAAGCCCGAAGCCTTGAAGGATTTTCGTATCGACGGGCTCGTACGGTTCCATGATCCGATCGAAGCCGAGGCGGCCCGCGAGCGGTTGATCCACGCCATCTGGCCGGGCGGGCTGCCGAAAACCCGCCCCGTCACCCATGACGCAGCGAAGAATTCCGACCCGCTCGCGAGCCTCGATGCGAATTTGATCGTATCGGCCACGCGCCTCGACGTGAACGTGTCGGGCTTCGATTGGCACGCCAATGTTTACGTTGTCGTCCCCGCAGCCGACGGCCGTCTGGGAAAAAAACTGGCGATCGTTCACTGCGGCCACATGCCCGAAGGTCGCGCGAACTATCTCGTGTTCGGACTGAGCGAGACCGTGAATCAGCTACTCCGCGACGGTTACGTCGTGGCGATCATGCAGATGCCTTTAACGGCATGGAATCGCGATGCAGAGGGCGTCGTCGACGGCAGGAAGATCGAAGTCGACCAGCGAAGCTCACTCGGTCACGACGAGCTGTTCTCCAAGGTCGAACCTGTATTGAGGGCCGGAACGATGCGCTTCTTCCTCGAACCGGTTGCGCAGACCGTGAACGAGCTGCTGGCCGACTACCCCGATCCCGATCAACTGCTCATGATCGGTCTGTCCGGCGGCGGATGGGCCACTCACCTATGCGCTGCAGTTGATCCGCGCATCGATGTCTCGATCGCGGTGGCCGGGGCGCTTCCGTTGTATGCGCGACCGTTCAGCCCCGGCAGCTCCGGAGATTCGGAACAGGAATATCGCCCGATCTTCGGCGAAGAAGACTCGAACAACGACGGCTTCCTCGATCGCGCAACCGGCATCGCCTCGTGGCTCGAAGTCTTCGCGCTCGGCGGGATCCCACGGACGGGTGGACGCCCTCGCAAGCAGATCCAGGTGCTGAATCGATTCGATTCATGCTGTTTCAACGGAGACGTCTACAAAACCTACGCCGAGCCGCTCGAGCAACTGACCGGCGCGATCAACCACGGCGACTGGTCGATCTTTATCGACGACACTCACCGCGACCATGTGATCTCGCCGCATGTGTTGAAAGACGTGTTGTCCAAAGCGGTCGTGCGGTAGCGATCGGTGTTTCCGCCTGATGCAGGCCCGACAAAGGCTCCGGATCGCTGGGTTTCCGGCAGTCGACTGTTCGACGCTGACCTTTCCATGACTCCGTACTGACGTGTGCAGACGCCGCGCGCTCGGCGCGGCGCCTGCTGCACGAGTCGGGTGCGAGCCGATGCCGTCAGGCCCGCCGAGCTGGCCTGCTACTGCGCGGGTTTCGTTCCGGGCGCCCCGCCGTCGTTCCGTCCCTGCTGCTTGGTATCGCGCTTCACTTGCCGGCATTCCGCGCGGGTCTTCTCGTCGCCGGCTTTGCACGCCTGTTTCTCTGCGCGAGCTCCGGCGCGGTCATCGCGACGCTCGTTGCGGCGGTCCATGCCCTGGGTCTGCGCGTACGTCGGGGCCACGTACGCCATGACCATGACCGCAGCCAACGCATAAATCGCTCTTCGCGTTCTCATTTTCGGTTTCATCGGCTCTCTCCAATTCGGGTTCTGGTCAGTCAATGTTCGAGATCGCAATTCAAGCAGGAGGTGGACCGGATCGTGCCTGAGGTCCGAAACCGGTGAAGCTCCGGAAGCGTTGTCTCGCCTGCAACCGTCCAACGCCAGCCGTAGCCGACCACGGCGGTTGTTGACGACAATGTAACTCCGGCTGACGACTCCACGCCGCCGGAATCCTCGAGCACCCTCATTTTCCCACTGGCGAACAGCTACCTGGCGCGATAGGCGAGGGCTCATGCGACACTCCATTTCTCGCGTACACCGATGCGGCTTCGCCGCCGCCATGGCAATAGTGATCTCGTTAGCCGCGGGAGGCAGCGCCGAGGCAACCTGCGGGCAGCCTGTTACAAGCGGACCGGAGCCTACGGCGACCGACGCAAAGCGTGTGCTCGATGTCGCAGTCGGACAGGCGGTGTGTCCGCCTTCTGTCTGTGACGTCGACAGCAGCGGCGCGATCACCGCCGGGGACGCACTCCGGGTGCTTCGTCGGGCGGTCGGTCTCGAGGTGACACTGGTGTGTCCGCCGATCGCTCGAATCGCATGCTCGTCGGGAGAGATTCATCTCGGCGAAGGCTCGACGCTGGACCTCGGGTACGGCCGCAAGACGCAGTTCGATCTCGCGAGCGCACTGCCGATCGATTTCCGCATTGCCAGGCGGTGCTCGACTGACGCGGCGCCGTGCACGAGCGACGACGACTGCGGCAACGGCACGTGCGTGGCCACGTGCGACTGCGTCGTCGACACGACGTGCGAAATCATCGGTCCCACCGGCCGCGGTCACTGTCTGGAATCATTCGACGAGTGCGCGAGCAACTCCGACTGCGAAGACGACGAGCCGTGTGTTGCGCTCGTGGCACCGCCGGTCGGCGCCGCGTTCGAAAATTCCCTGTTCTGCATGACGCTCTGGCTGGACGAAGGCCTGCACGGAACTCTGGATACCCAAAGCGGCGCGATGGATCTCGACGGCCGCCTGCTCGCGACGCTGTACTACGGCGTCGGCGGCGGCCAGGCGTGCCCGCGATGCGGCAAGCCGTCCGACAACCCGACGATCGGTGACACCTTCGTGTGCGAAGGCGGAACCAAGGACGGCGAGCCATGTGCCGTCGAGGCGGTGAACGAAATCTTCGGCGGCGCCTCGACCGACTGCCCCACGGGAGACGAGGACGAAATCACGCCGACACCGATCGCGGTGCCGCTGCGCGGATTGACCACAGGTGCGACGTCGCGCACGGCGCTGCTTCCGTGCGCGGCGACCGGCTTCGACAATCCGCTGAAGGGCGATGCCACGTGTACCGACAACCAGTCGGCGTGCACGTCGAACGCCGATTGCCGGCGCTGCTCGGAGGAGCCGTCGATTGCGTGCAGCAGCAATTCCGACTGCGACGGTCATGGCGCGTGTGCGACCGCGCCGGACCAGCCGGTCACATGCGGCTACTGGTGCCACTGCGGCTACTGCGACGACGATCCAGATCAGCCCTGCTTCGAAAGCTCCGAATGCGCCGACGGCGCGACGTGTGAGGTCGGGACCGGGCTGTTGCAGGCAGCGAATCGCCCGCAGCAGCTTCCGAACCAGTGTTCGGAGGATCAATTCATCTGCGGATTGTCCGCGGCAGAGGAATGTTCACAGAGCGTCGCCGGACATTGCTCGCTCGCGCCGGAGCGGCCATGCACGGCGGAGTCGACGATCTGCGCCGACAATGATGCGGGCTCGTGCGTCGTCGGCCCGGAGAAATGTTACGAGTCGCGGATCGAGCGCGAAGGCAGCCCTTCGCCGTATGGCGCGTACTGCCGGATCGCGCGGAATCCGTGCACGACCAACGTCGATTGCGGCAGCGCGGACGACACGTGCGCATACAGCGCTCTTGCGCCGAACCTCGAGGCGCTCGTCTGCGCGTCGGGGACGCGCAGCGGCTTCCTCGACGCGGGCATCACGATTCCGGGCCCGGGAACCGCAGATCTGCGTGCGTTCGTCACGATCTGCGGATGCGGAGACGGTGTAATCGGTTGCGACGAGATGTGTGACGACGGGAATTCTGTAAACGGCGACGGATGCGATGAGAATTGTCAGGATGCACCGGTAACGGCGCGAAAAGATCCGCGCCCCTAGCTTTCTTCACTTACCCACGCCGCCGCAAAGCGTGCATTGCACGTGTCGGCCGCGGAATCGTTACAGCTCCGGCCAGCAATCCATCGGCCGTACGCGGTCGTACGCTGCGGCCACCTGAAGCACGAGGTCGTCGCGATGGCGCGGCGCGACGATCTGCAGCCCGGCGGGAAGTCCGTTGTCGGTGAATCCGGCGCGCACCGTCGCGGCGGGATGGCCCGACAGGTTGAACGGATACGTGAACGCGACTGCGTGAAGCGGCGAGTCGACCGGCTCACCGCCGATCGTGGACGGAAAAGGCCCGGCTGCACCGAATGCTTCGGTCGGAAGCGTCGGCGTCAGAAGAACGTCGTAGCGGTCGAACAGCTGCCACAGCGCCGTGTTCAGCGCGTAGCGCTCGCGCTGGATATCGCCCATCTGAAGCGCAGTGATGCCGCTCGTCGCGAGCGAGCCCTGCCAGAAGCCGCGGCCGAGCAGGTGCTCCTTGCCGGCAACCTCGCGGGCAACTTCCGCATAGACTTCCGAACCGGCGAGATACGCCCACGCACGGCCCACGTCCGGAAAAACCGTATCGATCTCGTCCACGTCGTGCCCGAGCCCGGAAAGCACTGCGACGGCCGCGCGAACTTCGCGCAGGACATCCGCATCGACGCGCGCGTGGCCGAGCCCCGCGCTGAACGCGATGCGAAGCCGCGGCAGCTCGCGGCCGAGGCACTCGACGTAGGAAATTCCGGGATGCGGCAATGAATCGGGGTCGCTCGGATGCGGACCCGCAGTCACGTCGAGCATCAGCGCCGCATCGCGCACGGAACGCGTGAGCGGCCCCGAGTGCACGGTGTCGGACCAGCGAAGCATTCCCATCGACGCGTCTCCGGGCGGCACGCGACCGAACGACGGCTTCATGCCGAATGCGCCGACGTAACACGCCGGAATACGCACCGAGCCGCCGCCGTCGGAAGCGGTCGCCATCGCGACCATTCGACTGGAGACTGCGGCCGCCGAGCCACCGCTCGAGCCACCCGGTGTGCGTTCGAGGTTCCAGGGATTTCGCGTGACGCCGAACTGGCGGTTTTTGGTGAACCCGGTGTAACCGAATTCCGGCGTGTTGGTTTTGCCGACAACGATCGCGCCGGCCGCACGAAGACGTGCGACCTGAACCGAGTCTTCTTTCGCAATGCGGCCGGCAAACACGCTGGATCCGAACGACGTCGGCATGCCGGCAACGTTCTCGAGGTCTTTTACCCCGAACGGGACTCCCGCAAGCGGGCCAATTGTTTTTCCCGCGATAAGCAATTTTTCCTGCGCGCGTGCTTCGGCAAGTGCACGCTCGCCATCCAGATGCACGAATGCATTGAGCGCCGCGTTGAGAGCCTCGATTCGGGCCAGCGATGCAGCGACCGATTCAACCGGAGAGATCTCGCGGCGGCCGACCATCGCGGCCAAGTCGTGCATCGGAAGTTCAGTCAGTGCCGTATCTTTCATCGAAACTCCTCTCAGTTCTCTGCGCGCTGTTCAGGCTGTGCGCCGGCTGCTGAATCGAGCTTCCAGTGTGCGCATCCGGCGCGCATATCACCTTTGCAGAAATCTGAATGTCGGCTCATGGCGCTAGCAAGCCCCTCACAGGAGCCTGAGTATTTTCTCAATCGAGGGCCCAGGCTGCTTGCGCGTCGCGTCTACCTTTTCTAATGTAAGCAGTGCGCGGGGAGGAATTTTGGTCATGGCGCAAAGTGACCGCTTACCACCGGGGGGTGGAAACGTGGAAGCAAAACAGCTGATTCCGGGTCTTACTCGAAACGAGAACGACGCAGCGACGGCGCTCGGCTTTTTCCTGATCGGAATGCTGGTGCTGCTGTGCACCACGGTTCTCGCTCTTCATCTTCTTTCCGGGCTTCCCGACATCATGACCTACGGGATCCTGTTCGCGGTGATGGTCTTCACCGTCGTATGCGGCGCGGCCCTGGTCAGCATCAATGTGCCGGCGCGGCGGCACGGTCCGCCGGAGATTCAGTTCCGCAATCCGCCGAGACGGCGCCGGCAGAGGCCGCGCCCTCTCGTCTGATCGAGCCGCTGATCGAGCCGCTGGATCTCGACCCACCCGATCGATCGACCGTCCGACCGCTCCGGTCGCATGTAGCAGCCGTCACACATTGAGGTCCACGACGACCGGACAATGGTCCGAGCCGTAAACCTCGTCCCAGATCGCCGCGGCCTTTACCGCCGGCAGAAACTCCCTGTTCACGAAGTGATAGTCGATCCTCCAGCCGATGTTCCGTTCACGGACGCCGATGCGGTTGGACCACCACGTGTAGTCGCGCTCATGCGGCGCGCGGCCCTCGTATAGCCGGGCCGGGTGGAAGTGGCGGAACGTATCGATCCACCCCGTCTTCATGTACTTGCCGAGCGCCGCGCGCTCCTCGGACAGGAATCCGGTCGTGCCGCGGTTCTCCTGCGGGCGCGCGATGTCGATCTCTTCGTGCGCGGTGTTGAAGTCGCCACAGACGACGAGGTGCTTTCCTTCGGCGCGTTCCTCCTCGAGCACTTCGAGGACCGACTCGTAGAACGCGAGCTTGAAAGCCAGGCGCTCCGGATCAGGCCCGCTCGGCGTCTGGCGACCGTTCGGGAAGTAGATGTTGTACAGCGTGAAGTCGCCGTGCTCGGAGACGAGGATGCGGCCTTCCTCTCGCTCGAAGTCGAGACCGTAGGTGACGAACAGCGGCTGTTTGCGCGACAGCGTCGCGACGCCGCTGTAGCCGGCCTTGGTCGCCGGATGCCAGTGCGCCGTGTAGCCGAGTTTTTCCAGGCGCTCGAGATGTTCGGCGGCGATCTGATCGGGACGCGCCTTGATCTCCTGCAGGCACAGGATGTCGGGCAGCTCGCGTTCCAGGAAGTCGAAGAAGCCGCTCTTCGCCGACGCGCGAATGCCGTTGATGTTCCACGAAACGATGCGGGTCAACAAAGTCCCCTTCCGACAAAACCGGAACAGCTCCGGAAATTGTCGCGGCCTACGCCGCTCGGGCGGCGTTCTGCTGCGGCTGCGCGAAGGAGTCAAGGCACCGGTGAAGGCCGAACACCGGCGTCAGGTCACGTTGACTACAAGGCGCTGCGGAGCCTAGAAACCGACTCTCCGGCGCGATCCTGCGCGTGGCCGGACCGAGAGGACTACCGATGAAGACTGACGACGACCGAAGCGGCCTCCCACCGATGTCCCAGAGCTTTCCGAGCTCGACGCGGGTCCTTCACAGCTCCGAGATGCCGGTGCCGGCCAGGGAGATTCGACTCTCGGGCGGCGAGCCGCCTCTGGCCGTCTACGACACATCGGGACCTGCTCCCGTCGACAGTACCGGCGGCCTGGCTCCGCTTCGCGCGCCGTGGACCGAGCGCCGGCGTTCGCTCGGCACCACCAACATGTCGCAGATGCACTGGGCCCGCCGCGGCATCGTGACCGAAGAGATGATGTTCTGCGCGATTCGCGAGAACGTCTCGCCCGAGCTCGTGCGCAGCGAAATTGCCGCCGGCCGCGCGATCATTCCTGCAAACATCAACCATCCCGAGCTCGAGCCGATGGTCATCGGCCGGCGTTTCCTCGTCAAGATCAACGCCAACATCGGCAACTCGGCGGTGCGCTCGTCGATCGACGAGGAAGTCGACAAGCTGCGCTGGGCGACGCGCTGGGGCGCCGACACGGTCATGGACCTGTCGACGGGCGAAGACATCCACGAAACGCGCGAGGCGATCATCCGCAACTCGCCGGTCCCGATCGGCACCGTGCCGATCTACCAGGCGCTCGAGAAAGTCGCGCGCGTCGAGGACCTCACGTTCGAGCTGTTCATGGAGACGCTCGAGGAGCAGGCCCGCCAGGGCGTCGACTACTTTACGATCCATGCCGGCGTGCGGCTTGCGTTCGTGCCGCTGACCGCGCAGCGCGTGACCGGCATCGTCTCGCGCGGCGGCTCGATCATGGCGCAGTGGTGCCTTGCGCATCACAAGGAAAACTTCCTCTACACGCGCTTCGAGGAAATCTGCGAGCTGATGAAGCAGTACGACGTCAGCTTCTCGCTCGGCGACGGCCTCAGGCCCGGCTCGATCGCCGACGCCAACGACGCGGCGCAGTTCGCCGAGCTCGATACGCTGGGCGAGCTCACGCTCAAGGCGTGGGAGCACGACGTGCAGGTCATGATCGAAGGCCCGGGCCACATCCCGATGCACAAGATCCAGGAGAACATGGACCGCCAGCTCGCGGTCTGCCACGAAGCTCCGTTCTACACGCTCGGCCCGCTGACGACCGACATCGCGCCCGGCTACGACCATCTCACGTCCGCGATCGGCGCCGCGATGATCGGCTCGATGGGCACGGCGCTGCTCTGCTACGTGACGCCGAAGGAGCACCTCGGTCTGCCCAACCGCGACGACGTCAAGCAGGGCGTGATCGCGTACAAGATCGCGGCGCACGCAGCCGATCTGGCCAAGGGCCATCCCGGCGCGCAGGCACGCGACAACGCACTGTCGAAGGCGCGCTTCGAGTTCCGCTGGGAGGACCAGTTCAACCTGTCGCTCGATCCCGAGACCGCGCGCAGCTTCCACGACGAAGAGCTCCCGAGCGACAACGCCAAGCACGCGCATTTCTGTTCGATGTGCGGGCCCAAGTTCTGCTCGATGCGCATCACCGAGCAGGTGCGCGAGTACGCGCGCGACCATGGGGTGGACGAAGCCGCCGCGCTCAGCGAAGGGATGCAGGAGAAGGCGCGCGAGTATCGCGAGATCGGCTCGCCGGCGCCGGATCGGGTCAGCGTGCAGTAGAAAAAGGGGACAGGTACATTTTTGTAACTGCGCGGAAAACCTGAGTTCCAGTTTTTCGCTTACGGCGCGGGCCGAAATGCTCGCGAAACGATCCCGCCGACCGTGCGGATCACCCAGCGCGGCTGCCAGCTCTCGAGCATCAGCAAAAATTTGTACGTCAGCCCGTTGACCTGAATCGTCGTGCCTTCGAGGCACGCATCGACGCCTTCGCGCGCGACGGCCGCGGCGTCGAGCTTGAGGAACTCCGGAATCACGTTGTCGCCGGCTTCGTCGGCAAACTTGTCGAGCATCTCGGTCGACGTGAAGCCCGGGCACAGCGCCGTGATCGTGACGCCCGTGCCGCTGAGCTCGGCGGAGAGAGCTTCGGTCAGTGACAGCACATAAGCCTTGGTCGCGCCGTAGACGGCGATCAGCGGCGTCGGCTGGAACGCGGCCACCGAGGCGACGTTGAGAACGCGGCCGCGGCCGCGCGCAACCATCGGCTGCAGGAAGAGGTTCGTCATTGCGGTGAGCGCGAGGACGTTCAGCCGCACGATCTCCAGGCTCTTCTCGGTTCCCTGCTCGACGAACGGCGAGTAGTGCATGATGCCCGCGTTGTTGACGAGGATATCGATGGCGATGCCCTGACCGCTGACTGCGCGGAACACCCGTGACGGACCATCGGCCGTCGCCAGATCCGCCGGGATCACGCGCGCCGTGATCGGAAATTCCGTCGCGAGCTCGCGCGCAAGCACCTGAAGCCTGGCTTCGTTGCGGGCGACCAGCACGAGATTGTAGCCGCGCGACGCGAACTCTTTCGCGATCTCGCGTCCGATGCCGGTCGAAGCCCCTGTGATGAGAACCGTTTCGCCGATCCGCCTGTCGTCTGCCATGGAGTGGCTTATATCGCCGGGACCGCGGTTCGCAATGCTGCGTGAAGCGGGCGTGAACGCAGCGGCAGCCGAAGACCTGGGTCGTGCACGCAATCCGCGTCAGGCGAAAGCCACAAAATCAGTGTCTGTCCCCGATTTTCACGGTATGCGTCAGGCCGAGGCCGCGTACTCCGCGAGAAACGGCGCGAGGCTTTCCAGCACCGCCTCCGGCCGCTCTTCGTGCGGCATCAGCGACGCTCGCGGGATGCGAACGAGCTTCGCGCGGCCGGCAAACTCCGGAACCATACGCTCAGCGTATGCGACGGGGAACGTCACGTCGTCCTCACCCCACAGAAGCAGCGTCGGTCCCTGGAGCGACGCGTGGCGCTCCTTCAGACCATCGACCACGTTCCACTCGATGCCGGTCAGATATCCGAGCATGCCGTTCATGCGCTCCCGCGATGACAGCAGCGGATCGAGGTAGGGGCCGAGACGCGTCGGATCGTCGAACAGGCTGTGATCCGAGTAGAACGCGCCGAATCCCATCCCAGAGCGCACGTACCACTTCGATGACAGAAGCGGGCGGAATGACAGCGCGGCGCCGGGAAGCTTCGCGGTCCTGCAGTAGAGCGGAATCCATGGCGGACGGTGACCCGGAATTTCCGTGTTGATCAGTGCCTGTCGCCTGACGCGCGACGGCTCCGCGAGCGCGACGAGGCGCGCGATGGTCGCACCGGTGTCGTGCGCGACGAGCGCGCAGCGCTCGATGCCGAGCTTCGCGAGAAGCTCGGCGACGCGGCGTGCCTGCGCGGTGAAACGGAAATCGGTGCGTGCGTCGAACCTGCTGTCGCCGAGGCCGGCAAGATCCACCGTGTAGCACGTGAAATTCTTCGCGAGCTCCGGAAGCAGGAAACGCCACGTATACCCGTGCGTCGGAAATCCGTGAATGAACACCAGCGCGGGTCCGCTGCCGAACCTTCTCACGGCGAGCGATGCGTCGCCGAGATCGTGATGCTCGACTGCCGCGGACCGATACGTCTTCGCGGGGTCCGTGCCGTTGCTGCTGTTCATGAGGCCTCCATTTCTGTCACGGCATGCTCTGCTCTTGCTGGTGCACTCTGTTCCGTTCGCGCCTGGATTCCTGGCGTTTCATGCCTGGTCAAAGCCTGCGCGTCATGCGCGAAAATCCCGGTGCTCCGATCAGTTTCTCGAACGCCGCGCTGCGACGCTCCTCGACGACCTCAAACCCGGCGCGCTCGTACGCCCGCTGCGCCGGGTCATTGCCGATCAGGCACGAGATCTGCGCCTGTTTCCATCCGCGCTCGCGCCCGAGCTCGACAGCGCGTTCGAGCAGAAGGCGCACGAGGCCTTGCCGCCGCGCCGACTCGAGCGTGCCGACATTCTCGACGATCCACGTGCCGGCCGGCATGTCCGGAAAGCATTCGAGATAAGGCGCGACGAGCGGCCCCACGCCTGCGATCCTTTCCGGCGTCCAGCCGAGCAGCGAGAACGACTCGTACAGAGGAATTGCGAGCGACGTATCGCCGAGCTCGGCCGGCTCGAATGTGACGAGTGCCGCCGACGCGACGCCGCCCTGCTCGGCGACATGGAACAGTGAATGGTGACACCAGGTTCTGGTCGCGCCGCCGGCGAAATGCTCGAGCGCGCGCATGAGCTCGACCGGATCGGGATAGATCAGGTTCCAAGGGCCGCGCTCGAGATGACCGCGGCCGGCCATCTCGAGAACCTGCGCAATCAGCGGCACGTCGTCACGCCGCGCGTCGCGAATGCGAACGCTGCCGGAATCGCTCGCGGGCTTTTCTTCAGCGGACGGTCGAATGCTCATGCCGCCGCAGTCGCCTCTCGAGTCGCGTCGGCTTCGCGAAGCAGTCCGAGGCTTGTCGACAGCTCTGCGACCGGGACGCCGATCTGGTCGCAGAACGCCGCAAGGTCGAAGAAGAAGCGTTCACTCGCAAGCGTGCCGCCGGCAAGTCCGAACACGCAGAAGATCGCAGCGTCCGCGCTGCGGCCGGTCGCACGATAGCCGAGAAAATCTCCGCCGAACGTCATGCGCGCGCGTCCCCAGCACGTGACGACGCCGGGCCCGGTCGCGAAGCCTTCGAGCGTGACGCGATAATCGGGGAACGCCGCGAAGAAGGCCTCGAGCTGCGCATGCGTGTCTTCGCGGTCGCGCGACGTGATGCCGAACGCGATGGTCTCGATCGAAAATCCGGGATCGCAGACCGCAAGCGCGGCGGCCGCATCCTGCTCGCTCTTGGCACCGCCGTAGCAGCGCACAAGAGAGCGGCCCATCGCCGCTTCGAGAAGCGCAGCGTCGCCAGTCGACGGCGGCGCGAACGCCGAGCCGGCGGGCCGAAGCGCGCCGTCGTGCTCGACAAGAAAAGCCGCAACGCGCGCAGCCTCGCCGGGCGCGACTTTCTCGCTCAACGCTTCGATGCGGCCGTCGCGATAGCGCGCGAGGTGTTCGCCGTGCACGACGAGATCCGGCACGCCGGCGCGACGAAGCGTCAGCTCGAAGCGCATCCAGATGCCGTCGTCGCGCGTGACCGGCCCGTCGACGATCTCGGGAATGCGCGCGTCGAAGCGCCGGTCGACGGCATTCACCCCGGCGCGAAGCCCCGCAATCACCGCCTCGCGTCCCGTCCCGCCGACACCGAGCGGCAGCGCTCCACCATCGATCCGATGGATGGCGTCCTCATGGAAGTGCGGCTCGAGGACGCTCCATTCGTCCATCACGTAGGCGACTTCGAAGTCGCGCATGTAGCCGAACAGGCTCAGCAAATCGCTCGGGGTCTCGTTCGGTTCGGTGGATCGGGCGGCGGCTGTCGTCATCGCGGTCGTCTCCTTCGCCATCGCGGCGTCTCAGGTGCCGCAACTATCGCCCGCCAGCGGCTCCCCGGCGAGATCCACATTCTTTAAACTTCATGGTACCGCTTGCGCGCGTGCTGTGGGTCAAACTCGACGGCGAAGGCGCCCTTCATCGCCAGCTCTACCGTGCACTGCGCGCGTCGATCCTCGACGGGCGTCTCGGGCCGGACGAGCGGCTTCCGTCGACGCGTTCGTTTGCGCGCGAGCTCGGCCTGTCGCGCAACACCGTCCTGCAGGCGATCGACCAGCTCGTAGCGGAAGGCTACGCGAGCGGGCGCGTAGGATCGGGAACTTACGTCGCGTCCGAGCTACCCCAACCGCCGCGCGGCCCGCGTACGCTCGGCTCCGCGTCTACGGTTTCGTCCCTGGGCGGCGCACAGCCTCGCCTGTCGTCGCTCGGCGAACGTCTCTCGCTCGTCGCTCCACCGGGCCGCGCATCGTGGAGCCCGTGGCCCGAGCTTCTGCCGTACGACTTCCGTTACGGAGAACCGTCGTTCTCCGACCTTCCGATGGACGCATGGTCGCGGATTCTCGGCCGCCGCGCGCGCCGGCTTTCTGCGCGGCGTCTCGCGTATCAGCCGCCCGGCGGCGCCGCCGAGCTTCGCGAAGCGCTGGCCGGATATCTTGGCCGCGCGCGCGGCGTCGTCTGTTCACCGGACGACATCGTCATCGTGCACGGCTCGCAGCAGGCCGTCGACCTGGTCGCACGGCTGCTCGTCAATCCCGGAGATCCGGTCGTCATCGAGGAGCCGCATTACACCGGCTTTTCGTTCTGCTTGAACGCTGCAGGGGCGAGTCTCGTGCACATCGGCGTCGACGAGCACGGGCTGCGCACCGACGACCTCGAGCATGTCGAGGACGCGCGCCTTGTCTGCGTGACGCCGTCGCATCAGTACCCGACCGGCGCCGTGCTTTCGCTGGCGCGACGCCTCGCGCTGATCGACTGGGCCACGCGGCACGAGAGCTACGTGCTCGAAGACGACTACGACGGGGAGTTCCGTTTCGACGGCAAGCCGATCGAATGCCTGCAGGCGCTCGATCGCAGCGGACGCGTGATCTACACCGGAACCGCATCCAAGCTGCTGTTTCCGTCGCTGCGGATCGGGTGGCTGATCGCACCGCCGGCGCTTGCGCCGTACTGCCTCAACGCCAAGGCGCTCGCCGACACCGGCACTCCATCGATCGAGCAGTTCGCGCTCGCCGACTTCATCTCCGAAGGCCATCTCGAGCGTCATGCCCGCAAGGCCCGCACCAGAACGGCCGCACGGCGTCGGGCCCTTCTCGAGAGCGTCGACAGCGAGCTGGCAGGTCGCGTCGAGGTGCTCGGTGCAAGCGCCGGCCTGCATGTGCTGATGAAGATTCCGGACATGGATGCGCGCGATGTGACGCGGCTACGCCAGGCGTGTCGTGAGCTCGGCGTCGGGGTTTATCCGGCGGGGCCTTTTTACTCGAAGCCGCCCGCGCACGCGGAGCTGCTGCTTGGCTACGCGGCGCTCAGCGAAGAGACGATTCGTGAAGGGATCAAGCGTCTTCGGCGTGCGCTCGATCTCATGTAGAGCGGCTGGTCACGACGCCCGCCCTTCCTGATTCAGGCGGCTGGACACCGGCTCGTGTCGATGCCGCTGCTGCGATGGGCTTGTTGTTGCGATGCGCAGAACGGCCAGCGCGCTATGTGCCTGCTGCGCGAACATTCCGCGGGGAATGTGATCCAGGTTTCGTCCGATGCATCAGTGCTCAGAATGATCGGTGTCTTTGAGCATCTGCACCGGCGTGGGTCCGGAGGTTTGTCGGATCGTACGCGCGCGGCGTCGACTCGGATGCGTGCGGCGTCGGGCTCGGACAGCGGCCGGCTATCGGTCTGAAAAGTTCGTCGAAAAACACGCGCCGCGTCGGGCGCGGATCACGGCCGGCTATGCCACTTTTGTTATGGAAGCGTCGTCGCGATGTCGATTTCGCTTGACGCGAATTTTCGTCGCTTGACGTCGCCTATAACGAAGCGAAACGGAGCGCACGGATTTTTTCGCCGACTTCGAGCGTTACGCCGCTTGGATCTCGCGGCTTGTCGCGACAGGCGCATGTCTCTGAGCGGTCGCGTCCTTGGGACGAACGACGCCTGAAAAACCCATGTTACAAGCGTCGTCATGACGACATCCTTCAACAGCATTGCAAAGCTCTCCGAACAGGAACTGCTCGATCACTTCGAGCACCTCGTCGCCCGCGACCGTCGTATGACAGCGTCGCTACTCGTCGCGATCGCCGAGATCGACGAGCGCAAGCTCTGGGCCAGGCATGCCTGCTCTTCCATGTTCAGCTTCTGCATGGAGCGCTTCCACATGTCGGAGCAGGTTACGGCCAAGCGGCTTTGGGCTGCGCGTACGGCGCGCCGTTTTCCGGTCGTCCTCGACCTGGTCGCACGCGGCGAACTGCATCTGAGCGCGATCCATCTGCTGGCCAGGCATTTGACGGCCGATAATCACCTGCAAGTGCTCGAGCGCGCGAGGCACAAGAGCTCGCGCGAGGTCGAGCGGCTGGTTGCCGAGCTTGCGCCGCGAGCGGATGTGGCGTCGCGTATTCGTGCGATGCCGCGGCGTCGCGGTGCGGACGCGGCGAACACTGGGCCGGCGGTGGCGGCCAGCGCGACTTCGACGGATTGCGAACAGGCCGGCGGTGCGAGAGATCGGTGCGCTTCGACAGATCGCGAGTCCGTCGGTTGCTCGAGTAATCGGCCGGCCTCCACAGACTTCGCGGTCGTCGGCCTCGCGATCGTTCCACCGTCAGCACAGCCGGCAAAAGTGCCGAAGCCAATCGTTCCGCTCAGCCCGCGTCGTTACAAAATCGAGATCACCGTAGACGAAGAAACGCATGACAAGCTTCGGTCGCTACAGGATCTGCTGGGCCGCTCGTCGACCGGTCGCGATGCCGCCGCGATCATCAGTCGTGCGATCGACGTGCTGCTCGTCCGGACACTCTCGCGCAAGGCAGGGTGCACCGATCGACCGCAGCCGACGACGTCGACGAAAGAAAAATGCCCCGATCGACCGAGGTCAACCATATCGACGAACGCGGAATGCACCGATCGACCCGCCACAACGCCCGCGGCCGATACGACGGCATTGCAGCGAGAACAGCGATCCCGGACCATCCCCGCGGCCGTGCGGCGCGAGGTATGGCGACGCGACTCGGGGCGCTGCTGCTACATAGACGGCCGAGGACTTCGCTGCCGCGAGACCAGCAACATCGAGTTCCACCACAGAGTCCCCTTCGCGACGGGCGGACGTCCTACGCCCGAGAACATCGAGCTGCGCTGCGCTGCACACAACCAGTATCAGGCGGACCTCGACTTCGGCCGCGCCTTCATGGATGCGAGGCGCAGCAATCTCGCCGGTGCGCGAACATTCCCCGGGGAATGTCGGGGAATGGCGGCCGCTCCGTGAGACGTCGTCGCAGTCCGCATCTTGTCGATGGGGACGAAACCCGCGAATGGCCTTTTGTCTGGTTGCATCGCACCGGCCGCACGCTAAACAGCGGGCATGCCTGACATTCGCGCGATCTATCACCGTACGAAGCAAACCAATATTTATCCGCTCGCAGAAGACCGCTTTCTTATCGAGGCGCTGCTTCGAGACGAAGTTCATGATGTCGTCGTCGAAGTGGAGATTCTGCATCCTTCGCTCGAGATTGCGGCGGCGCGCAGTGAGATTCGCAATGGGCCGTTTACGAACGTCTGCAACCTGACGCATGTGAACATGAATGCTCTGGTCGGGATGAAAGTGGGGCGCGGGTTCACGCTGGCGGCGCGCGCGGCGGTTGGCGGGACCGGGGGCTGTCATCGCATATCCGAGCTCGTGGTCGAGATTGCGCAGGCGGCGTACCAGCTTCACTTCGTGCAGTTCTTTCAGTCGGTGCCGAAGGAGATTCGCGAGCGCGCGGACGTGCCGATCGAGCGCTGGCGCGCGGTCAATGCGGCGATACCGGGAATGCGCAATACGTGCTTCAGCTACAACGATGAGCACGAGCAGCTGATCGAGGAGAAGGCTTCGCCGCTGCGGCTGCTCGAGCAGCAGATGCCGGTCCGCAGTTTCGCCGACTGATTACGCGCGCTGCGTGCGTCGGTCTTCGAGCTCGATTCGAACGCTCTCATAGATCCGGAAGTCGCGGTCGGAAAACAGGACCATCGCGACTTCGTCGAAATCCTGAGGCCGCTCGTCGAGCACGCGCTGAATCGAGGAAAGCGCGATGCTGGCGGCTTCCTTCAGCGGATAGGCGTAGACACCCGTGCTGATCGACGGAAATGCGACGGTGCGAAGTCCGAGCGACGCCGCCAACTCGAGGCTCGATCGATACGCACTCGCAAGCAGATCCGCCTCACCGCGGCGCCCGCCGCTCCATACCGGACCGACGGTGTGAATCACTTTCTTTGCGGCAAGGTTTCCGGCGGTCGTCGCAACGGCGCTGCCGGTCGGGCAACCGCCCTTCTCGGCCCGGATCCGGTTGCATTCGAGCATGATCGCGGGGCCGCCCGCGCGATGGATCGCTCCATCCACGCCGCCGCCGCCGACCAGGCGCGTGTTGGCGGCGTTGACGATCGCGTCGACCTTCTGCTTCGTGATGTCGCCGACGACGAGCGAGAGTACCGGCATGGCGGCCCCGATCTTACGCCGTCTGCGCCTGCGTGGCACGCGTCGGCAACGCGAACCGGAAGATCCGTGAAAGCACGCTTCCGTACTGTTCGGCGAAGCTCCCGGTGTTGTACGGAAGCCCGTTTCGCTCGCAAAGGTCGCGCACGCGTCCGGCAATTTCCGGGTACCGATGCGCAGGGAGGTCCGGAAAAAGATGGTGCTCGATCTGGTGCGACAGGTGGCCGGTCATCACATGGAACCACGAGCTGCCTTCGATGTTGGCCGAGCCCTGCATCTGGCGAACGTACCAGTCGCCGCGCGACTCGGTCGCCGTCTCTTCCTGCGTGTAGACGCGCGTGCCTTCGGGGAAATGCCCGCAGAAGATGATCACGTTGGTCCAGACGTTGCGGATGACGTTGGCGGAAAGGTTGCCGAGCAGCACGCGCGGCGCGTTCCACGGCGTCAGCAGCGGAAACAGCACGTAGTCCTTGAAAAGCTGACGTCCGGCCTTGCGCAGGAACTGCCGCCATTTGGCCGGAAACTCGGCGCGCGCGGCCCTCGATTCCTCGTCGTCTTTCGAACCGAGCATCACGCGCATCGGATCCATGTCGTGGATTCCGACGCCCCACTGGAACAGCAGCGACAGCAGCACGTTGCTGACCGGCTGCATGAGGTGCTTCGGGTGCCAGTACTGATCCTCACTGACGCGGATGATCCCGTAGCCGACGTCGCGATCCTTTCCGAGCACGTTCGTAAACGTGTGGTGCTCATAGTTGTGGTAGTGGCGCCACTGCGACGAATCGCAGACGTTGTCCCACTCGTAGGTTTTCGAATCGAGAGACGGATCGTTCATCCAGTCGTACTGACCGTGCATGACGTTGTGGCCGATCTCCATGTTCTCGAGGATCTTGCCGAGCGACAGCAGCGCAACGCCTGCACCGAAGCTTACCGGAGTGAAACCGAACGCGAGCATCGAGCGGCCGGCAATCGAGCTGGCACGCGCAAGGCGCACGACCCGGCGGATGTGCGCGGCGTCGCGCTCGCCGAGGTCGCCGAGGATTTCGTCGCGGATGCCGTCGAGCTCGATGGCGATCGCGTCGATCTGTTCGCGGGTAAGATTGCTGGCAGGAGATTTCATCGTGATTCCTCGAGGTCCGCTGGGTTTCAGATTTCGATCGAGACGTCGGAGCGTGCGGTCGAGATGCAGAGCTGGATCATCTCGCCCGGCTCATCGGAAATTCGCCCGTCGCGAAGGTCTTCGGTGACGCCGGAGATTTTGTGGCACTTGCACGTGTGGCAGACACCGATGCGGCATCCATAAAGCGGCCGCAGACCCGCGTTTTCTGCTGCAACGAGAAGTGACTGGCCGGCGAGCGCGGTAAAGCGCGTGCCGGAATGTTCGGCGCTGATGCTCTGCGCTTCGCCTCCGATGTTCTCGCGCGCGGGCGCACCGAACCATTCGAAGCGCAGATGCTCCGCGTTGCCGGCGCTGCCCCACGCCGAGCGCACGCTCGTCATGAAGGATTCCGGGCCGCAGACGAACGCCGGCGCGCCGGCGGCTTCGGCGGCAATGCTTGAGATCTGCGCGGCGTCGAGACGGCCGCTCTCTTCGGTCAGGTGCAGGCGGATCTCGATGCGGGGATGCGTTCGCGCGATCGTCTCGAGCTCGTGCGCGAAAATGACGTCGCGGCGCGAGCGCGACGTGTGCACGAACAGGACATCCGTCGGTCCCCCGGCCTCGACGATGGTTCGCAGCAGCGCCATCACCGGCGTGATGCCGCTACCGGCCGAGACGAGGACGATGCGCGGCGGCAACACCGGCGGCAGCACGAAGTCGCCGGCGGGGTTGCTGAGCGTGACGACGTCACCGGCCGCGGCGCTGTCAGCGAGCCAGCTGGAAACCTTGCCGCCGGCGCGGCGCTTGACGGTCACGTGGACGAGGCCGTCGGCACGCGGCGGCGACGAGATGCTGAACGTGCGCACGTGACGCCGCCCTCCGGTCTCGACCGTGAGCTGCACGTGCTGTCCGGCCACATGGCCAAGCCACAGCCGGTTCGGCCGCAGCACGAGCGTTGATGCATCGTCGGTCTCGCGATTCACCGAAACGACGCGCGCGCGTACGGCGGCGACCGACCAGGTCGGATCGACGAGCCCGAGCAGGTCGTCGATGGCGGCCGTATCGTTGAGCGGGCTCAGCCACGGGCTGGACAGAATGCGGGTCCAGCTGGAACGGCCGTTCGGGCTTGCGGAACGACGGGTCAGGCTTGCGGAGCGGCCGGTCGAGCTTGCGGAGCGGCCGGTCGGGCTTGCGGAGGGACCGGTCGGGCTTGCGCTCGGCCTTGGAGGCTGGCCGTCGGTCCGCGGCGGTTCGGGATTCGCTGAAGTCGTCATGGGTGAACACTTGTGTACCGAACCGATGGTTTCTGTCAACACCTGTACACTGAAAAGCACAGACACGGTTGGCTATGGCTCGGAAATGCTGCTCTTTTCGCCCCACTGACGTGACTACACTCGTACATCGAAAACGAAGGTCCCGGCACTCTCCGGACCGTTCCGCGCTCGCCGACACGACCGGAATCGGCCGGGAAGACGCGAAGAGCCGGAAGGGAGAAGCGCGCGCACACGTGCCCGTCCGCGACGCCGTGCCGGGCCGCGCACCCGACGGAACCGGCTCGCGCGCCGCACAGAAGCAGCGCACACGCGGCATGCTCATGGACGCCGCGCTTCGGCTGATGAGCAGCGGCCGCAGCTACACCAGCCTCGGGCTTCGTGAGATCACGCGCGAGGCCGGCGTGGTGCCGACGTCGTTCTACCGCCACTTCGCCGATCTCGACGAGCTCGGCCTCGCACTCGTCGAGGAAACCGGCCTGACGCTGCGACGGCTTCTTCGCGATGCGCGGCGCGCCGGCGTGCCGCCGATCCGCATCATCGATCATTCGGTGCGCATCTACCGGCAGTTCGTGCGCGAGCACCGGCTGCACATCCTGTTCATGGCGAGCGAGCGCTGGGGCGGCTCGCCGCTGATCCGGCGTTCGATCCGCTACGAGACGCAGCACTTCGCCACCGAAATGGCGCAGGATCTCCGCGAGCTCAGCCTTCTTCCCAGCCTTTCGATGCGAACGCTGCAGATGGTCTGCGGCCTCGTCGTCAACACGATGCTCAACGCCGCGAGCGATTTCATCGATCTTCCTCCCGACCAGCCGCAGGTCGAGGAAGAGCTGACGCAGAACTTCGTGCTGCAGCTGCGCGTGATCTTCCTCGGGGCGACGCAGTGGAAGGACAAGGTCTGAGCACGGCGGCGAGAATCCCGCGCCGCACGCCGGTCGAAGTTCTCTTCGGTGCGGCTTCCGGAGTCGTGCACGGGATCGAAGGCGATTTCGCGATGCTCGAACGCGCGCGACCAGGTGTGCGGGTGTGGACCTGCAACCAGAGCGCGGTCGTGCTCGGGGTCAGCCGCATCGTTTCGATCGAGGTCGAGGAGCAGGAGTGCGCGCGGCGCAGCGTCGCGATCGTGCGGCGTGCGAGCGGTGGCGGAACGGTGGTGATCGGGCCGGGCACGGTGCAGTACGCGTTCGTCGTCGCGCACGACGCTGGAAAAGAGCCGCCGTCGCTCGGCAGCGTGCGGAGCACGTGCAACGCGGCCGTCGTGCGCGCGCTCGGCGAGGCGGGAGTGCGCGAAGCGGTCGACAGCGATGCATCGGGCGATCTGCGCATCGCCGATCGCAAGGTCGGCGGGCTCGCGCTGCGCCGTCATCGCGATGCGACGCTGCTGCACGGAACGCTGCTGGTCGAGCCCGACCTCGAGATGATCTCGGCCGTGCTGCGACATCCCGTTCGCGAGCCCGACTGGCGGCGCGGGCGGCCGCATCGAGAGTTTCTCGCAGCAATCGGCGGGCTCGACCGCGAAGCGTTCGCGCGCGCGCTCGAGCAGGCCCGCAGCGAGATCACCGACCTGCGATAATGCAGCGGAATTTTAAATGTACCTGTCCCCTTTTTACGGCTTGCGGGCCAGTGCCATGATTTTGGCGCCCATGCCGAAGAGGTTTCCGGTCTGCAGCACGATCTCCATCGGGATGCGCATCCACAGCGGCAGGCGGTAGCGGCCGAGATAGACGTTGCCGGTTCGCATGTCGGTTACTTCGAAGCCGGCTTTTTCGAGGAACGCGCGCAGCGTTCGCGGGAAGAAGTAGTATTCGTGCGGCGACACGTAGAGCCGCTCGAGGAAGTAGGTGTGCATCGGGCCGCCCATCTGGATCCAGCGATCGAGGATCACCGTCAGCAGGCAGTGCTGGTTCGGCACGACGACGTAAAGCGCGCCGCCGGGCTCGAGCAACTCGTACGCGCGGCGAAGCGAGCCGAGTGGATCGGTCGTGTGCTCGAGCACGTCGAGCATCGTGATCGCATCGAAGCTCGCCGCCGGCCACGGATACGTGTTGAAGTCGCCGACCTCGAGGTCGATGTCGAACTCTTCTTTCGCCTTGACCGCGCTCTCGTTGCAGATGTCGACGCCGCTCGGCTGCCAGCCGAATTCCTTGCTCGCCAGATAAAGGAAGATGCCGGTGCCAGGGCCGACGTCGAGCAGGCGGCCGGGCGTGCGGATCGAGCCGATCGACCGCAGCCCGGTGCGGAACGACTCGATGACGGGATCGTCCTGGAAGTCGCGGTGGCAGTTGCGGAAGAAGTCGGAGACTTCCGGCAGAAGTTCGCCCTCGTACGCGAGCCGCTCGATTTCGGCCTTCTGCTCGAACGTCGGCATCGGATCGACGAACACGAGACCGCAGCGGCGGCACTCGACCACGCGGCGCCAGCCCTGGTCGTGATAGGTCGCGATGTCGGCCGAGCCGCACAGATTGCAGATCGGCGAGGCTCCGGCGGACCCTGATGAGGCGGTAGATGCAGTCGTCATGGTCCGCTCACGAGCCAGGGAGCGGCCTTCTCATGAAGACGGCACGCAATCGAAGCAAATAATAAATGGGGACAGGTACATTTAATTTTCGCGTGAAAAAACGCGGCTGTTGAAATCACGACAGTTTTTTAAATGTACCTGGTCCCGTTTTCGTATTGTTGGCTGTCGTCAGGCGGGCGATATTCGCCCGGGGCAATCGGGCGCATGTCGCCTGGTCAGGGGGAAAGGAGAGCTTTCCTCGTGGCGAAGTTAACTCGTCGGCAGTTCCTCGAAGCGACCGCGGCAACGGCTGCGCTCGCAGCGCTGCGTCTTCCGAAAAACGCCGAGGCGGCAGCCAGCCGCCACGTCGCTGATGTGGTCGTCGTCGGCGCCGGTCTCGCCGGGCTTACGGCAGCGCGCCGCATCAGCGAAGCCGGTCGCTCGGTGATCGTGCTGGAAGCGCGCGATCGCGTCGGCGGCCGCGTCCTCAACCACGATCTCGCAAGCGGCGGCTACAGCGAGCTCGGCGGAATGTTCACCGGTCCCACGCAGGACCGCATCCAGGCTCTCGCTGCAGAAGTCGGCGTCGGTACGTATCCGACCTACAACACCGGCAACAACGTGTTTTATGCGAACGGACGTCGCGAAGAGTTCCCGAGCAACACGCCGCTAGGCACCGCGCCGGCCGACCCCGTTGTCGCGCCCGACATCGTCGCGTCGGTTGCGCTGCTCGACCAGCTGTCCACCGAAATTCCGGTGGACAGTCCGTGGACCGCGACCAATGCGCTCGAGTACGACCGCCAGACCCTCGACTCGTGGCTGCGTGCGCATACGAGCGGAAGCAGCGAGTACATGGCGGTGGTTTCGGCAGCGACCGAAGCGATCTTCGGCTGCGAGCCCGGCGAGCTCTCGCTGCTCTACACGCTGTTCTACCTCGCGGCATCGGGCAACGAGCAGAACGCCGGCACCTTCGAGCGCAACTTCAATACCGCCGGCGGCGCGCAGGAAAGCCGTTTCGTCGGCGGCGCGCAGCGCATTGCGCTGAACGTCGCCGACGATCTCGGTGACAGCATCCAGCTCGGGAAACCGGTCACGAAGATCGTCCAGGGCGAAGACTACGTGACGGTCTGGTCGGATCGGCGCCGCGTTCGCGCGAAGCGCGTGATCGTCGCGATCCCGCCGACGCTCGCGGGGCGCATCGAGTACGATCCGCCGCTGCCGGCGCTTCGCGACCAGCTCACGCAGCGGATGCCGCAAGGCTCGTTGATGAAGTTCGAGGCCGTCTACCCGACACCGTTCTGGCGCACGGCCGGCCTGACCGGTCAGGTCGTCAGCGAGAACGGGCCGATCAAGGTCACGTTCGATACCTCGCCGCAGGACGGCAGCCGCGGAATCCTGATGGGCTTCATCGGCGGCAGCGAAGCGCGCTACTGGGAGCGACAGCCTGCGGAGGATCTCAAAGCTGCATGCCTCGCCCAGCTCGCGATCTTCTTCGGCAGTGCAGCGTCATCGCCGATCGAAACCATCACGTTCGCATGGGCGGAGGAGACCTGGAATCGCGGATGTCCGGTGGCCGTCCTCGGCCCAGGCACGCTCGTCGATTTCGGTGAAGCCCTGCGCCAACCGGTGGACCGCATTCACTGGGCCGGAACGGAAACGTCGACGTACTGGAACGGATACATGGACGGTGCCGTCCGCTCGGGCGAGCGCGCAGCCGAAGAAGTGCTCGCAGGGCTCGACTGACGCGTAACTTAGTCGGAAACATTAATCCGGAACAGACACTGATTTCCGCTAATCCGGGACAGATACCGATTTCCGCTAATCAGTGTCTGTCCCCGATTTTTCAGCGGGCGGAGATTCCGGTCAGCGCGCGGCGGCGCCCGGCGGTGCGTGCGCGCAGCACCGCTGCGTATCCCGCCGGTGTCTCATGCACCTGATCGTCGGTAAGAGGATTGAACGTCGCGAGCTCGGGAAAGCGCGCGAAGTCACGGTCTGCCGTCCAGAGCTCCCGCACACCATGCTCGAGGCAGATTGCTGCGATTCGTGCGTCATGAATGCGCCCGCCAGTCGCTCGGGAGCTGCGAACCAGATTCAAAAGAATCGACCAGTGTCGCACGGTCTCTTCAAGCAGCACGAGACCAGGCGATTCGAGCCAGACATCAACCTGCCGAAGCGCTTCTGCAGGGGAGCTCGCCCGCGCGAACGCCCATGTGTTGGTAGCGATGGAAAGAAACTCGTGAATGCACGGCCAGGGAATCGCCCAGGCTTCAGTGTTCTCGCAAAGGTTCGCAAGACAGGAGTACGCGGCCCGGTAGTGTCTGGATTCTCCGCGATGCGCATGAACGAGGACGTTCGTATCGACCGCGATCACGACTGCCCCTCGTCGACTTCATCGTCGAAGAATCCGGGATAGGCTGCTTCGTGCAGCTTCGCCCAGCCGCCTTTCGCCTCCATCTCCGGCGTAAGACCGCCGCCGCCCTTGAAGCTCGCGTCCTTGAGCTTGAACGGCTTCGGACGGCCCTTGCGGAGCAGGATTTCCCGCAGGCCTTCCTCGATCAGCGCCCGCAAGGTGGTCTTCTCGCGTGCAGCCAGCGCCTTGGCTTTCGCCAGCAATGGCTCGGAGATCTCGATGGTCGTCTTCATATGGGAACCCATATCAAGACAAACAGCGGAGAAAAAGCGGGAACTCGCCTACTGCGCGGTCGCCGTACCCGGTGCCGCAAAGCGCAGGCCGGTGGGATCCTTGATGACGATGTCGAGAATCTCCATCGACGTGCACGGCGGCAACGCCGCGTCTCCGGTCCCGAGGATGTCCGCGAGAGCTTCCGCGCTTGTGCTGTCGAGCGAGATCTTCCCGTCATCCGGCGTCGAGAATTCGAACGTCATCGGCACGTCGATCAACGTCATGTCGCCGCCTACGGGATCGTCGATCGACGCGCGACTGAGCACGGCGAGCGTCCAGCCGGCATCCGTCGAATCGATCGGAGTATTGCCGGAAGCTTTCATGATCCCCTTGCACGAGCTCCGGACCGACGTCACGTGACACGCGCCCGCCGGCAGATTGAGCGAGGGCCCCTCCGAGCTATTGAGCTGCGAGCAATCGGAGACGACCTTGACCTTGGTCTGGACCGAACATCCGCCCTTGGCGGAAAACGAGTACGGGGTCCCAGCAGAGTGTTCCACGTACGGTATCACCGGCGAGCATGCATCCACGCCGGACACGGTCTGGTTATTGGCAAACGGCGAATCGCGGAAGGTGGCTGGGCACGGAAGGTAGGCCCGCACCATCGACGTGCGAAAGCCCCTCGCCGGCCCGGTGTCGAACGCGCATTGCGAGTGCGCGGATCCCGCCGATAAAGCGAGCGACGCAATCGAAATACCGGCGAGTGATCGCAGTCTCATTTCCCCTCCATCTGTCGATCGGCTTTTGCGGAATGACGCGTACGGTCCCGACACCGTTTGCGACAGGCCGGAACATAGCGGCCGCGCCGGAGTCAATGCCAGAGTAAAAATCGCATCGCGCGGATTTGTTCAGCCCGCCAGCGAAGCCAGGTCGGCCTGCGCCTGTTCCCAGCGCAGCATCAGCTCTTCGAGCTTCTTCTGATCCTCGGTGTACGACGACAGAAGCGTGCCGTAACGGTTCTTGTCTGCATAGACGTCGGGCTGGGAAAGCTCGGTGCTGCGGCCGCCCTGCAGCGTTTCGAGCTCGGAGATGCGCTTTTCGTATTCCTGGATGCGTTTCTCGAGGTCGCGCCGTTTCTTCTGCGATTCGCGATCGGTCGCGCGGTCGCGCGCCTTTTCTTCTTTTGACCGAGCAGCAGGCGGTTGCCGGACCGCGCGGTCGGCCGGCGCCGCTACACCAGCGCCCGCCTGCGACGGCGCGGCAACCGGCATCTCCGGTTCTTTCAATTTCGCCTGGCGCTTCTCTGCTTTGGCGGCCGCCTCGGCACCCGCGCGCTGCGCGGCCAGATGGTACATGAACTCGTCCATCGTGCCGGGGAATTCCTCGACGCAGTTGTCGTGCACGTACCAGATTCGCGTCGCGAGATGGCGCACGAAGCTGCGGTTGTGGCTGACGAAGATGAGTGTGCCGTCGTACGTACCGAGCGCATCGGCGAGCGCTTCGGACGACTCGAGGTCGAGATGGTTGGTCGGCTCGTCCATCAGCAGGAGGTTGCCGGGGTCGACCATCAGGCGCGCGAGCGCAACGCGTGCTTTCTCGCCTCCGGACAGCACCGCGATCTTCTTGTCGACGTCGTCGTCCGAGAACAGGAACGTGCCGAGGACTTTGCGGACCTGGGTCAGGTCGTCGTACGCGCTGTTCTGCCAGACTTCGTCGAAGATCGAACTCCGCAGATCGAGCTTCTCGGTGACGTGCTGCGCGTAGTAGCCGACCTTGACGTTGTGCCCGAGCCGGAAGTCGCCTTTTGCAGGCGCGATCTCGCCGGCCAGGATGCGAAGCAGCGTCGTCTTGCCGGCGCCGTTCGGGCCGATGATCGCGACCTTGTCGCCGCGGCGCACCACACCTTCGGCATGCTCGAACACCTGGACGTCGCCGTAGCGGTGTCCGAGATCGTTGAGGATCACCGTGTCGGTCCCGGCGCGCTCGCACGGCGGAAACCGAAAGCGCAGCGTCCGTTCGGTGCCGAGCAGCGTGACGTCCTCGAGCTTCTCGAGCTTCTTGACGCGGCTCTGCACCGCCGCAGCCTTGTTCGCCTGCGCGCGGAAGCGCGTGATGAACTTCTCGGTCTGCTCGCGGATCCTCTGCTGGTTGACGGCGCGACGTTCGAGGATCTCGGCTTCCTCGGCGCGCTGGCGCCGGTAATCCTCGTAGTTGCCGTTGTACTGCCGCACGCCTTCGACTTCGTACGAGACGATCCGCGAGACCTGCTCGTTCAGGAAATCGCGGTCGTGGCAGATCAGGATCATCGCGTTGCGGTAGCGCTTGAGGAAGTCCGCAAGCCAGCCGACGGTCACGACGTCGAGGTGGTTGGTGGGCTCGTCCATCAAGAGCAGGTCCGGCTTCTGGAACAGCAGGGAGGCCATGACCCCGCGCATCTTCCATCCGCCGCTGAACTCGGACAGGTCGCGGGTCGCGTCGCCCGTGCGGAATCCGAGCCCGTCGAGGATGCTGTAGGCTTCGTGCGGCGAGTAGTTGGTGTCGAAGTGCGACAGGTCGTCGTGCAGCGTCGCGAGTTTCTCGGAAAGCTCCATCTGCTCGGATTCGGTCGTGGCTTCGGCGAGCTCGTGCTCGACGACCTCGAGCGTCTGCTCGAGTCGCGCGCGGCCCGGCACACTCGACAGCACGCTGTCGATCAGCGTTTTTCCGCCCTCGACGTCGAGCTCCTGCGGCAGGTACCCGATGCGGATCGTGCCGGCGCGGCGGATCGAGCCGCGATCGGGCTCCTGCTGGCCGACGAGCACGCGCAGCAGCGACGATTTGCCGGAGCCGTTGCGACCGACGAGACCGATACGGTCTTCCTCGCCGATGCGGAGATTCAGATCGGTGAAGATCGTGCGGCCACCGAAGGCGAGCTCACTGTTTTCGATGACGACGAGCGACATGGAACCGGACTTTCTATGGAGACGAAGGTCCGCGGGCAAGTCGCGCCCAGCGCGTCGCGCGGATCCCGCCAGCGCATCGCGCGGATCCCGCCAGCGCATCGCGCGGATCCCGTCGGCGTGTCGCGCGGACTCTCCGCCCCATCTCGCGGATCACAGGAGACGACCCCGCGCGCACGATCGCGACCGGCATGCTACGCTGCCGCCGGCGTGGCCGATTTCCGTTTCAGCAGTCTGCTTTCCCGCAAGGACGCGGCCACGAACCTGCCGGAGAGCAATCGATTCGTCGGCGCTGCGAAGGATCCGCGCAGGAAGCAGCGCGTCGCGCTCGTGCTGTCGGGCGGCGGCTCGCGCGGAGCGTACGAAGCCGGCGTACTGTCGTGGCTGTTCGAGCACGTCTACCCGAAGCTCGGCGACCAGTTCGAGTTCGACATCGTAAGCGGCACGTCGGTGGGTGCGATCCATGCTGCGTATGTCGCAGCATCTTCCGGCGTCGACCCGGCCGACCGATCGAAGAACCTCGTCGAGACGTGGAAGAACATGCGTTTCGACAACGTGATGCGGCTTTCGTGGCGCGACATGGTCGGCATTCCGCTGCGCGGACTGGGTTTCGGACGGCCGAAGTCGCACGGCGGTGCGAGCGGCGACGAGTCGCGCGGCGGTCTCGTCGATATCGCGCCGCTCGAAGACCTGGTCCGCACGCGGATTCCGTGGCAGCGGCTGCGCGAGAACCTCAAGCAGGGACGCCCATCGGTGCTTTGCTGCGCCGTGACCGAGGTCAACACCGGACTGGTCCGGGTGTTCCTCGACGGACCCGGCGCCGACACCACGGCTTGGCTGTACGATCCGCACGTCGATGCGGTATGCGTCTCGATCACCGACCTGCACGTGCGCGCATCGGCCGCGATTCCGTTCCTGTTTCCCGCCGTGCTGATCGACCGCCGTTACTACGTCGACGGCGGGCTTCGCCTGAACACGCCGCTGTCGCCGGCCGTGCGGCTGCAGGCCGACAAGGTGCTCGTGATCGGGCTGAAGAAAGCCCGCACCAAGGACGACCACGTCGAGTACTTCAAGGCCGATGCGCTGACGCAGCCTGCATTCCTGCTCGGCAAGCTCCTCGACGTGATGCTGCTCGATCCGATCGAGAACGAGCTGCGCCAGCTCGAGATCATCAACTCGCTGCTGGCCGGCGGCAAGGCCACGTTCGGCAAGGATTTCGTCGAGCGCATCGAGCCGACGCTTCGCGCCGTGCGCGGAGTGGGATATCACCCGATCGACTTCTTCATGCAGCGCCCGTCGGACGACATCGGACGGATTGCGGCGGAGTGCTATCACCGCCGCGATGCCAGTGACGGCGCACGGAGCCTGGTCTCGGAGCTGATCAAGAGAACCGCAACGATGGGCGTGCCGCGAAACGAAGCCGATTTCCTGTCGTACATCTACTTCGATCGCGTCTACACCGACCGCCTCGTCGAGCTCGGGCGCGAGGATGCAAGGGCATCCTCGGACCGGATCCTCACGCTGCTCGCCGAGCCATGAACCGGATGATTTCGTTCGACCCGTCCGATCTCGAGGCAATCGCCGACCCGTATCCGGTGTTCTCGCGCATCCGCTCGGGCGGACGCGTGCAGCGGCTGGAGAGCGGCTTCTGGATGATCACGGGCCACGCGGCGGCGCTCGAAGCGCTGCATCATCCCGACTGCGGATCGAGCCCGATCGCAATGCGTTACCTCGACGGCCTGCCGCCCGGCGCGGCGCGCGACGAGATGAGCCATCGCATCAACTTCCTCGATCCGCCGGATCATCCGCGCGTGCGCGGCATCGTCTCGAAAGCGTTCACACCGAGGCGCATTGCAACGCTGCGTCCGTGGATCGAGCAGACGGCTGCGGAGCTGCTCGACGGACTCGACGGCGAACGCGAGGTCGATCTGCTCGCCCGCTTCGCGCACCAGCTTCCGTCGCTCGTCATCTCCGAGCTTCTCGGCGTGCCGCCCGAGGACCGCGACAAGCTGACGTCGTGGAGCGACGCGGTCGCTCCACTGCTCGGCGTGCGTGTTCCGGGAGAAAAGAAAGAAGCGGCGTTTGCAGCGGCCGAGGAGTTTCACGCGTATCTCGGTCATCTGCTCGACGAGCGCACCGCAAAGCCGGGCAACGATCTGCTGTCTGCGCTTCTTGCGGCAGAGGCCGAGGGCGAGAGGCTCGAGCGCGTCGAGCTGCTGTCGCTCGCTGCGACCTTGTATTCGGCAGGTCACCGCACCACGCGCGATCTGTTCACCAACGGAATGTCCGTGCTTCTGTCCGACGCGGCGCGCTACCGGGCGGTTACGAGCGGCGAATGGGCGATTGTCGACGTCGTCAGCGAGTTCCTGCGATTCGAGACACCGACGTTGTTCGTCGCGCGCATCCCGATGCGGTCCGTAACGATCGGCGGAACCGAAATCGGTGCGTTCGAGCCGATTCTGGTGTTCCTCGCGGCGGCCAACCGCGACCCTGACGTCTACGACGATCCGGATTCGTTTCGTCCCGGCCGAAGCGGCGCCGCGCCGATCTCTTTCGCGTTCGGTGCGCACTTCTGTCTGGGTGCATCGCTCGCGCGTTCGGAAGCCGAAGTGATGCTGGCCGCCGTCTCGTCGCGATGGCCGGATCTGCGGCTTCATCCCGACCACGCACTCGTCTGGCTTCAGCGCGGGCCGTTTCGCGGCCTCGACGAGCTGATCGTCACGCGCGAACCGGCAGAAGCATGAACCTCGGGCTCGACCGAAAGCGTGTGCTCGTGACGGGCAGCTACCGCGGAACCGGCCATGCGACGGCGTGCGCATTCGCCGCCGAAGGTGCGTCGGTGTTCGTGCACGGGTTCGAGCCCGGGCAGGCCGAGATGGTTGTCGCGGAGATCACGGCAAGCGGCGGCGACGCGCATGCCGTGACGGCGGATCTGATGACCGACGCGGGCGCCGACGCGTTCGCGGACCTGCTCGTCGCGGCCGGCGGCATCGACGTGCTCGTCAACAACTACGGCGTCGCAGCCGGCGGCAGCTGGGACGCGATGGCGTCGACGTCGTGGATCGAGATGTACGAGCGCAATGTCCTGTCCGGCGTCCGCATGGCGCAAAGGCTTGTCCCCGCAATGCGAGAGCAAGGCTGGGGCCGCGTGATTTTCCTCGGCACAGTGGGCGGCGTTCGCCCGCGAGCAGTCATGCCCGGGTACTACGCAGCCAAGGCCGCGCTTCCGGCGGTCGTGCTCAGCCTTGCCAAGGAGCTCGCCGGCACCGGCATTACCGTCAATTGCGTGAGCCCGGGCATCCTGCGGACGGTCGAGGTCGAAGCGCACTTCCGTTCGCGGGCCGCGCGCAAGGGCTGGGGCGAAGACTGGAGCGAGATCGAAAAACGCGCGATCGCGGAAACGATCGGCGCGGGATCGCCGGCGACCCGGCTCGGGCTCACGTCCGAGGTTGCGGCGGCCGTCGTGTTTCTTGCCAGCGAACAGGCCGCGTACATCAACGCGGTTGATCTTCGCGTGGACGGCGGCGCGGCCGACTGCGTGCGCTAGCCGGCAAACGCCAGCCGCGCGGCTGTCGCACCTCTGCCGCTTCGATGGCCAGCATCTTCAATTTTTCGTACGCTGCGGCGACGCCGGAACGGCCGCCGTCGTGGGGAGGGTGAGTCGAGAATCGATCCCGGTGATCACGGGATCACGAAAAGGAGGTCTCGCCCATGAACCGTTGTTTACGCACTGTCGCAGCGTCGCTCTTCGCATGCGCGTGCCTGGCGCCCGGACTCGTCCGCGCAGAGCCCATTCCGTACCCGATCAGGGACGGCAACTTCCTCGACAGCGACTGGCAGGTCACCGCGCTGACGCCGGATACGGAGCAATCCGCCGAGCGCGTGGAGGACGGCGGAAATCCCGGCGCGTATCGTCACATGGTTCAGCAACTGCCGGCCGGGAAGTTCGTGTCCATCCTGCACGTTCGCCTCGGCGACGAGGCGATCTACCGGCCGGCCGAGCGCGGCGCGATCGCCGGCATCACCTACTCCGAGGATCGAAAAGAGTTCGATCCGCCCGTCCCCGGTGCGGCGGTCGGCGCGCTGTTCGCGATCCAGCAGGGAGAGCACACGTTTTTCTCGGTCACCGACATGACGTTCTCGAACACCGATTGGGCCAATCGCAAGCTCGTCTGTCTCAAGCCCGAGGACTTCCTGATGTCGGATAACCAGCTTCCCGATTTCTCGGCGACGGCCGAGCCGATCCGCTTCGGCATCCTGCGAACCAACACCAACAGCGGCGGCACCCCGCTCGAGATCGAGCACGGCCTCGATAACTTCCGCGTGTCGGTATTCCCGGCGCCCAATCCGGACTGCGTGACGTGCGAAGGCTTCGAGGACGCGATGTTCTGCGGCGAAATGAACGGCGACTGCAAGATCACCGCGGCCGATGCGCTGATCATCCTGCAGATCGCCGTCGCGATACGCCCTCGGCATCCGGCAGGCGATCTCGATTTCAGCGGCAAGGTGACGTCGAGCGACGCACTCAAGGACCTGCGGGTCGCCGTCCAGATCGATGTGCAGAGCCAGGCATGCAACGGCTGACCGGCGAAGGGTGCCGCGTCAGGCCGCGTCGCTCAGCATATCCTCTGCCGTCAGCTCGGAAGCGTTGCGGCCGCCGGCATATTCGGCGAGCCCGGCCCGCTCGTAGTGCGCCCGGATACGCGGCGAGTACAGGCCGATGTATTCGAGGTTCGGGATCAGTCGCTTGAACATCAGCGACCGGAATCTCTTCATCAGCGGCAGATCGGTCATGATCCGGTCCCACTCCCGGCGCCGGAGGCGGCCGCCGAACCACTCGTCGTAGACTTCGTGCGCGAGGAAGCGGTTGCGCATCAGCAGCGCGACCTCGAATGCCCAGTCCTCGCGCTCGCGCAGCTCGGACTCGCCGAGCGTTGCGTAGTGCGACTTCAGCGCGAGCACACCGTAGTGCACGTGCCGGGCTTCGTCCTGGATCACGTAGCGCAGCATCTCTTTCATCAGCGGCTCTCGGGTCGACTGGTACATCGTGTTGAAGGCGCCGAGCGCGAGGCCTTCGATCATGATCTGCATGCCGAGGAACTTCATATCCCAGCGCGAATCGTGCATCAGGGCGTCGATGATCGTGAACAGGTTGTCGTTGATCGGATAGAGCTTGCAGAGCTTGGTGTCGATGTAGCGCAGGAACACTTCCACGTGCCGCGCCTCGTCCATCACCTGCGTGGCGCCGTAGAACTTTCCGTCGAACCAGCGCACCGATTCGGTCACCTGCGCCGACGCGTACAGCGCACCCTGCTCGCCGTGCAGGAACTGGCTCAGGATGAACGCGGTGAAATCGTGAAGGAACCGCTTCTGCTCGCGGTCGTCGAGGCGGATTCCGTGCTCGGCAAGCCCGGCCACGGGCACGAACTCCATCGGCATCAGCAGGCGCTCGGGCCGGTCGGGATCGACGTCGATCGACCAGTCGAGTTTCTCATCGGCGTTCCACTGGTTGGCGACCGCGCGGCGGTAGAGATCGTACATCTCCGGATAATCCCCGCCGTAGCCGAAATCGAAATGCGCATCGTAGCTCGCCGGCATCAGTACGCCGGTTCCCTGCTTGCCGCGCTTGAGCAGCACGCCGCGAGCGACCGACGGCAGCATGCCGGCGAGAACCGTTTTGTTTTCCACCGCACCGGCGATCGCGACCGCATCGAGCACGTCGTCGACGACGCGGCGGGCACCCTGAGGCAGAAGGTCGAGAGCGAGGTCTTTCATGATCGTTTCTCCGAAAATGGTCTGATGTTGTGAAATTCGTGATCGGGGAGGTGTCGTCAGAAGTCGGCCAGCTCGACGCGGCCGTCGGCGTACGAACAGCATGCGAGCGCGTAGCCGTCGGCTTTTTCGCGGTCGGTCAGGCAGTTCGGCTCAGCGTGGACGACGCGACCGTCGACCTTGACCTTGCAGGCTCCGCAGCCGCCCATGCGGCAGCTCCACGGAAGAGCGATCCCGGCCCTTTCTGCGGCCTCGAGAATCGTCGTACCGGCGAGTGGCGGCGACGCGACGCCGCTTTTTGCGAACAGGACGGTGCCTCTGGCGGAAGCCGCCTGCCCTTTTCCGGCCTCGGCGTACTGGAATCGCTCGAGATGAACGCGCGCGGCATCGATGCCGGCCGTGCGAAGCGCGCCGGTCACGCTCTCCATCATCGGCTCCGGTCCGCACACGTACCACGCGTCGGGTGCACGAAGGTCGATCGCGCGCGAAACGGCTTCTCCATCGAGCGCGCCGGCCAGTCCGTTCCAGACCGGAGGCAACTCGTCGAGTGCAATCCTCACCTGAAGCCTTCCGGCGAAAAGATGCGCGAGCGCGTCGAGCCGGTTGCGGAAAATGATCTCGCTCTCGCTGCGGCTTCCGTACAGCAGCGTCACGCGCGACAGCGGCTCGGTGCGAAGCACGGTCTCGGCCATGCTGATGAGCGGAGTGATTCCGACGCCGCCGGCCACCAATGCGATGTGTCGCGAGACATCCGGATCGGCGTCCACGACGAACCCGCCCGACGGCGGCAGCGCTGAGAGCACGTCACCTGCGCTCACATGGTCGTGAAGCCAGCTCGAGAGCACGCCGCCATCGACACGCTTTACGGTAATCGACGGTTTCGCGCCCGTGGCCGGCGAGCTCGAGAACGAATAGCAGCGGCGCTGCGTCTGTCCGCCAATGTCGGCAACGATCGTCACGTGCTGACCCGGGCGGTACGCAAGAGAGTGTTCGGCGAAGACGAAAGTCTTCGTGCTGGCGGTCTCGTCGATGACGCGCTCGACGGTAAGGCGGAGCAGATCCGGACGCACCGCAGAACGCGGCCATCGCGTGACGTTGTGCCGCAACGTGGGACCGGCGGCGGGCGGATGGAAAAGACTGCGCGGAAAAGAGGAGAGCTGGAGTTGCACGGAGAAACCTCGCGGGATCGACAATGTTAAGTGCGTAGTAGCACTATACACTATCTACGGTCAAGGCTTTTCGTCGTCGCGACGCGCGAAACGAAAAACACCTCCGCCCCGATCGCGCACGGTGCGCACCATTTGGTCACCCGGGAATCGCGCGGCCCACTCCCAACGACTCGAAAATGCTGGAGTTCTAGCCTTTGCGGACGGGGGCAGCGGGTGCGCCCGCGATGATCTGCTTGATGCGCCGCGAGCGAAGCACGGCCATCAGGCGCGAAATCGGCGGCTCGGACCCGTCGATCAGCTCGAGCAGCCTTCGGGCAGGCAGGCCCGAGAAACGCTCGGTGAGCTGGCGCGTCTCGCGTTCGACGAGCGAATCCATCGCTTCCACGTACGCCACGAGCAGCTCCGGTATAACTTTCGGTTCGCCGGGCCGCGTCAGTGCGGTCAGCTCCGCCCAGCACTCGAGAACCGCCGCATCGTGGGCGGTGACTGTCGCACCCGCGCCCTTTCCATGGACCGTCACGACACCGAGACGGCGGATTGCCTCGAGATCGCTGCGCGTGACCCGAGACGGAACGATGCTCGAGAGCGCGACGTCACGCACCGCACTCGCCGGCGCCGGCTCGATCGATGATCGAAGCCGCGCCAGCAGTGACTGCTGTTCCTCGGTGAAACCCTCGGCGGCTCCGTCCTGGAGCACCGCCTTGATCGCCTTCAGCGGCAGGAAATGTCTGTCCTGCAGATCCTTGATCCGCTGCAGGCGCTCGAGATGCTCCTCGCCGTACACCGCGGTGTTACGGCCGGTCTTGAGCGGCTTCGGCAGCAGACCCTGCGTCAGGTAGAAATGAATCGTCTCGCGCGGAAGGCCGGTGATGCGCGTCAGATCGCGCATCCGCAGGTGGCCTTCGGAGTCCGCGGAAGTCGCCGCGTTTCGAGAATTGCCGCGTTCCTCAGCGCGCGCATCGGCGCGTGCCGAAGGGCTGCGCGTGGCCGAGGCCTTCGATCGGCGGGTGCGCTCTTTCGCGGGCATCAGGCGGGCAACGCTACACGACTACCGCACGGCGACAAAGCTTGGCTATGGGACCGCCGGCTCGCACGCCGGCTATGCGACCGCCGGCTCGCACGCACTGACGCGCACCGGAACTCCGGTCAGCACGCCGTTTCCGACCATTCCTTCGACGATGCTCTCGTCGGTCAGGTCGTTCATCGAAGCGCCGGCGTGCGCGGCCGCGTTGCGCGCGCGGATTCCTTCACGCGTGTGGCCGAAGCCGTGCGGCATGCTGACTACGCCGGGCATCATCTCGTCGGTGACGGCAAGCGGCAGCGACACTCGGCCAACGCGGCTCTCGACCGCGACGAGGCGGCCGTGCTTGAGGCCGAGCCGGTCGGCATCGATCGGGCTCATCAGCAGCGTGCAGCGCTCGGGCCCTTTGATCAGCGTCGGACAGTTGTGCATCCACGAATTGTTCGAACGCAGCTGGCGGCGGCCGATCATCAGGAAACCGTTGGTGGCCTGCGGGGCCGGCGCAACTTTTCCGGCATCGAGCGCACCGGCGAGGCGCGCGATCTCTTCGGTAATTTCCGGATGCGCGAGATGAAGCCTCATGTCGCTGTGGCGGACGGCGCGGTCGATGCCGCCTTCCTTCAGCGAGCCGAGATCGATTCCTGCCGGCACCGCTTTCACGTCGTCGATCGTCAGCCCGTACGGTCCGCTTGCGAGCAGCAAGGAGATGAACTGCTCGGGCGTCGTCGAGTACAGCGCATCGGTCGTGTTCTCGACCGGCTGGCCGCCGGCTGCGACTGCGTCTTCGCTGCGCAGCCGCGTGAGCTCGGCACACAGGCGCCCGCAGATCTCGAGCTCGTCCATGCTGTCTTCGGCGCGATCGAAGACCGGGCTGCAGTACTTGACCGTGTCGCGCACGGCGAGCTTGTGGAAGACGAGGCTGAAGTGGTCGTTCTCGAGCGCATGTCGCGGCGGAAGGATCACGTTGGCAAAGCGCGTCGTCTCGTTGAGCGCGGGATCGATGCTGACCATGAACTCGAGATGTTCGAGCGAACGCTCGAGCCGCGCGCCGTTCGGACTGGACAGCGCAGGATTGCCCGCGAGCGTGAGCAGCCCGCGAATCTGTCCTTCGCCGGGCGTGTCCATCTCCTCGGACAGGCACGCGACCGGCAACTCGCCGCCGAATTCGGGTAGTCCGCGTACGCGCGAGCGCCACCGTTTCCACGTTCCTTTGGAGGAGTAGGTCGCGGCCGGATTGGTGAACATCATGCCGCCGGGACGATCGAGGTTGCCGGTGACGATGTTGAGGACCGTTCCGAGCCAGCTCGCGAGCGTTCCGTACTCCTGCACGCAGACGCCGATGCGCGTGTAGCATGCCGCCGCGGGAGCCGATGCGAACTCGCGGGCGAGACGTCGAAGCGTGTCCGCATCGATTCCGGTGGCCTCGGCGACGCGCTCGGGCGGAAACATCCGTGCGGCCTTCTCGACGTCCTCGAGCCCGTCAACGCGGCCTTCGGCAGCTCCGAGACGGGCGAGATTTTCCTCGATCACCACCGAAATCATCGCGAGCAGGAACAGAGCGTCGCTTCCCGGGCGAAGGAACACGTGCTCGGTTGCCGCTTCGGCCGTCTCGCTGCGGCGCGGATCGAGCACGACCACTTTGCCGCCGCGCTCGCGAATCGCGCGCAGCCGCTTCTTCATGCCCGGCGCCGTCATCAGGCTGCCGTTGGAGACCAGAGGGTTCGCGCCGAGAATCATCAGGTAGCCGGTGCGCTCGAGATCGGGAATCGGGATCGAAAGCTGCGCGCCGAAAACGAGATGCGCGGCCAGCATCTGCGGGTACTGGTCGACGGTCGACGCGCTGTAGCGGTTCTTCGTGTCGAGGAGCCGCAGCAGCGGCGGCAGCGCGAGCATTGCCGTGAGGTTGTGTGCGCTCGGATTGCCGACGTAGCTCGCGAACGCATCGTTGCCGTGGCGCTTCTGCACGCCGTGGATGCCGCGTGCGGCGGTCGTGATCGCCTCGTCCCACGAAGTCTCGCGCCACGAGCTGCCGTCTCGGATCATCGGCCGCCGGATGCGGTCGGGATCCTCGTATGCATCCTTGAGCGCGTTGCCCTTCGGACACATGTAGCCGAGCGAAAGCGGATCGTCGTCGTCGCCGCGGATCGACAGGATCTGGCGGCCTTCGGTTTCGATGATCAGTCCGCAGTGGGCTTCGCAGAGATTGCAGGTGCGATGATGTCGGGTCATGCGCCGATCCTTCCACGGAAGACCCTGCCGGAAAAGGGGAACCTCAAGTCTTCTGCCCCTCTTCTGGCTTGCGGACCCCGTGCCCTTTGGGTTTATTGAGCCGCGTGACGAGCAAATGCGGAAAGGATCGACGGGCGAGCCGGCAGCTGGCACGCCGCCCGAGGAAGGAAACGGTGACCGGGTGACCAAGGAGACGACGCAGGGGATATCGATCGAGGTCGAATCCTACTTCGTTCCCGAGCAGTCGGACGCGGTCCTCGACCGCTACGTGTTCGCGTACCGCATCCGGATCGCGAACGAATCGAACGTGACGGTCCAGCTTACCCGGCGGCACTGGTTCATCGCCGAAGGCGACGGGTCGGTGCGCGAGGTCGAAGGCGAAGGCGTCGTCGGCGAGCAGCCGATCATGGCGCCGGGCGAGACCCACGAATACATGAGCGGCGCGATCCTGCAGGGTCCGGTCGGAAGCATGCACGGCACCTATGAGATGCGCCGCGAAGACGGCACCGGCTTCCAGGCCGTGATCCCGAAGTTCACGCTCCAGATGCCGCGCACCCTCCACTGAAATAATCGGGGACAGACACTGGTTTCCCGTAATCGGGGACAGACACTGATTTCCCGAAATCAGTGTCTGTCCCCGATTTCCCGAAATCGGTGTCTGTCCCCGATTTTTATCGCAGCGTGACGAGCTCTTCGGCGGTGGTGGGGTGGATTCCGACGGTGGCGTCGAAGTCGCGCTTGGTTGCTCCCATCTTCACGGCGACCGCGAATCCCTGGATGATTTCGGGCGCATCCTTGCCGATCAGGTGACATCCGAGAACGCGATCGTCGTCCTTGCGCACGACGAGCTTGACGGTCGTAAACGACGCGCGGCCGGACAGGTTGTGCAGCATCGGCCGAAAGCGCGCGCGGTAGATCGTCACGGCTTCGTCGCCGTAGACGAGACGCGCTTCTTCCTCGCCCATGCCGACGGTACCGATCGGCGGATCGGTGAAAACCGCGCTCGGAATCTTCTCGTAGCTCATCGCGACGGTCTTGCCGCCGTAGACGCGGTCCGCCCAGAGCCGGCCGGCATGGATCGCGACCGGAGTCAGCGGGCTGCGGCCGGTCACGTCGCCGATCGCAACGATGCTCGGCACGGCAGTCGAACCGTCTTCCGCGCAAACCACGTTGGCTTCCTCGTCGAGCCCGACGCCGACCGCTTCGAGGCCGAGGCCTTCGGTGTTCGCGCGCCGGCCGGTCGCGTAAAGCATGCATCGCTCGACACCGAGCAGGCATTCGCCGTCCGGTCCGGTCAGCTCGAGCGCGAATCCGGTTTCGACCTTCCGGATCCGGCGGACGACGGTCTTCTCATGAACCTGCATTCCGGAGGCGCGCATCGCCGAGTCGAGCTCGCGCCGAAGATCGCAGTCGAAGCCGCGAAGCGGAAGGTCCCCGCGGTAGATCAAGTGCACCTGCGTGCCCATGTTCTGAAGCACGCCGGCCAGCTCGCACGCGATGTAGCCCGCGCCGATGACGGCGACCTCGCGCGGCTGCTGCTTGAGCTCGAAGAATCCGTCGCTCGTGATCACGTGCTCGATCCCTTCGATCTCGGGTACGACCGGGCGCGACCCGGTCGCCACCAGGATCGTCTTCGCGGAGATCGTGCGGCCGTCGAGGTCGACCGTGTTCGGACCGGTGATGCGGCCGCGGCCGCGCAGAAGCTCGACGCCGGCTTCGCGCAGAAGCCGCTCGTGGGTCGCTTCGAGGCTCGCGACGTTCGCGTCGCGACGTGCGACCAGCTCGGCCCAGTCGACGCTGACGCCCTCGGAGCTCCAGCCGTAGCCGCGCGCGTCTTCGAACGCGTGGGCAAATTCCGCCGCGTAAACCATGAACTTTTTCGGCACGCAGCCGCGGATCACGCAGGTGCCGCCGACGCGGTCGTTCTCGATGATGGCGACGCGCGCACCGTACGAGGCGGCGCGCTTGGATGTGGCCAGGCCACCGCTGCCGGCACCGAGGACGAGGAGGTCATAGGCGAAATCGGTCATTGGCCGGACCTACTCAATGCCGGACGGAGGCTCAACAGGCGTGGCCAGGCGAGGCCGGATGCCATCTCGAGAGTCATGGTGCCGGCAAAGCCGGAAGGACCCGTGGCCAGAGGTGAGAGCAGGTACGAACAGAGAGGAGGAAGTTTTCACCTGGCTCGGCAGGGCGGGAGCCAGGTGCGAAAAAGCTTTTCAGTTCCGGCGTCTTGGCCGTTGCCAAGACGCCTTCCGGGTGGGGCCCTGCCGGGCCCCACCCGTTAAGGCGCCCGGTTGCGCCGAAGGAGGCAAGAGGCGCGAAGGCAAGATTGCCGTCGACGGAACCCGCAGCCAACAGCCATTTCAAAGTTTCTCGGAGACTCCTGCGAAAGCCCGGAATTCTCGGGCCTTCGCTCCTGCGCGGAGGCCTCGGAAACGGCCCCGGGCGCAGGCGGGCTTTGCATGGCTTCCTGCAAGGTCTTGAGTTCAAAGGGGAATCGAAGAGGGCCCGCGAACTCCATGAAAGCCTCGGGCAACCTTGGGGGTGGCGTGCGGAAACCAAGTAAATTCCAGCATTTACGGCCGCATTTCGGATTCGCGGCCGGTCGAGGGCCGGATGCGGCACGCCCCGGCCCGGCCGCGACGCGGCGTTGCCTTTGTGCCGGTGGCGGGCGACTAAGGACGATGCAGGCGATGAACGATCCGCGCGTCGAAGCCGCGGTCGAGCAATACTTCCGCGCACTGAGCACGCGCAACAAGAGCGAGTGGATGGCGCTGTTCGACAAGAGCGCAGTTCTTCACGAACCCGTCGGCACCACGCCGGCCGAAGGTCGCGAAGGTCTCGAACAGGTCTGGCAGATTTTCACCGGCCCTTTCGCGACGCTCACGCTCGCAAGCGATGAGGTTTTCTATTCGGGTTCCGGTGCGGCGGCGCGATGGTCGGCGAAAGCGAGCTCGGCCGACGGACATACGACGGAATTCTCCGGCATCACGGTGTTCGAGATCGACGCGGACGGCCTCATCCAGACCGTGATGTCGTACTGGGATCCTGCCGCGGTCCTGATCCGCCTCGCAGGCGTCGACGAAGATGACGGCGATGAAATCTACCTCGATGACGATGAGGACGATTCGCCGAAGCTTCACTGACCGGCGAAGTCGCCCGTTACCCGAGAGCTTACGGCCGATACTTCATGCGACGCGCACTCTCGCGCGCTGTCCGTAGGCTTCGCAGAGATCGTTGAATCCGCACCAGTCGCACAGCGTGCCCGGCGACGGCGGGAACACGCTCGCCTCGGCCGCAACCCGGATCCGCGCCGCCAGACGCCGCTCGGCTTCGGGCGTCTCGTCGCGCCGGATGCGCCGTGTCTGCGTGCTGCCGTTGCGCAGGTACTCGAGCATCAGCACGAGCTCGTCGACGGCGGTTTCGGCGAACATCGCGATCGCATACGCCTCGAGCTGGTCGCCGTCTTTTCCGCCGAAGCGGATCGGCGGCCGTCCGCCGGTCTTGTAGTCGATGATGTGGATGGTGCCCGAGCGATCGCGCGCCAGGCGGTCGATGTATCCCTGGAACTGGCCGCCCGAAGCCATCTCGAGCAGGAAATGACGCTCGAGGCCGATGGTTTCGAGCGCATCGGCGGCAAAGCGCGTGCGGTGGAAATCGGCCACCATCTCCGCACCGGAGCGGCGGTACTGCTCGATGTTGCCGCCCTGCTTGATCACCTTGAGCGCGCCGCGGATCTGCGCGCGCGCGCTGTCGAAACATGCGCTGTAGAACTGGACTGCCTGTTCGACTCGAGGAGTCCGGCCGGCGTCGCGCTCGCGGAACATCCATTCCACGGCAGCGTGCACCTGCTGGCCCATGAACGCCTCGATCGACTGGAACGCTTCGCGAACGCCGTCGACGTAGCGATAACGATAGCGCCGCGGACATTGCTCGAACGTCGTCACGCGCGAAAAGCTGAACGTCTCGAGGTCGGCCATCGCCGGAGCATGGGCCGGTTCGTCCGGCCGCTGCAATGCAAACGTGTGCATGGATTCGGCGACGCTCCGGATGTGCTTCGAACCGATCGCGGACTGCGGAACGGCCAGCGTGGTCAGCTGCGGTCGCGGGCTGCGACGAAGCGGTACGCCACGCACGCCGTCATTGCCGGCCGGCCGGCGATTTTTTCGGCGGCGTCCAGGTTGCCTGCACCGACTTCGACGAGCGCGGACTTGAGCTCGCCGGATTCGGCAACAGGTCTGCCCACGGCGATTGCCGGTGCGAGCAGCGGTTCGCCGAAAATCGCCGACAGCGACAGCGTTGCGCTGCCGAGCATGCGCTCGTCGATCGACGGAAGGCATGCGAGCGCGGCGCAGGTATCGGCCATCGCTGCGAGAGCTCCCCAGTCGACCGCACCAGTCGGTCCCGAGTTGATGTCACGGCGCATCGCGAGCACGGCGGAATTCGAATCGTAGCTGTGCACGATCATGCCCATCGCCTGGGAGAACGGAGAGATGAGCGGCCGCGAGCGTTCGGCAGCGTCGCCAAAGCCGGCAATTTCCTCGGGGAACGGCGTTTCCTCGCCCATCGACGGCGCGGTGGCGGCCGCCGGCGGGCGCGTGGTTCGTAGGACCACGAGCGCGGTCGCCACGGCATTTGCGTCCTTGCCGGCAACGTCGATGCGAACGTGCGCGATCTCGCGCCCGCGCGAAACCACCGCCGCCGAAGCCCGCAGCAGCTCCGCGCGCGCCGGAGCCAGATAGCTGATGCTCAGCGAAACCGGCGAGGCCGCCGGAATGGCCTGCGGTCCGTCGAGATCACCGGCCGGCCCGCGATCGCTCGCGACGGCGGCGACCAGCGCCGACCAGATCGACAGCGACGCAGCGACGCCGCCGTGGATGAAGCCCTGCGCGTTGGCGAGCACGCCCGCATACGGCACCGAGCCGTTCGCTGCGGCATCCGAAATCCCGCCCGCGCGAAATCCGAGCCGCGCAGCATACGGAGCGGCTTCGATCGCCGCCGCCAGCCGCTTCGCCGCTTCGATCACGCCGGTTCCAGAATCGGCAATGCGACACGGCCGGTAATGATCGCGGCGCCTTCTGTGATCTCCGCGACGACGGCCGCCAGTGCCATTCGAGCCTGGCGAGCTTGCTGCTTTGGGTTCACGGGTAAGTGCAGCCGCTTTTAGAATGGATCGTCACTCGCGGCGACGGTCGCGATGCGATCCGGCCATGTTACGCAGGGATCCGTAACCGAGGATCAGGATCGTCGCCGAACATTCGCTGGTCCTTCGCCGCTCAGCGCGGCGGACGTCCGCGGGTCGCGCGAAGCGATCACCGCACGCCGCGCCGACAGTCAAAAACAAATGACATCCACAGCGACGTGAACCGGCCGCCGGCAAAGTTTCGCACCGTTCCTCTTGCTGAGGCCATGCCAAGCGGCAACATTCGGGACCGTGAACGATTCCGGAGGGAACGGCCGCGGCGGCATGATGCCGCTCGACGAGGTTCGCCGACTCCTTGCCAGCCCGTACTGCGACGAGTCTCTCCTGGAGGCGCTGCGGTCGGATCCGCGCGCGGCCGTCGCCGTTCTGCTTGCCGCCGCCGACCGCCGGTTCCAGCGCATGGAAGACGATCGCGAGCGGCACGAAGAAATGATGGCGATCGAGCGCGAGCTGCAGCAGGGCGGACACTCGCTGATCGCAGGCGTCGACGAAGCCGGAGTCGGCCCGCTCGCCGGACCGCTGGTTGCCGCAGCCGTCATTCTCGGCGACGCGGCGGCGATCCGCGGCATCGACGATTCGAAACGTCTCGACAGTGCGACGCGGACGAAGCTTGCCATCGAAATCCGTGATCGCGCTGTCTGCGTGTCGATCGGCATTGCCGACGTCCGCGAGATCGACGAGCTCAACGTCTACCACGCCGGGCTGCTGGCGATGCGTCGCGCGGTCGAAGGCCTGACGCGGCGTCCGGACCACGTGCTGGTCGATGCGCGCCGCATTCCCGACATCGGCATCGAGCAGAGCTCGTACATCCGCGGCGACTCGCGATGTCTTTCGATCGCTGCGGCGTCGATCATCGCGAAGACCTACCGTGACGCGCTGATGGACGACCTCGACGTCGATCACCCCGGGTACGGTTTCTCCCGCCACAAGGGCTACGGCACTCCCGAGCATCAGGCCGCGCTGCGGCGGCTCGGACCGAGCGTCGTGCACCGGGTTTCGTACGAGTTCGTTCGCGAGCTGGTCGCCGGCGGCCGCCAGCTCGACGACTGATTCGCCCCCGTTTCACTCGACAGCCCGATCCCGGAGCTCGCAGGCTTTACCGCTCGCGGACCGCGGCGTAGGTTGCCGGCCTCTGGAGAACGAGCATGAGTGAAACCGCAGACAAAGGTCTCGTACTGGTCACCGGCGCGTCGGGTTACATCGGCGGACACGTCGCGCGCGAGTTTCTCGAACATGGCTACCGCGTGCGCGGCACCGTACGCAGCCTCGCAAATCCGAAAAAGGTCGCGCACCTGCGCGAGCTTGCCAGTCGCTTCGACGGGCGGCTCGAGCTCGTCGAAGCCGATCTCGAGCGCGATGCCGGGTGGAAGGAGGCCGTGGCCGGATGCACGTACGTCGAGCACGTCGCGTCGCCGTTTCCGGCTGCCGCGCCCGCCGACGAGAACGAGCTGATCCGGCCGGCCGTCGACGGCACGCTGCGCGTGCTTCGAGCCGCAGCGGAATCCGGGACGGTCCGCCGCGTGGTTGTCACGTCGTCGGTTGCGGCCGTTGCGTACGGCCACGGCGACATCGGTGATCGCGTGCTCAGCGAGGAAGACTGGTCGAATGCCGAGCGCTGCGAGGCCTACCAGAAGAGCAAGACGCTCGCGGAGAAGGCGGCGTGGGACTACGTCGCCTCGCTTCCGGAGGGAAAGCGGTTCGAGCTGGCCGTGGTCAATCCGGGCTTCGTCGCCGGGCCGCTGCTCGGGCCCGAGATCGGTACGTCCGGAGAAGTCGTCGGGCGGCTGATGCGGCGCGAGCTGCCGGCCTGCCCGGAAATCGGCTGGGCCGTGGTCGACGTTCGCGACGTTGCCATCGCGCACCGGCTGGCAACCGAGAATCCGGCCGCCGCGGGGCACCGGTTCATCGCGGCCGGCGATCACATGTGGATGCAGCAGATCGGCCGGCTGCTGGCGGCCGAGTTCTCGCCGCGAGGCTATCGCCCGCCGACCGGCAAGCTGCCGTATCCGCTGCTGTGGCTTGCAGCACGCTTCGACAAGAGCATCCGCCTGGTGCTGCAGTACGTAGGAAAGCGAGAGAAAGTCTCGCACGACAAGGCCTCGAGCATGCTCGGCTGGAAGCCTCGCGAGGCGCGCGAGACGTTCGTCGACATGGCCAACAGCATGATCGACAAGGGCCTGATCCCCGCACCGAAGTAACGGGCGACGTCGAAGCCTGCACGGCCAGACTTTCCCGAGCGTGCACGCGCGGCTTTTCGGAACGTGCACGGGTGGCTTTTCGGAACGTGCACGGATGCACGATCCTTGCGACGAAATTCCAGCGAATAACGGCGAATCGCGACCGCTGCTCCGCCAAAGCCAGTTGCAGCACTGTTGTAAACCGGGGCATAACTCGGTGGTCGTCCGTCCGCCGATCGGCGGATGCGGCCACAACGCATTGCGGAGGAGGACGTCGCGATGCGCGGAGCACGACCGGGATCCGGATCTTCGGAACCAACCGGCCAGGCTCCGAAAACGAGGGGACAATCATGAATGCGAATCGGTTTGCCGGGTTGGTTGGGGCGTCAATGCTGTTCGTCTGCGCGACAAGCGCTGCGGCAGCGCTTTCCGCCAACGTTTCGATCATCACGACCAAAGACGACATCTTCCCGGTCTCGCCGGGCGACAGCGTCGCCTACACGATCACGGTGACCAACAACGGGCCGGATCCGGCAATCGCCGTCAGCGTGGCGGACAACACGCTCGATCTCGACTTCGTCTCGAACACCGGCGACTGCACGGGCCCGTATCCGTGTTCGCTCGGCACGCTTGCCGCGAGCGACAGCAAGGTCATCCACTCGACGTACACCCTGCCGTCGGACTGGACGCCGCCGAATCCGGCGCTCCAGACCGTGACGGTCTCGTCCTCCACGCCGGATCCTTTCACCTCGGACAACACCGCGTTCGTCTATGCGGACGTCGCCGGACAGAACTGCGGAAACTTCGCGGTCAGCGGCGGCAACGTGCACACGTGCGCAATCGTCGCCGGAAACGGCAAGGTCGGCGAGGAACACCTCGACGACGACATCGTCGAGTGCTGGGGTGACGACAGCTACGGTCAGAGCACGCCGCCGGCTGGTACGTTCTCCCAGATCAGCGCTGGTGCGCTGCATACCTGCGGTGTGCGTCCATCTGGCGTCGTGCAGTGCTGGGGATACGACGCAGACCAGGAGGTCACCAACACGCCGGCAGGGACCAACTTCACTCAGGTCGACGCCGGTGCGTTTCACACCTGCGCAGTCCGCTCGGACAATACCGTCGCGTGCTGGGGACAGAATCTCTACGGACAGACGACGACGCCTGCGGATACGCTGTTCGTCCAGGTTGCAGGCGGATTTTCGTTCAGCTGCGGCGTCACTACCGGCGGAACCGTCAAATGCTGGGGCTACAACGATCCCACGCCTGGCCTGGGAGTGGTGACCGACGCACCGACCGACAATGATTTCGTGCAGGTCGTCGCAGGCGGCGACTTTGCGTGCGCCAGGCATACGGACAACACGGTCGCTTGCTGGGGCGTCGATCTCAACGATACGGGCGTAACGGTTCCTCTCGGCGGCACCTTCACGACCATCAGCGCCGGAGCGGAGCACGTCTGCGGACTGCGCTCCGACGGCACCGCCGAATGCTGGGGTGACAACGGCGCCGAACAGTCGACTCCAGAGCCCGAGACTTACACCGACATCGACTCCGGTGACTACCATACATGCGGCCTGCTGAGCGACGGCACCGTCATCTGCTGGGGCGTCGACACCGGAGCGTTCGAAACCACGCCGCCGCAGCGCTCGAACCTGTGCCCGACCTGCGGCGACGGCCTGCGCGAAGGCCGTGAAAGCGCCAACTGCGAGTTCGAAGTCGGCGAGCCCGGCTACGGCGATCCATTCCCGCAATGCTGCAGCCCGGTGCTGTGTGCACCGTTCCGCGTCGTCGAGCAGCACATCTGCCGCGATGCGAGCGGCGCGTGCGACGCTCCGGAGATCTGCGACGGCATCAACGTCGTCTGTCCTGCTCCCGGCCCGCTGCGCGCGAACGGCTTCGTCTGCCGGCTCGCGCTCGGAAGCTGCGACCCGGCCGAAACATGCGACGGAACTTCGGCCGCCTGCCCCACGGACGTTCCGTACCAACCGTCGACGTTCGTCTGCCGCTCATCGGCCGGAAGCTGTGACGTCGAAGAGCGCTGCACGGGCAGCGACGTGACGTGTCCGACCGACACGCTGGTGGCCTCGATGACGATTTGCCGCTCGTCGGCCGGAGCGTGCGACATCGCAGAGACCTGCACCGGAACTTCGGCGATCTGCCCGACGGATGCATTCGTGTCGGCTGCGACCACGTGCCGGGAAGCTTCGGGTATCTGCGACGCGGTCGAGAGCTGCACCGGCTCGACCGCCAGCTGCCCGTCCGACGGCGTGCTCAACGGCTCGACGACCTGCCGCCCCGCGGCCGGCGTCTGCGACATCATCGAAACCTGCGACAGCACGAACAAGAACTGCCCGGCCGACGTGCTGCAGCCGAACATCGTCACGTGCCGCTCGGCCGTCAGCATCTGCGATCAGGCCGAGAGCTGCACCGGAGCGGCGGCGACCTGCCCGAACGACGGATACAAGACGACGGCGACCACGTGCCGCAGCGCCGCCGGCGTCTGCGACGTCGCCGAGAGCTGCACCGGCGCTTCGAGCGTCTGTCCGGCCGACTCGGTGCGCACCACGGCGAGCGTCTGCCGCTCGGCCGCCGGAAGCTGCGACGTCGTCGAGAGCTGCGACGGCAGCTCCGTGAGCTGTCCTGGCGATACGTTCGTCGTCGCAGCCGTTCCATGCCGCGAGACCAGCGGCGTCTGCGACGCCGCCGAGGCCTGCACCGGAGCGAGCGCGCTCTGTCCGAACGACGCCGTCCTCGACGGATCGACGACGTGCCGGCCCGCCGCCGGCGTCTGCGACATCGCCGAGACCTGCGACAGCACCGGCAAGACCTGCCCGGCCGACACGCTGAAGGCCAGCGACGTGACGTGCCGCAACACGGTCAGCATCTGCGATATGGCCGAGAGCTGCACGGGAGCTTCGGCAGCGTGCCCGACCGACGCATTCCAGACGACCGCGACCACGTGCCGGTCCGCCGCCGGCATCTGCGATGTGGCCGAGAGCTGCACCGGAGCGTCGTCGGTGTGTCCCGCCGATACGCTCAAGACGACAGCCAGCACGTGCCGTCCGGTCGCCGGCATCTGCGACGTGGCCGAGAGCTGCACCGGAGCATCGACGGCGTGCCCCGCCGATACGCTCAAGACCACAGCCAGTGCGTGCCGTACAGCCACCGGCGTGTGCGACGTGACCGAGAACTGCAACGGGACGTCGGCCGCCTGTCCCGGCAATGCGATCCGTGGATCCTCTACGGTCTGCCGTGCAGCGGCGGGCATCTGTGATCTCGCCGAGAACTGCACCGGCGCTTCGGTCAACTGTCCGGCAAATTCGTTCAAGACGACTGCGACGGTCTGCCGTTCGAACGGCGGCGTCTGCGACGTTGCCGAAAGCTGCAATGGAACTGCGGCGGCCTGCCCCGCCGACACCGTTCTCACGACGGCCACGACGTGCCGCGGATCCGCGGGGGTCTGTGACGTGGCCGAGCAGTGCGACGGAGCCGCGAAGAGCTGTCCGGCCGATACGTTCGTATCGACCAGCACGATCTGCCGCATTGCCGTCGACGGCTGCGACGTCTCCGAGAGCTGCACCGGAGCAGGCAGCGCGTGCCCAGCAAACTCGTTTGCCGCGACCACGACGTCCTGCAACGACGGCAGCTTCTGCAACGGTGCCGACAACTGCAACGGCACCGGTGGATGCAGCATCCACGCCGGCGATCCGTGCCCCGGACCGAACGGCGACGGCGACTGCTCCGAGTCGTGCAACGAAGCGGCCGACGATTGCAGCGCCAACGACACCGACGCCACGCCGTGCGACGACGCCGACCAGTGCACGATCGGTGAAGCGTGCACGTCCGGCACGTGCAGCGGCGGCACCCAGCCCGATTGCGACGACGACGACCTCTGCACCGCCGATACCTGCGAGCCGCTGACCGGCTGCCAGCACGACGGCGAGGTCCTCGACGCCGGCGCGTGTTACGCGGCCACAAAATTCTCGTTCGCGATCAAGGACTCGGGTGATCCGGCCACCAGCCAGATTCAGTGGAAGTGGAAGAACGGCGCGGCCGTGCCCGCCGAAGATCTCGGCACGCCGGCAACCGGCGACACGGTCTATGCGCTCTGCGTATTCGATGAGGTCGCAGGCGTGCCCGAGCTCGTCGGTTCCTACTCGGTTCCGGCCGGCCCGCCGTGGGCAGCGAAGACCGATGCGATCAAGTACGTGGACAAGTCCGGCGCGGCCGACGGCATTACGGTCCTCAAGGCCAAGAGCAGCCTGACCGACGGCAAGCCGTCGATCGGCCTCAAGGCCAAAGGCGGCAGCATCCAGCTGCCGAGGCATTTCTCGCCGACCCGCTTCCTGGCCGTCGACTCGCTGCTTACGGTCCAGCTCCGCAACAGCGAAGGGGCCTGCTGGTCCTCCGAGTTCACGTCGGAACAGGCCGGAAAGAACAACGAGAATCAGGTCCAGGCCGTCGGACCGTAGCACTCGGATCCGTGGGCGACCGGCGCTGTCTGGCTCTGGTCGCCCGGATTCGACTCCCTTCACTTCCAAGCTCGAAGCTTCCCTCTCTTCCGGGTTGCACCGGCTGGGGCATCCGGGTCATAAATCCGGTCGGCAGCGCCTGGGGTTGAGGCGGTGCCGGGAACGCCGGGGCGGAGGGACGCCGCGGTGTGCCGAGTGGCGTGGAATACCGACGCCGCCTTTCCGGAACCTGGGGACACCATGAACGCGAATACGTTCGGCCGTTGGATCGTGGCCGCGCTGATTTTGATCTCGGCACCTGCCGGCGCTGCTCCGGGAGATCCTGGAATCAACTGCGGCAACTTTTCGGTCTCCGGCGGAACGTCGCACACCTGCGCGGTCGTAGCCGGAAACGGAAGCACGGTGCAGGACGATCTGATCGAATGCTGGGGCAACAACGCGTTCGGCCAGTCGACGCCGCCCACCGGAACCTTCAAGCAGGTCAGCGCCGGCGCGATCTTCACGTGCGGGCTTCGCGCGATTCCCGGCAAGATCGAGTGCTGGGGCTACAACGGGCAGAACCAGGTCTCGAACACGCCGACCGCAACCGACTTCATCCAGGTCGATTCGGGATTCGGTCACGCATGCGGCCTGCACCAGAACCACACCGTGACGTGCTGGGGCGACAACACGTACGGCGAATCCACGCCTCCCGGCGACCAGTTCATCCAGATCGGAGCGGGCTCGGTGCTGACCTGCGGACTGCGCTCCGACGGACGAATCATCTGCTGGGGACTGATCGCCGACACGCCGACGCTGTCCGACTTCGTGCAGGTCGTGGCCGGCGGCGAGCATGCGTGCGGACGTCGCAGCAACGGACGCGTCGAGTGCTGGGGAGCAGACTACTCCGGAGAGACCGCCGACAAGGTCGGACCGTTCGTCAACATCACGGCCGGTGACGAGCACAACTGCGCGCTCGCCGCTTCCGGCCTCGCGACATGCTGGGGCGACAACACGTCCGGCCAGTCGTCGCCGCCCGCCGATGCGTTCCTCGATATCAACGCCGGCTCGTACCACACGTGCGCGCTGCTCGGCGACGGCACGACGCTTTGCTTCGGCGACAACAGCGAGAACGAATCGATTCCGCCTGCGCGCTCGCTGCAGTGCCCGATCTGCGGCAACGCCGTGCTCGAAGGCCGCGAAACCTGCGAAGCGCCGTTCGCGACCTGCTGCAGCCCTGTCACCTGCACGCCGTATCGAATCAGCGAATCACACACTTGTCGCAACGCGACGGGCGCGTGCGACGGCGTCGAGATCTGCGACGGCCTGAACCTCGCCTGTCCGGCTCCGGGCCCGCTGCTGGCATCCGGCACCGTCTGCCGCGGCGCGATCGGAAGCTGCGATCCGGAGGAAAAATGCACCGGCTCGTCCGATCAGTGTCCGCCAAGCCTGCCGATGCTTCCGTCGACGACGCTGTGCCGCGCGGTCGCGGGAAGCTGCGACATCTCGGAGAACTGCAACGGAACCAGCGGCGTATGTCCGACCGACGCGTTCGTCTCGTCGACGACGACGTGTCGGCCGTCGACCGGCGTCTGCGATCTCGTCGAGAAATGCACCGGCTCGGCCGCGGCATGCCCGGCCGATTCGTTCCGGCCCGCGGCGACGCAGTGTCGTCCTGCCACCGATATCTGTGATGCGGCCGAGAACTGCTCGGGCTCGACGAGCGGGTGCCCGACCGACGCCGTTCTCAACGGCGCGACGATCTGCCGGCCTGCCGCCGGCGTCTGCGATCTGCTCGAGTCGTGCGACTCGACGAACAAGGCGTGTCCGCCCGACACGCTGCAGCCGAACATCGTCACGTGCCGCGTAAAGGCCACCGGGTGCGATGCACCGGAGTCGTGCACGGGAACATCGATCCAGTGTCCGCCCGATGGCATCGCCGGTCCCGGCACGACGTGCCGCAGCGCGGTCAGTGCCTGCGATGTCGTCGAGGTCTGCACCGGCGCCTCGAACCAGTGTCCGAACGACCTGTTCGCACCGAGCGTCGTTACCTGCCGGGCAGCGGCCGACGCCTGCGACGTCGCGGAGCGCTGCACAGGCAGCGCCGGCACCTGTCCGGCCAACGCATTCGCGGGCTCGGGCACGTCCTGCAACGACGGCCTGTTCTGCAACGGAGCCGACACCTGCAACGGCAGCGGCTCGTGCGCAGTGCACGTCGGTGTCCCGTGCCCGGGCCCCGATGGCGACGCGAACTGCGCGGAGACCTGCAACGAAGCTTCCGACAACTGCACGACGAACGATCCCAACGGCAGCGCGTGCAGCGACGGCAACCCGTGCACGAACGGAGACACATGCTCGGCAGGAGCGTGCACGCCGGGCACATCGACCGCATGCGACGACGGCGACATCTGCACGTTCGATACGTGCGACGCCACCGACGGATGCGTCCATCTGCCGGGCGTGCTCGATACCGGCTGCCTGCAGGCCGCCAAAGGCCAGCTCTACATCAAGACCGGCGAGTTCCCGTTCGATGCCGTGTTCAAGTGGAAATGGGTCCAGGGCGAGCAGTTCGCACCGAGCAAGCTCGGTACGCCGACCACGGATACCGACTACGCGCTGTGCGTCTTCGACAATGACGGCGGCGAACCGAGGCTCGCTGCTTCGTATGACATTCCCGCCGGGCTGCCGGGCTGGAGTGCGCATTCGAGCCGCGTCACGTTCTCGGACAAGGACAATCCTTCCGAAGGCATCGCCAAGATGATTGCCAAGGCCGGCTCGGAAGACGGCAAGTCGGTGGCCGGCATCAAGGGCGCCGGCTCGCTGCTGAATCTTCCGAACGCCGTGTCGAGCGACCTGTTCTTCTTCGGCGACCCGTCGGTCATCGTGCAGCTTCGCAACAGCAAGGGCTCGTGCTGGTCGTCGACGTTCGTGCGACGCGAGGCCGGCTCGGACTTCAAGCTGAACGATCCGCGCGGGGTAAAGGCGGGTTACCAGCACTGACGACGCGGCGGCGGCCCGCTTCCGCGGACGACGCCCGTTCGACAATCGGGGACAGACACCAATTCCGCGTTCCTGCGAAATCGGTGTCTGTCCCCGATTTTTTTCTGGCGATGCGGCGGGCAATCGCATAAGCACGGCGCGATGAGCGAGCGCGGCGAAACGTTCACGGTTCATTTCGACGAAAGCGAGCTCACCGAGCTTCGCCGGCGACTTGCATCGACGCGGCTTCCGGCCGCCGTCGAAGGAGCCGGCTGGGATTACGGCATCGATACCGCGTGGCTCGCGGATCTTCTCGAATACTGGCGCACGGGCTTCGGCTGGCGAATTGTCGAGCGCGAGCTCAACCGCTACCGGCATGCGTATCTGGCCGTCGATGGCCTTCGCGTGCATTTCCTCGAAGCGCGCTCGCCGCATCCGGGCGCGCTGCCGCTGTTGCTCACGCACGGCTGGCCGGGCTCGGTGCTCGAATTTCTGAAGGTACTCGGCCCGCTGACCGATCCGGTCGCGCATGGCGGCAGCGCATCGGATGCGTTTCACGTCATTGCACCGTCGATTCCCGGATATGGGCTTTCGGAAGCGCCGCACGTTCGCGGCTTCGACGTCAAAGCCGTCGCCGCGACGCTCGCCGGCCTCATGCGTTCGCTCGGCTTCGACCGCTACGGTGCGCAGGGCGGCGACTGGGGCGCGATGACGAACGCATACGTTGCGCTCGCGGCGCCGGAGAACTGCATCGGGCTTCACCTGAATCTCGTGCTGGCCGGCATGCCGCCGGACGGGCCGGGCGATCTGTCCGAAACAGAGATCGCAGCGCTCGTCGATGCACGCGCGTACATGAAAGACCGCACCGCGTACCAGCGCGTGCAGGGACTCGAGCCGGATCTGATCGGCATCGCGCTCGAGGATTCGCCGGCTGCGCTGTGCGCGTGGATCGTTTCGAAGTTCCAGGCGTGGGGCGATTGCAACGGCGACGTCGAGAAGCGGTTCTCGCGCGACGAGCTGCTCGCCAACGTGACCTGGTACTGGCTGACGCGCAGCGCGACGTCGGCCGCGCGGCTCTACTACGAGACGAAGAAGTCCGGACGCTTCGGCCCGGTCGAATCCCGCGTCGAGACACCGACTGGTTGCGCAATCTTTCCGCGCGAGCTGTTCCGGCCGCCGCGCGCGTGGGCGGAACGGTTGTTCAACGTGACGCGCTGGACGGAAATGAAGGCTGGCGGGCACTTCGCGGCGATGGAGGAACCCGAGGCGCTGGTGGAGGATGTGCGGGGGTTTTTTCGGACGGTGCGCTAGACCAGGCACGTCGGGACGACTCCGCGTTCCAGCAGGCGGAGCTCTTTCGTTTTTCAGTAGTTGCCGCGGCCCCAGTGGACGCGCAGACGGCCGAAACTGCCCTCCCCTTGACGCCAAGTCCCATTTGGTTGTACCTACAACCAAATGCCCGACCCCGACATCCTGGGCCCCTGCGCCTGTTTCCGTTCCCGCAGCGTCGCGCGCGCGATCACTGCGCTTTACGACGCCACGCTCGATGACAGCGGCATCCGCACGTCGCAGCTCGCGATCCTCACGGCAATACGCACGCACGGCGCCGTCAGTATGCAGATGCTTGCGGCCGAGCTCGGTGTCGATCCGAGCACGATGACGCGCACGCTTCTGCCGATGGAACGCGATGGTTTCGTTGCATCCGAACCTGGCGAGGACCGCCGGGTCCGCGAGCTCGTGCTGACGGCGAAGGGCCATCGCAAGCTTGCCGAAGCGGGACGCCTGTGGGCTCAGGCGCAGGACAAGCTACGCGACAAGATCGGCAGCGAACGTTTCGAGCGCCTGCTCGCCGACATGGCCGAGGTGCTGACGGCTCTTCGCGAGGAACCCGCGCCGGCGTCCGAATAGTTGTACGCACAAGCGAGCGGCGCACGACCCTGAAAGCGTGCAGCCGCCGCGAGCCCGCGCCGGCAAGCGACCGGCGCGAGAACAGGAGGCTCCGATGTCCATGACTGAAGTCCATCCCTCCGTGTCCGCCACCCCGATCCCGACCGACGCAACGGACCTCGTGACGGTCTGCGTGCTGTGCAGCCACAACTGCGGCATTCGCGTCGACGTCGCCGACAACCACATCGTTGCGGTGCGGCCCGACAAGACGAGCCCGATCACGGCCGGCTACATCTGCAACAAGGCGGTTACGGTCGTGAACTACGCGCATCACGACCAGCGCATCACGCATCCGATGCGCCGGAAGAGCGACGGCACGTTCGAGCGCATCGACTGGGACACGGCGATCGACGAGATCAGCGCCAGGCTCTCCGGCATTCAGCGCGAACACGGCGGCCGTTCGATCGGCCTCGTCGGCGTCGGCGGACAGGCCAACCATCTCGACGGGCCGTGGGCGCTGTCGTTCCTCAAATCGGTCGGCTCGCGGCGCTGGTTCAATGCGTACGGCCAGGAGAAGACCCAGCACAACCTCGTCGACTTCTGGATGATGGATGCGCCGCCGGCGGCGTTCATGCACGCCGACATGGAGCACACGAAGTACCTGCTCGTGCTCGGCACCAATCCGAAGATCAGCAACCGCGGGCACAACGCGAACGAGTACTTCAAGAAGAACGCTTCGGGCGATCGCAAGACTGTCGTGCTCGATCCGCGCGTCACGGAGACGACCAAGACGGCCGACCGCCATCTTCGCGTGCGGCCCGGCGGCGACGTGTATTTCCTTGCGGCGATGGCCGCCGCGATCGTGCAGAAAGAGCTCTACGACTCGGCGTTCGTCGAGAACGGAACCACGGGGTTCCATGAGCTTCGCGACGCGCTCTCGACGATCGACATCGACGAAATGGCTACGCGTGCGGGGCTCGATGCGGCATCGATCCTGACGGTCGCCGAGGAATTCGCGCGGGCGGAATCGGCCGCGGTGTTCTGGGATCTCGGCGTCGAGCTGACGCCGTTCTCGACATTGATCTCGTACCTGATGCGCGTCGTCTCGACGCTGACCGGAAATCTCGGGCGCGAAGGCGGCAACGTGTTCTACGGCACGTTCACTCCGAGCGAATGGAGCAAGAACCGTTTCGAGGAACCCGAGCGTGCGCTCGCGTCCGGCATTCCGGCGATTCGCGCGCTCGGCAACGCCGGGATGTTCTCGCCGACGCTGGTGCCGGAAGAAATCCTGCTCGACCATCCCGAGCGGCTGCGCGCGCTGTTCGTCGAGTCGTCCAACCCGTTCCTTTCGTATTCGGATACCGGCGCGTGGCGCGAGTCGAGGAAGAAACTCGACCTTCTCGTCGTCATCGATACGTCGTTTACCGAAACGGCGCGCGTCGCCGACTACGTGCTTCCCGCACCGTGCGGATACGAGAAGTGGGAGATGGCGCTGTTCCCGAAAGGCTATCCGGAAATTCCCGTGCAGGTTCGTCCGCCGGTGATCGCCGGTCCCGCCGAAGCGCTGCCGGAAGCAGAGATCTATCTGCGCATCCTCGACAAGATGGGCCTGCTGCTGCCGGTGCCCGAGGAGCTCGCGAGCCTTGCCCCGGTTGCAGGCACTCCCGAAGGACGCGGTTTCTTCCTGATGACGGCGATGGGCCAGGCCGCCGCGATCGCCGAAGCCGGCCTCGATGCGGAAACGCAGGTGCTCGCGTGGGCCTACAAAATCCTCGGTCCGGCGATGCCGGCGCCCGGTCTCGTCGCGATCTATTTGATGTGCCAGAAGAACGCGATGGGCCGCACGGACGACGTTCTTCGCGCGCTCGGCAGCGACTGGCAGGGAAAAAGTCCGTTCGACATCGGCGAAGAGCTCTTCCGACTCGCGCTCGCGCATCCGGAAGGCTTCGTGATGGCGACGCTCGACCCGGCGCGCAACTACGAGCAGCACGTCGGCTGGGACGACAAGCGCGTGCGCCTTGCGATTCCGCAGATGCTCACGGAGCTGGAGCGCGCGATGACGACGTCGCGCAAGAACGAAGAGTATCCGTTCGTGCTGTCGAACGGGCTTCGCACGCGGTGGACGGCGAACACGATCCAGCGCGATCCGTCGTGGCGCAAGGGAAGCGGACCGCACTGTCCGTTGAGCGTGCATCCGGAGGACGCCGCCGCGCTTGGTCTCCATGACGGCGACCAGGCGACGCTCGAGACCAATCGCGCGAGCATCGTGCTGCCGGTCGTGATCGACGACAAGCTGCTTCCCGGACAGGTCTCGATGCCGAACGGCTTCGGAATGATCATCCGGATCGACAGTGACGGCCGCCCGCTGACGGACGGCATCAACGGCAACGAGCTGACCGACATCGCCGACCGCGATCCGTTCACCGGCATTCCGCACCACCGCTACGTGCGCTGCCGCGTCGCAAAGTTTGCAGGCGCGGTAGCAGCCTGACGATTAAATCGGGGACAGACACCGATTTCCGGAAATCGGTGTCTGTCCCCGATTTAGCGAAATCAGTGTCTGTCCCCGATTTTCCGTTCGCTCGGATTGCTCTTCCCCGCTAGCTTCCCGCCGCACGCCAACGCATTTCCGGAGGACCGCTGATGATCGACCTCTACACCTCGCAGACGCCGAACGGCTGGAAAGCCTCGATCATGCTCGAGGAGACCGGGCTTCCGTACGAAGTGCACCCGATCAATCTCGGCAGCGGTGACCAGAAGGCGCCCGAGTACCTTCGCATCAATCCGAACGGCCGCATTCCGACGATCGTCGATCGCGACGAGGACAACTTTGCGGTCTTCGAATCGGGCGCGATTCTCGTCTACCTGGCGGAGAAGACCGGGAAGCTCATGCCGGTCGACCGAAAGGGCCGGTCGACGGTTCTGCAGTGGGTCATGTTCCAGATGGGCGGCATCGGTCCGATGCAGGGACAGGCCAACGTGTTCTTCCGCTACTTTCCCGAAAAGCTTCCGGCCGTGATCTCGCGCTATCACAACGAGACCAAGCGGCTGTACGAAGTCCTCGAGAAGCGCCTCGACGGCCGCGAGTTCCTGTGCGACGACTACACCATCGCCGACATCGCCACGTGGCCGTGGGTGCGCATCCACCCGTGGGCCGGCATCGAGATCGACGATCTTCCGAACGTGCAGGCGTGGATCGAGCGCGTTGCCGCGCGTCCCGCCGTGCAGCGCGGCGTCGAGATTCCGAGGCCGCAGCAGCAGGTCACCGACGACGACATCGTCAAATCCGCCCAGAGCATCCTGCAGCGCTGAGATCGAAGGCGTACGTTGCGAAAACTTCTCCTGCTCGCCGCGATCCTTGCGCTGCCGTTCGTTCTGCTCGAGATCTCGCTGCTGCCGGCGCCGCTTCCCGCGCCGGCTCCGCTCGATGCCGAACTGCCGCCGGCGTCTCCGCCCGATGGCATGGCGATCTTCCAGCTTCCGACCGGCGTCACGCATCGCAGCACCGGCTTTGCGTACCGCGGAGGCTCGTTTTTCGACAAGCGCGACTTCGCGATGACGGCCGTGCTGATCAAGCACCCCAAAGGCGATCTGCTGATCGACACGGGCTTCGGCTGCGACATCGACCGGCAGTTCGAAATGCTGCCGTTCTTCGTCCGCTACGTGACGACGTACGAGCACGGGAAATGCGCAGCCGATCAGCTGCGCGACGCCGGATACGACATGACGCAGCTCAAGTGGATCCTGCTGACGCATGCGCACTGGGATCACGTGAGCGGGCTTCCGGACTTTCCGGGAGCGACGGTGCTCGTTCCGGAGGCCGAGCGCGAAGCCATCGACAAAGGCGGCGCGGTGATGGAGCTCGCGCGCAGCTTCCGCGACGTGCGCTACGCTGCGTACAAGTTCGGCGGCGGGCCGTATCTCGGATTTCCGACGAGCAGCGACGTCTACAAGGACGGCAGCATCGTCCTCGTGCCGGCGCCGGGACACACGCCGGGTTCGGTCATCGTCTTCGTCACGCTGCCGGGCGAGAAGCGCTACGCGCTCGTCGGCGACCTCGTCTGGCAGCTCGAAGGAATACTCCAGCGCGAGGAGCGTCCGTGGCTCCAGCGCCGCGTCGCCGACGCCGATCCCGAAGGCGTGCGCGCAAACCTGCTTCGCGTCGCCGCCATCGCCGCAAAATTCCCGGAGATCACGATCGTTCCCGCCCACGACCTGCGAGGCTTCGCCGACATGCCGAAATTCTAAAGGGAATTGAAAAGGGACCAGGTACCTTTATTTTTTCCCTTTGTTTTCAGCGGTTCACGAACTGCATCATCGTTTCGGGGTAGCGGCCACCGGCGGCGGCACCGGCGGGCGCGACTTCGTCGATGCGCGCAAGGTCGCTCGCCGTGAGCTCGATCGCCACCGCACCGGCATTCTCCTCGAGATACTTGCGCCGCTTGGTCCCGGGAATCGGCACGATGTCGTCGCCCTGCGCGAGCACCCACGCCAGCGCGAGCTGCGAAGCCGTGCAGTCTTTGTCGCGCGCGATCTCTTCGATGCGTGCGACGAGGTCGAGGTTCTTCTGGAAGTTCTCCGCCTGGAAGCGCGGCGAGAAGCGCCGGTAGTCGTCGGTGGCGAGATCCTCGAAACGCTTGATCTGTCCGGTCAGGAAGCCGCGCCCGAGCGGGCTGTACGCGATGAAACCGATCCCGAGCTCACGGCAAGTCGCGAGCACGCCGTCCTCCGGATCGCGGCTCCACAGCGAAAACTCGCTCTGCACGGACGCGATCGGATGCACTTTCTGCGCGCGCCTCAGCGTGTCGCTGCCGGCTTCGGACAGTCCGATGAAACGCGTCTTGCCGGCGCGGACGAGCTCGGCCATCGCGCCGACGCTGTCTTCGATCGGCGTCTGCGGATCGACGCGATGAAGCTGGTAGAGATCCACGTGGTCCACGCAGAGACGCTTGAGGCTCGCGTCGCAGGCCTCGCGAATGTACGCGGGACTGCCGTCGATGCCGCGGATTCCCTTGTGCACGGGATCGCGCGTGATGCCGCATTTGGTGGCCAGAACGACCTTGTCGCGGCGATCGCGGATCGCGCGCCCGACCAGCTCTTCGTTGATGTACGGCCCGTACATGTCGGCCGTGTCGAGGAAGTTGACGCCGATCTCGATCGCGCGATGAATCGTCGCGATCGATTCCGCATCGTCGCACGGCCCGTAGAACTCGGACATGCCCATGCATCCGAGACCAATTGCCGAAACGTCGAGACCGTTCTTTCCGAGGATACGTCGTTGCATAGTGCTCTCCTTGAAGGCTACCCGCCGCTGAGCGCGCCGACGATCTGAACCACCGATCGCCCCGCGAGCGCTACGCCAAGATCGCCGGCGACCTCGCCGTCGACGAAGATGCGCACGTGCTGGCGCACCCTGTCCTGTTCGTCGATCACGCGAAAACGAATTCCGGGAAATCTGCGGTCGAGATCTGCGAGAAGGTCGCCGAGCGTCGTGCCGGCCGCATCGACTTCCGCGGCTCCCGCGCTGTACGAGCGCAGCATCGTCGGCAAGAGCACGCGCATCAGGCTGCGCCGGCGGGGACGACCGAATAGATCTCGGGCAGGTGGCGGACGATCTCGTGCCACGATTCGCCTTCGTCACTGCTCGCCCACAGCTCGCCGCCGGTGGTGCCGAGATAAATCCCGACCGGATCGAGACTGTCGATCGCAAAAGCCTGCCGCTTGACGGTGAACCAGCCCTGCTCGGCCGGAAAACCGCGGTCCTGTCGCTCCCAGGACGCGCCGGCATCACGCGTGCGGTAGACGGCCGGCTTTCCGCCAGGGCTCGTGCGCGGCCACACTTCGGTGCCGTCCATCGGAAACACCCACGCGACGTCCGCGTTGCGCGGATGCGCAACGATCGAGAATCCGATGTCGCCGATGTCCGCCGGCATGTTGCGGCCGATCCGTTCCCAGACATCGGCCGGCCGGTCGATGCGATAGATGCCGCAATGGTTCTGCTGGTAGATGCGATCGGGCCGCACGCGGCTCTGCGCAAGGTAATGCGCGTCCTGGCCATACTCGGGATACGGGTCCGGCATGAAGTTGGCTTCGACGCCTTTATTGAGCGGCGCCCACGACGCCGCGCGATCGCTCGATTCGAACACGCCGCCGGTCGACGTCGCGACGTACATGTGGCGCGCATCGCGCGGATCGATGACGATCTGATTGAGCAGCGGACCATCGGGCGTTCCCGAATCGGCCGGAACCCACTTCGAATACATCGGATGGTCGTTCCAGCCGCTTACGCTCTCCCACGTCGCGCCGCCGTCTTCACTGCAGAACAGTCCCGGCGGCGACGTGCCGGCCCACCACACTCCCGGCTCGGACGCAGGCCCGGCTTCGAGCCAGAACGTGTGACTGACGGCGCGGCCGTTTGTGCCGTCGTCCACTTTCGGAAACGCGGGCGGACGCGCGGCTTCTTTCCACGTGCGGCCGAGATCGTCCGAGCGAAAGATCGTCGGCCCGAGGTGGCCGGTCTTCGCGGCCATCAGCAGCGTGCGGCCGTCGCGCGGATCCATGACGAGATGATTGACGACCTGGCCGAGAAGATGCGGGCCGTCGACGCGCCACGTGCGACGTGCCGAATCGCCATGAAGGATCCATGCGCCTTTGCGCGTAGCAACGAGAAGCATCACGACAACGAACTCCCGCAAGCACGGAACTCAGGTGCGACTTTCACGCGGGGAAAAATACGCGAGTGGCGGGAGAACAAAAATGGGGAGCCGGACCGACCGCGCACCCGGCGAATCCGGACAGATTCGCAGGGTGCGCCTCGAAGAGCGTAGCTGCCTGGCTACGGCAGCGACGGAGTCGGCGGTATCGGCAGCGGCACGCACTGGCACACGAGGCCGACCGTCTGGCACAGCGAGCCTACCGCGCAGGTGCCTCCGCACAGCGGCGTGGTAGCCGACGCACAGGTCGGCAGCGGCGTCGCGAGGCATCCGCACCCGCTCCCGCTGGTATTGGCCGTGCAGACCGATCCCACGTCGCAGAGTCCCGCGCATGTCGGATACAGCGCAGAGCCGCACGGCGGAACGCCCGGTGCGCCGCACTCGCATGTTCCGCCGACGTCGGTGCAGAGCTCGCCGGTCGGACAGACGCCGCCGCAGACCGGCGACGACGCATTCGAACATTGCGGAAGCGTGGGAATCTGGCACGCGCACGTTCCGCCGTTGTCCATGCAGATCTTGTTGGCATCCGCGCAGACACCACCGCAGACCGGAGATGTCGCGTCCTCGCACGCTGGCAGCGGCAGGCCCGTGCACGTGCAGACGCTGCCGCTCGCGCCGCACGTCTGACCGACCGGACACACGCCGCCGCAAATCGGTGCTTCGGCGTCACCGCAGTCGGGCAGCGGAAGAAGCGTAGTCGTCGTGGTCGAGCCGGCCGCGACGCAGTTCGCGCCGGACGGGAATTCATACGGGACTTCCGGGTTGTTGCGGCAGCGCACGTCGGCCTCGAACGTGAGCTCGAGCTTGCCCGGGCCAGGCAGCCCGGCGGCGACGTTGATCGCAGGGTTCGACGTCGGCGCGATGCAGAACAGCGATCCGCTCGTCGGAACGGCCGGATCGGGCGCACCGCTTGCCGTGATCGGATCCGGGAAGCAGCGGCGCACGTCGAGAATGCTGCACGTACCCGACGAGCAGTCGGCGTTGCTGGCGCACGGCAGGAACCCGCGTCCATCCGGCTGCGTGTTGGAATCGCAGTAACGGTCGATCGGGCCGGACGCGCAGGTGCCGTCTGCACCGCACGCGAATGCGGTGCACATGTTGAGACGCACGCCGGCTCCGCCGCCGACCGTGCACGTTCCGGAACTGGTCGCGGCACATTCCGCGTCCGAGTTGCAGCCCTGGTTGCCGTTGCCGCTGCACGTGCGGCACGGGCAGTTGCTTCCCGCCGGCGTGTCGCACGGCAGGGTGGCGTTCATCGAGACGGTGTCCGGAGTGGAGTTGAGATTGATGAGCAGGCCGGCTCCGCTCACGTTCGAGGCCGTCTCGGGCAGGCAGTCCCAGCTGGTCGGGCCGAACGTGGCGTGCGTACCGTTCACGTCGCACGCGCCGCTCGAAACTCCTCCGCTGCACGTGCCGCCGCGAACGCCGTCGTTCGCGACCGGATCGCCGACGCAGGTCGGACACGGATGCAGCTTGTCGAGACCGAGGTAGACGACCGCCGCGAGCTTGATCCGATCGGACCATTCGCCGGTCCTTAAGTTCATCGTGCCCGAATAGTCTTCGCGGATCCGGTTGACGACGCAGGCCGGCGTTCCCGCCGACTCGAGCGGGAGCGGCGAACCGAAGTAGCACCGGCACGTCGGATCGAGCGAGCCGCAGGCTTCCGGATCCGAACCATTGATGACCGTGCAGGTCGTCTGCGGGTTCTGCGTGCAGCGGCAGTTCGACGTCGGGTCTCCCCTCTGCACGTTCATCGAGATCTCGCAGTTCTCGCAATTGGCGTCGCACTCGACGTCGACGACGTCGCCGGTGCGGTCGGGAACCTCGACGTCGTGCGCAGAGCCGGACCAGCCGGTGCTGAGCGACGTCTGCGACGGAGCCGAACCGTACTTGCCGCGGATCGTGCGGATGATCGTTGCCGGCGCGCACTCGCCGCTTCCGGTTGCGACGCACGCACACGACGAGCCGGTGTTCATGCAGGTCGAGTTGGCCGGGCAGATTCCGCCGCACGTCGGGAACGTCGAGCCGCAGCCGGTGCCAGGCAGCGTGGTAGTCGTGGTGGTCGTCGTGGTCGTCGTCGTTTCAGTTTCTTCGCTGAGCTCGTACGCGTTGCGGATGATCGCGTTTCCGCGATTGACGGCGCTCGCTTCCGCGCAGGCGATCAGGCCGTCGGTCGTGTCCGCGCACGCATCGAGCTTGGAAAGAACGCTCGAAGAGAATGCGCACGATGACGCCGTCTTGGATTCGAACTTGGTGACGGCCTTGGCGATGAGTCCGCGCGCATCGACGTCTTCACACGCGTAAGCGGACGAGCCGCCGGCTTCGTCCTTCTGCTTCTGGCATCGGCGGCCTTCGCTCAGGATCGTCTTGACGATACGCGCGACGCCTTTGCCGAGGCGGCCCTGACATTTGCGCAGCGGATCGAGAAGCCGCTCGTCGGGAAGTCCCTGGGCGTCGCGGTTGAGCCGCGAGACCTGCACGTCGGTGAGCGCCGTCAGGCAGTCGCTGAGATCCTCGAAGTCATCGATTCCTGTGGTCGTACCGCCGTCGTCGGCCGTGGCGGCCGGGGCCGGGCACGTCGGATACGACGCCAGCAGCGAACTTGCGCCCGAGCATCCCCCCACGATGGCCTCGCGTGCTTCGTCACGCGCGGCCGACGCGGACGCGGCGTTGGCCTGATCGACGTCGTTGCAGTCGTCGTCGAGGGAACGGACACCGCCGCTGCGCCGGGAGTGGCAACTCGTGACCAGCTTCTGAACGGTACCATCGTAGCGGGCGATCGACCGGGCGATGGTGTCGCGGCAACTGGTTTCGGCCGACGTGAGCGCCAGAGATGACGAAGGGATCAGAAGGGCAAGGCAGGCAAGGCGAACAGCAAGGCTGCGCATCGGTAGGGTCCTCCCGTGGGGGCGGCAGCACTCCCGGTGTTCCGGTCGGAACACCTGCATGCCGTCCAACGGTGTCCGCGATACATTACTTACACGAGCCTCAACAAGGGTGTGCTCCCGACCACAGGCCCAAAATTCCGGAAAAAATGAATAGCGTTTTATTTCCTGCCGTTGGGATTGAAATCGGCCCCCGCACGCGTGGGCGTAGTGCCACTCCAACAGTCACATTCCGGCCGATTCGGCGAGCAGGCGCAGAACCGTGTCACGCAAGCCCTGGAAATCTGTGGGGACCCCCATGTCCAGCGATGTGACCACTCCGAGGGCGAGGATGGTCAGAAGGGAGCCGAGAGTCGCCGCATCGACATCGCTGCGGACGGACCCGGCCTGCTGCCCGCGCCGGGCGGCCGCCGCGACCCTCTCCGCTCCTCCGGAGAACATCGTGACGAATCGCTTTTTAAGGACGGGAGACCTCGCGCATGCGTCGAGCACCCGATGAAGGTCGATCGAAAGCGCGAGCGGCCTTGCGTGCCGGCGTCCAACCATCGACGCCGCGTCAGCGAAGCGGGATACGGTCTGCTCGAGGTCGTGCGCGTTGTCGCCGGTTGCGATGACCGCATCGAGAAATGCGCCGAATACGCGCTCCATCACGCATTCGAGGAACTCGTCGCGATCGTGGAAGTGAACGTAGAACGCGCCGCGCGTGAAGCCGGCGCGCGCACAGATCGCATCGAGGCTGGGCGCATCGAGGCCGCGCTCGGCAAATTCGGCAAGACCGGCGGCCACCAGCGCCTCGCGGGTCTCCTGCTTGGTCGTCTCGCGGTCCCTCGCGACGGCGGAGGAAGGTACTGCCCGGCGGCCACGGCCCGAAGATTGTCCTTCGCCCGGCGGAGCGCCCGAGCCGGACCTGCCCTTGTGGGTCGCCTTCGTCATTCGTCCCTATTGACATACGGCACCGTATGTATGAAATGGGCGACATACGGAGTCGTATGTGAAAACTGCCGAGTCAGCTGCCCTTTCTTCTTCGCCTGTCGGCGCTTCGCCTGCCGAGACGATGCGCGTCTGGCTGCTTCATCTTCTTTGCTTTGTCCTGCCGACGGCGTGTCTCGCATTCGGACTGACGGCGCCGCATCCGTGGTGGGCTTCGCTTCCGTTCCTTATGGTGGTCGCCGGCTCGATCTGGATCGACATGCGCTCACCAGGCGAGCACCGCCAGCCGGTTGCGCTGATGCCGGCGTGGCCGTTCGACGGCGTGCTCTACGTGCTGGTCGCGACCCAGCTCGCAAGCGTCGCGCTGCTCGTGCGAACGGTGGCCGAAAACGGATTCTGGCGCATCGATACGCTCGTCGGCGTGCTGCTGATCGGCATCAACTCCGGGTACTCGGCGATCGTCGTCGCGCACGAGCTGGTCCACAGGAGCAGGCCGCACATGCAGTGGCTCGGCCGGCTGCTGCTGTGGACGGTCCTGTACGACCATTTCGCAATCGAGCACGTACGCGGCCATCACGCCCGTGTCGGAACGGCGGACGATCCCGCCACCGCCCGTTTTGGCGAGACGGCGGTGTCGTTCCTGCGCCGCACGATTCCCGCGCAGTTCGCCAGCGCATGGCGCCTCGAAAAAAAGCGCCTCGGTGACGAATCGATGTCGTGGCGCGATGCACGGATGCTCAGGAACCGCATGCTCCACGGTCTCGTCATCGAGTGGACGGTTCCGCTCGCGCTCCTTGTTGTACTCGGCGCCGGCGCAGCGGTCGTCTACGTCCTGCAGGCCGTGGTCGCCGTGCGACTGCTCGAGGCCGTCAACTACTTCGAGCATTACGGGCTTTCGCGCACGTCGCGGCGCGTGCGACCGATCGATTCGTGGGACACCGATTCGTGGTTCACGCTCTACACGCTGGTCGGGCTCTCCCGGCATGCGGATCATCACGCGAACGCTGCCCGGCCGTACCAGCAGCTGCGATACTTCGATGAGAGCCCGAAGCTTCGGTATGGGTATTTCGGCACCGTGACCTGGCTGATCTTCGCCAATCGCAGCTTCCGCGCGGCAATGGCCGCCGAGCTCGAGCGGCGAAAGCTCGGACCGTTCGCTCCGCGAGAAGAGAGCGGCGGAGTTGCGGTCGAATCCGCGATGCGCGCTGCCGTCTAGGCGATCGTTCTCGCTTCGGCGCCCTCGGCACGGTCTGCGCGGCCTCGCGCACAACCCCCGCATGCACGCTCAGCCGGCGTGAACTCGATCGCCCGGTCGGCTAGTGTGCGGGCGTGCAAGCCCGGCGAACTCCTGCGCGTGATTTTCGGGCAACGGTGCCGGCAATCGCCGTGCTGCTCGTGATCTGTGCCGCCGGCATGTCGCAAGCGGAGTCTCCCGAGTCGGTTTTCCACGTCGACCGCAACAAAAACCGCAACCAGGTTCACTACGGCGTTCACGTCGACGAGCACTGCCGCCCGATCGGCACCGAGCCGGTCTACAACTACTGGCTGAAGCGGGAAAAGGACCCGCCCGAAGTCGAGTCGCTGCATTTCTACCAGCAGGCCGGCTATGGCTTCGAGAAACAGGAGGTCAAGAAAGACCAGCGCATAGAAATCCGGGTTCGTGCCCTTCCCGACCGTGAGCTCGTGATAAGGGTCACGCCGGTCGGACAGCACTGCAAGGCGGAGACATTCACGACGATCGCCGGCAAGCAGGCCTATCTCGAGAAGGTCTTCGTGTTCGCCGAAGAGGGCCTGGTGCTGCCGACGGTTCGCTACATCGAGCTGTTCGGCCACAGCAACGACGGCCAGTCGGTGTACGAGAAGATCACCGTGAACGACTGAGTGAACGACCGAGTGAACGCCCAAGTGAACGACTGAGTGAACGTCCAAGTGAACGACCGAGTGAACGTCCAAGTGAACGACAACCGATGACCAGCACTCTCGACCGTTACCTGCTGCGCGAAGTAGGCCGGGCCTTCGTCGCCGCGGTGGGCCTGGCGGTCTCCGTGCTGTTCGTGCTCCGGCTCGTCGAATTCGTCGACCTCGTATTCGCACGCGGCGTCCCGGCCCGGCTCGTCGGCCTGCTCGCCGGATTCATCGTCCCGTCCTACCTCGAGATGGCGCTTCCGATGGGAGCGCTGCTGGCGGTCGTGGTCGTGTTCGCGCGGCTCGGAAGCGATGGCGAGCTGCTCGCGATGCGCGCCGCCGGGCTCGAGCTGCGCCAGCTGGCACAGCCGCTGATCGCATTCAGCGTCGTCGTGGCGATCGTCAGTCTCGTGCTCGGCGTGTGGGCTCGTCCCTGGGCCAATCGCGGCATCGAGCAGACCACGTACGACATGGCGCGCACGCGGCTTACGGCTTCCTTGCGCCCGGGTGTCTTCAATACGTGGTTCGGCGGCGTCATTCTGTTCGTCGACGAGCTCGAGCCGGACACCGGCACCATGCGCAACGTGATGCTCGCCGAGGAGCGCGAGGAGTTCGGGCGCAAGACGATCTTCGCGAGCGACGGTCATGTCGAGTCGAACGAGGATGCGCGTACGGCCTATCTCAGGCTGCGAAACGGCAGCCTGCTCACGTACCACCCGACGGGCAAATACCACGACAAGACCGATTTCGATTCGCTCGAGCTCCATCTCGACCTGACCGAAGAACGCGGCATCGACCTGATGGACAACGGCGGACCGGCGGCGATGAACCTGACGCGGCTTCTCGAAGAACGGCGCGAGCACCTGGCGCGCGGCGAAAGCGCAATCGAGGAAACCATCGAGCTGCACCGCAAGCTCGTCCTGCCGGTGGCCGCGCTTCTGCTGCCGTTCGTCGGCGTGCCGCTCGGTGCGGTCGGACGGCGCGGCGTCAAGTCGCGAGGGCTGCTGCTGAGCACGATCGTCGTGCTCCTCTACTACCTCGCGTTGACCGGATCGGTGACCGTCGCGCGCGAGCAGATCATTCCGACATGGGTTGCGATGTGGCTTCCCAACGCGCTGCTCGCGCTTCTTGCCTCGATGCTGTTCCGGCGTGCGTCCGATCAGCATTCGAGCCGCAGCTGGTCGCCGCGCTTTGCGCGCAGGAGCCGCGCATGAGCCTGCTCTCGCGCCACGTGGTCGGGATCTACCTGCGGGCGTTCGCGATGTGCCTCGTGGGCGCGATCAGCCTGCTGCTCGTCGTCGAGTTTTTCAGCCGCATCGGGGATTTCGCGGCGTACAACTCCAATCCGGGGCTGGTTGCGGCGTACTTCGCGCTGCGCACTCCGAAATGGCTGGTCGAGGTCTATCCCGCGGCGTCTCTTCTGGCGGTGCTTCTCGGCATCGGTTCGCTGGTTCGCAGCAACGAGGTGCTCGCGATGCTTTCGTGCGGCGTCAGCGTCGGCCAGATCGGGCGGCCGCTCGTCGGCATGAGCATTCTGCTCAGTGTTTCCGCGCTCGCGTGGAACGAATACGTGGTGCCGCCGGCGGCCGGACGCGCACGCGCGATCAAGGACATCGACATCAAGAGCATGGACAGCCGCGGCAAGCTCGACGCGACGTCGCTCTGGCTTCAGGTGCCGGAGGGTTTCCTGAACATCGACTATTTCGATGCGACCAATAACAAGCTCGAAGGCATCACCCTGCACGGCGTCGACGAGCACTTCCGTTTGAACAAGCTGATCGAAATTCCCGAAGCGATCTGGCGCCAGGACCACTGGGCTTACGAAGGAGGGACCGTCCGCGAGTTCACGAGCGACGGAGGCTTGACCTATGCGCCGCTCAGTGACCCCCACGTCGATCTCGGCGGCACGCCGGCCGAGTTCCGTCGCAAGGCTCCACGCTCGGACGAGTTCAGCATCCGGCAGCTGCGACAGCGCATCCGAACGCTCGAGGCCAAGGGGCTCGATCCGGCCGGCTTCCAGACCGACCTCCAGTTCAAGTTCGCTCTGCCGCTGTCGGGCATCATCACGGTGCTGATCGGGCTTCCGCTCGCGCTGCGCGGTTCGTCACGGACCGGAAACGCGCAGCACATCGGAACCGGCATGGGAGTGTGCTTTCTCTACTGGCTGACGCAGGCGCTGACGGTTTCCGCCGGGCACGCGGGGTCCTTGCCTCCGGTGATGGCCGCATGGGCGGCAAACGGAATCTTTCTGCTGGTGGGCGGGATGCTGGCGCTCAGGAACTAGCCGCTGGCTGCTGCTCAAAGGCGGTGTCAGCGCCGCGCGACGACGCCCGAGCTCCGCACCGGAAGAAAGTGCGCGAGCGCACGTCCACCGAACAGGCTGCGCACCGCGTGAACGAGCGTGCGGTGCTCGGCGACATGGTACGGCGTCTGCGCCGGAAGCTCGCTCAGCATCAGCCGGTGGATCGCACCGAGCGAATGATACGGCACCGTCGGCAGCAGATGGTGAAGCGCGTGGTAACGAAGCCCGACCGGAGCGAGCATCGCATCGATCAGCGATCCACCCGACAGATTGACCGAGTCGCGATACTGTTCGAGCAGATCCATCGGTGTGCCGTCGTTGTGGTAGCGGTGCGCGACCAGCGTGCGGACGTGGTTGAGCACCAGGATCGAACACGAGATCACGTACCACTCGAACATCCACGAAAAGCCGATCGTCCCGGTCGCAACGGCGGCTATCACGGTCCAGCAGACCAATGCGACGCCGGCTTCCTCGATCATCCAGCGTCGCGCCATGCGGCCTTCGGGCATGCGCCTTTTATAAGTTGGATTGATGACGAGCGTGGAAGCGTAGCCGACGAGGAAGCGCCTGAGCGGCGGCACGAGGTATGAGATCGGTCCGAAGATTCCCCAGCGCAGCACCAGCAGGAACGGAACGAACAGGAGCGGGAGCGTCGATCCGACGACCTTTGCCTTGCTCCACTGTCCGATCGGCTGGTACTCGGGATCGCGGTCGGTTCCGAAAATGGCGCGGCGGTGATGCTCGCCGTGCGAGCCGACGTACATCAGGCTCGGCACCAGCAGCGGAAAGCCGACGAAGATCGACCAGAGGATTTCGAAGCGCGGAACCGATGTCCGCTTGAGATGAGCGAGCTCGTGAATGAACAGCACGGCCCGGTACAGCGCGAATGTGGCCGTCACGACCGCCACGGCCCACAGCAGCGAGAACCTCGGCGCCATCAGCGCGACGGCAAATGCACCCCAGCCCAGCGCGGCCGAGACGAGCGTGTCGCAGTAATAGAGCCAGGCCTTGGGTCGAAACAGCGAGGTGTATCGTCGCCGCAGTGCGGCAGGACTGTGATCCACCTGTGCCGTCTCGCCCGGCGAGACGAGCGTCCCTCCGTCCGTGGTGGCCATAAGAAGACCATCGTTTTGCCAGTGGTGGCGGCAGATGACAACCGGCCCGTGCGGAGCCCGAGCCACAGATCCGGCGCCCGGCTTCAGCCGTCAGCGCAGCGTCTGACCCCGGATCAGCCGCAGGATGACCGGCCAGCCCCAGATCAGAGGATGCCTCCGCTGGCGCTCGGTGAGCTCGATCGTCACGCCGCTGTGCCTGGTCAGTTTCCACAGCGCGTAAGGCAGCCAGTCGCCGAACGTGAGCGCCGACTTGACCAGGCGGACAACGTAAAGTCCCTTGGCAATCGGCAACTTGCGGTTCCACGAGCTGAGGATCGCCTGGCGTGCAGGCTCCGCCATGCGGACCCTGAGCCGTCCGTCCTCGACGCGACCCTGCACGAGGCCCCGGCGTGCGAGGACCTCGACGGCGAGCGCCGTGACACGGGCATAACGCTCCGGCGCGGCGTCATAGACCTGCCGGATTGTCTCCGCGGTCTCGACACGCATTTCGGTCGTATAGGTGGTCGCGAATCCGGCCTGCCAGAGCTCCTCGGTCGTCGCCGCCGACGGATGAAGCGCGAGCATCCGGCTGACCATCGTGACGGCCGCCTCTGCGGTATCGCCGGCAAGGGCCGCGCGGGTCTGGTCGTCTCGAACCCACGACAGAGCAGCCGGCTGGCAGAACCTGGCCCAGACGATCGCGTGCAGGCTTTCGGGCCGGCACGCCCTGGCGAAGTCGTCACGCGAGACGACGTTGTACTTCATGCGCAGCGCCTCGCCCCCGGCCTGCGGAAGCTCCACGTAATAGACGTTGGGCGGCAGCAGCGTGTTGGACAGCCGCAGCATCCGCGAGCGGTACGCGCCGCGATACGAATCGACGATCGCGTAGAAGTCGACGACGCCGCCGTCGACGTACGCGCGCCGCAGGCATGATCCGTAGAAGAAGACCGCGCTTACCGCGTCGCCGTGGCGCCGCCGGATCTCGTCGGTGAGCGTGCGGATCTCGTCGGGCACGCTTCGGCGATGCTCGTCCTCGAAGAGCGCGGCGAGCTCGGTGCGCGGATCATTCTCGACAGGCGCCGCAGGCGCGGCAGGTTCGGCAGGTTCGGCAACCTTGCTGCGCTCCGCAGACTCGGGCTGGCTTCGCGAGCTCACGGGCGAAGCGTATCTCAGCGCGTCGACAGGAAGCGAATGCGATGGTCCGCCTTGAGAATCGCCTGGCGGCCGGCATGCGGCGCGTACATTTCCCCGTCGAGCGAGATTCCGCAGTCGAGCGTCAGCGCTACCGTTTCCACGTTGCGGCTTTCGTAGATCGAACCGCTGCCTTCGTCGCTCTTGGGCGCGTGTCCGCGAAGGATGCGAGCGATGTCCTGCGGACGGCGGAAGCAGCCCGGCCGCAACGCCGTAAAGCGGATGCCGCCAGGCCCTTTGCCCCAGAACGGACGGATGCCGGCAAAAAGACGATGAAGCGTCGTGGCCAGCAGCAGCTGGAACTCGCAGGCCTCGAGACGCTCGTTGTCGAGCGTGACCGTGATCGGATCGACCTTCAGAGGATCGTCCGCGCTCGGGACCACCGGTGCGCGCCCGGTCAGCGCACGCGCAATCAGACCCGCCGTGACCATCGTGCTGCCGAACGCGCCCTGGGCCTTGCCCTTCGGGAAAATACGGTGCGTCAGCAGCGTGCCGCGGTAAATCACACCGACGCCGAAGAACGTTCCCCAGCAGTCGACGCCGTCGGGGTCGAGACGCATGCGCAGCGCCGCGCGGTGAACGAGGCTGTCGTGCAGGCGGCCGGTGCGGCTCCGCCAGATCAGGCGGTCGATCGCGGCGCGGCCGTCTCTCGGACTGCCGATGTCGTAGGCAGTCATGCTCGTTCTGCCCGTGCGAAGCGGAGCAATCAGCGGAAGATCGCGCGCATCGGGAAGCTCGCCTCCGTTCTTTCGAAACGGCGAGCTCGCCGAGAGAACTTCGGTGATCGTTCGCTGCAGCGTTCCATCGCCGCCGTTGACGACGAGGATCTGAACGCCGGCTTCGGCGAGCTCGCGAACGGCGGCCGTCGCACCGTGGCCCGTATCGGTCTCGACGTGGACGATGTCGGGATAACGGCTGAGGTGCTCGAGCACCTTGCCGGAACGCGCGCCGCTTCCGCCGGCGCGCAGATTGGTCAGAACTCCGATCCGCACGGAATCGATCAGTCCCCTAATTGCGCGTGCGGGTAAAGCGCAGGCTCGCCGGCGCTCCCGTTTGCGAAGCGCTCGGCGAACACCGCTTCGACGCAGAGCCGGTCAGCCTCCTTGTCGACGTCGAGCGCAGCCTCCGCATACGGGAGCTCGACGGCTGCGACGTTCGCTCCGATCACCGACGATGCCCGCGCGAGTGCCGCTGCAAGATCGAGCCGCCCGAGCAGAAAGAGCCCGAGGTTTGCGAGACCGAACTCCCGCACCAGCTTCCACGGCGACTTGCGATGCGCTTCAGCTCGCCTCCAGAACAGCGGCACGCGGACCGCGTCGGCAGTACGCATCAGGAACAGATTGGCGCCCGAATATTTCTCGCCTCGCAGCGCAATGAACGTGCGCGGCTGGTCCGGGAATCGCCGGCGATAGACCGTGGCCGGCACCATTCCGACGATGAGATCGGCATCGGACGCGAGCGCGTGCTCGACGAAATAGCGGATGATTTCCGGGGTCAGCAGCGGATGGTCTCCCGTCGTGACGAAAAGCGGTGCGCCTGCTTCCGTAAGGAAATCGGCGACGCTCGCAGCCGGCGACGAAGCCGAGCGATGAAACTTCAGCAGTCCGCGCGTCGACAAGCCGTCGAGCACCGGCGTCGATGCAATCAGGCCGGGATCGTCCGAGCTTACGGTGATGGAGTCGGCGACGCCGCTTTGCTCGATCGAAACCACGACGCGTTCGAGCATCGGCACACCGGCAATCGGAAGCAGCGCGCGATGACGTATTCCCTGCGAGTCGGCAACCGCATCGCCGGAAGGCCGGCGACCGGCAAGGACGAGCGCCCGCATCGGCATCGCGACATAGTAGGGATCGGCGTCATCGTAGCAATCCCGGCGAGGCGCCTGACGGGCTGCGCATCCCGTGCGCTTGCGCCGGTGCGCTGGCCGTCTTGACCCCCCGACTCTGAAGCTGTACCCAGAACCGAGCCCCTTGCGGGCGCGCTGTCGAACCGGATGCATCTGCTCATCGTCTTTGCGCGACGTTACCCGTCTCGCACCATCATCATGCTGGTGTGCCTGACTCTGGCTGCGATGGCCGAGGGAGTCGGCCTGTCGACCATGATGCCGCTGCTCAGCATGGTGACGGGCTCCAAAGGCGAAGAGTCCGCGCTCGAACACGGAATCCGCACGGCGCTTGCCGCGGTCGGCGTCACGCCGACGCTCGGCGTGCTGCTCGTGCTGATCGTTGCCGGCAGCGTCGTCAAGGCCAGCCTGATGCTGCTCGCGCAGCGCCAGGTCGGCTACACGGTCGCACACGTCGCGACCGACCTCCGGCTCGCGCTGCTGCGGGCGCTGCTTCAGGCGCGCTGGCTGTACTACATCCGCCAGCCCGTCGGCCTGCTCGCCAATGCATTTGCGACCGAAGCCCTGCGCGCGTCGGAAGCCTATCTCTACGGCACCACGCTGATGGCGCAGCTGATCCAGACGATTCTTTACGTCGCGATCGCGGCATTCGTCTCGTGGCAGACGACGCTGGCCGCGTCTTTCGTCGGCCTGTTCTCGATCGGCATGCTTTCCGGCCTAGTGCGCAAGACGAAGCGTGCCGGCGTCCAGCAGACCGACCTGATGCGTGCACTGCTCGCACGCATGACCGACGTGCTCTATTCGGTAAAACCACTGAAGGCGATGGGACGCGAGCCGCTCGTGGCGCCGCTTCTCGAGCACGAAACCCAGAGCCTGAATCGCTCGCTTCAGAAGCAGGTGCTGTCGAAGGAAGCCGTACGGGCGCTGCAGGAGCCGCTGCTGATCGGAACGATCGCCGCCGGCCTGTACATCGCGACGTCGTACTGGGACATCGCGGTCAACGGCGTGATCATGCTGTCTCTGATTTTTGCGCGCGCGCTGTTCAGCCTGCAGAAAGCCCAGAAACAGTACCAGGCGATGGCGGCGTGCGAGAGCGCTTTCTGGTCGTTGCAGAAGACCATCGACGAGTCCGCGCGCGAATCCGAAGTGACCACCGGTACCCGCGAGCCGATCTTCGAACATTCGCTGTCGGTGGTCGCAGTCGACTTTGCGTACGAAGAGCGGCCGATCCTGGCGGGCGCGACGCTCGAGATCGTGGCCGGAGAGGTCACGGCGATCGTGGGCCCTTCCGGCGCCGGCAAAACGACGATCGCCGATCTCGCGCTCGGCCTGGTCAAGCCTCAGGGCGGCGAAGTGCTGCTCGACGGTGTGCCGCTGTCGGAGATCGACGTCGCGAAGTGGCGCCATTGCGTCGGTTACGTGCCGCAGGAGATGCTGCTTCTGCACGAAGACGTGATGCTCAACGTGACGCTCGGCGATCCCGCTCTGACTCGTGCCGACGTCGAGGAAGCTCTTCAGGCGGCCGGCGCGACCGAGTTCGTCCGCGAGCTCCCGCAGGGGTTGGAGACGCCGCTCGGCGAACGCGGAGCGCGCCTTTCCGGCGGTCAGCGCCAGCGCATCGCGATCGCCCGTGCTCTGGTTCACCGGCCGAGTCTTCTGATCCTCGACGAGGCCACAGCCTCTCTCGATCCCGCGAGCGAAGCGGGCATTTACGAAACCGTGCGCGCGCTTCGCGGTCGCACGACGATTCTCGCGATCTCGCATCAGCCTGGCCTGCTCAAGGTTGCCGACCGGGTCTACCGCCTGAGTGCGGGCCGCATCGCCCTGCTCGAGGGCGACGCGCGCTACGGCGATCACGATGCGGCGGCATTCGCGGTGCGCGAGCAGGCGGTCGGCGCAGCACGTTGACTTGCTCCAGCGCGTCCGCTTTGTCTTGGCCGGACGCGTCACCGGCTTCTCGGAGATCGTTATGCCTTTTCTGACGACGAGACGGGTTCTCTCCCGCATCTTCCCCGACCCGAACCGGCTTCCCTCTGCCGGCGTGCGCGACCTGCCGCTGAAGGTCGTGCTGCCCGCGCGCCGCAGCGTCGCTCCTTCGACCAAGCCTCCGGTGCGGATCTACGTCGGCACCGAGGCCGGACAGTACCGCGCCGAGCGCGTCTTCATCTTTTCCATCGAGAAGGTCCGCGATCCGTCGCGCGTCTACGAAATCCATCTGATGAAGGACGTGCGCGGCTACGACCGCCGCCGTTGGCTGACGGGCTTTACGAACTACCGCTTCGCGATCGCGCGCTGGGCCGGCGCCACCGGCCGCGCGATCTACAACGACGTCGACCAGATCTGGCTGTCCGACCCGGCCGAGCTTTTCGACTCGGACATGGGTGGAAAGGGCTATCTGGCGATCTCGCCCGACGACACCGCGGTCATGCTCATCGACTGCGAGCGCATGGCCGACATCTGGACGATCGACGTCATCAACCACAAGGGACGCAAGGCGATCGAGCGCCTGTCCAAACACGAATGGGGAACGCTCGAGGCATGCTGGCACGCCCGCGACTTCGACTACGTGCCCGGTTACTCGAAGTGCCTGCACTTCACGACGATCCACGAGCAGCCGTGGCATCCGTTCCCGGAACAGTTCGTCTACATGCCGAGCCCGGTCCACGACATCTGGCACGACATGGAGCGCGAAGCCGACAGCCAGAACTACCGCGCGTTCGACTTCCGCAGCACCAACACGCTCTACACCGAGTTCGTCGCACAGATGCGCAGCGCGCGGCGCGGCGGGCAGTCGCCGGCACTCGAGAGCCGGTTCTCGTCTCCGCCGCTGTCCGGACTCGGTGAGCTGCTCGCCCAGGCCGACGCCAGGAGCATCCTCGAGTTCACGCTCGCCGATGCACGCAACGAGGCGATCGAAAGCCGCGTCGGCAAGTATCCCGGCGCAACCGTGACGGCATTCGATCCGACCGCCACCACGGCGGAAGGAATGGACGTGCCGTTCGGGCCGTTCGACGCCGTAATCTCGACGACCGGTCTCGACCTGCTGTCGAACGAAGACCTGCCGTGGGTGCTCGACCAGCTGTTCGATCGCGCGACCGCTGCGGTGTTCATCACCGTCGACGACACCGCGCGCACCGTACATGTTGCCGACGGCACGACGATCCTCATCCGGCCGCGCGGCTTTGCGTGGTGGCGTGCGCAGATGGAAGCCGCGTCGCGCAACAGCCCCGACATCCGCTGGCGGATCGGCGTCAGGCGCCGCACACTTGCCGGAACCGAAGTCGTCCAGTGGCGCGAAGGCGGAAAGCGCCTGCTCGACGAGACGCCGCGGGTGTGGATCCTCGCCGATCCGAAGCCTGGACATACGACCCAGTCGATCGGCCTCGCCGATACGCTCGGATGGCCGTACGAGATCAAGGACGGCGGTTTTCCGGCGTGGACAAAATTGACGGACCGGCTTTTCGGCCCGATGTCGTTCGATCGCTCGCGCAGGCGTCACCAGACGTTTCAACCGCCGTGGCCGGACCTGGTCATATCCACCGGCTGGTCGACCGGGCCGATCGCGCGCTGGATCGCACGCCAGGGAGAAGGCCGCACGTCGGTCATCGCGATGGGCCGCAAAGGCGGCGACGTCGCAACCAATTTCGATCTGGTCGCGACCTGCTCGTTCGTGCGCTACCCGCCGCACGAGCGCCGCATCCAGCTGGCCGCGCCGCTGAGCCAGGTGACTCCCGCGCGTCTGCGTGCGGCGGCCGACGCGTTTCCCGCATTGTTCGAAGGCCGCGTGTCGCCACGCATCGTGCTGCTGGTCGGCGGAAGCTGCCCTCAGTACGACCTCGACGCGGCCATGGCGCACCGGCTCGGCGACGACGTCGCAACGCTCGCGCGCAAGACCGGCGCAAGCGTCACCGTGGTCACGAGCCGCCGCACGCCGGAAGCTGCCGTCAAGGCGCTCGAAGCCGCGCTGCCTTCCCCGCTCGGCCAGGTGCATCGCTGGAGCGCCGACCGCAGGGAAAATCCTTATCTCGCCTATCTTGCGGGCGCCGATGCGCTGATCGTGACGGGCGAGAGCGAATCGATGATCGCCGAAGCGGCCGCAACCGGAAAACCGGTCTACATCTACCCCGTTCGCAAAAAGTCGCCGGGGCTCGCGCAGCGCTTCGTCAACGCGATCACCAGCCGCGCGTTCTCGCGTCCGAAGAAAGGAAAGGGAACGTTCCGGCCGCAGCAGGGTACCGAGTATTTCTGTTCGCGCCTGATCGAGCGCGGCATCGTCCATCCCACGCGCGACCTCGAAGCGTTCCACCGCGGCCTCGTCGAGCGCGGTCATGCGAAGATGTTCGACGGCACTCTCGATCTTTCGCCGCAGCCGGTCCTGTTCGAAGCGGTCGCGGTCGCCGAGCGCGTGCGTGCCCTTCTCGGTTGCGAACGGCTCGCGCCGGAAGAGCCGAGCCGCGCGCGCGCCTGACATTGCCGACCAAGGCCACCGGCCCGCGATGACCGATTCCCCCTCGCTCCCGCGCGGCGACACATTCCGACCTCCGCACGTCTGGGTCCTTTTCGGCAAGGGAACCGGCGGAAACGGCCAGATGCAGAGCCTCGCCGACGCGCTCGGCTGGCCGTACGAGATCAAGCAGCTGCGCCACAACAAGCTGAACGTGCTGCCGAACATTCTTCTCGGTGCGACGCGCGCGACCGTCGACCGTGACAGATCGGCGCCGCTCGAGCCGCCGTGGCCCGACCTCGTGATCGCCGCATCGCGCCGCGCGGCGCCCGTAGCGAAGTGGATACGCAAGCAGTCCGGCGGGCGCACCAGGCTCGTGCACCTGCTGCACGTGCAGGCCCCGCTCGGAGGCTTCGATCTGATCGTGACGATGCCGCAGTTCTGCCTTCCCGAGCGAAAAAACATTCTTCACGTGACCGGCGTGCTCAACCGCATCGAGCCGGCTGCGATGGCCGAGGCTGCTGCAGCATGGAAGCCGCGCCTCGAGCACCTGCCGCGGCCGTGGACGGCGCTGCTCGTCGGCGGCAACAGCTCGTCGTACCTTCTGGATGCGCAGACGGCCTCACGGCTCGGTCGCGAAGCATCGCAGATGGCAGCGGCACGCGGCGGCTCGCTGCTGATCACGACGAGCCCGCGCACGCCCGCCGATGCGGCGGCAGCGCTGGCAGCAGCAGTCGATGCGCCGTCGCACGTCTACCTGTGGAAGAAGGACGACGCCGCGAACAATCCGTACAAGGGCTTCCTCGCGCTGGCCGACGATTTCGTCGTGACGATCGACAGCGCATCGCTGCTCGTCGAAGCGAGCGCAACCGGACGGCCGGTTGCGGTGTTCGAATGGCCTCGCCGCGGCAACACCGAACAATCGAGGTGGCCGCAGTGGATGCGGCGCATCGCGATCGATCTCGGCCTGTTCAAACCGGCGCGCGATTTCGACGCGTATTTCGCTGCGATGCGCGAGCGCGGTCTCGCGCACCGCTTCGGCGAACAGCCGCCTGCCGTTCGCCGGCCACTCGACGATCTCGAGCGGACCGTCGAGCGCGTGCGCGCGCTATTTGACCTCCGGGGCGAGAACCGCCAATAGCCTCTGCCCGGCGTGCGGCGACTCGCGCCTGAGCAACTCCTGCCGCGAAGACAGCCTTCGCACGGATGCAACCGATGAGCACCAACGCCCCTGCGAAAAAGCCCTGGGTCATGGCAACAATTCTCGGCGTCGGCCGAAGCGGCACGAGCGCGATCGCGCGCGCGATGCAGGCGGTCGGCGTCGACCTCGGCGACAACCTGCGTGCCGGCAGCGGCAAGAATCCGACCGGTTTTTTCGAAGACAACGACCTGCTGCGGATCAGCAAGCGGCTGAAGCGCGCGCTGGGTGTCCGCGGCGACAGCGTTCGCCTGATCGAGGACGCCGAGTTCGATCTGCCGATCGTGCGCGCGATCGAGGACGACTGCGTCGCGCTGCTGCACCGGCGCTTCGGCAACTCGCCGGTGTGGGGTTACAAGTACGCGCGTACGTCGCGCTTCCTGCCGTTCTTCCAGCGCGTGTTCGATCGCTGCGGCCTCGACGCGCGTTTCGTCTATGCGGTGCGCAATCCGATCAGCGTCGCACGCTCGCGCCAGCGCCTCGAGCCCCAGCGCGGCACGCAGGAAAAGAGCGATCTCGAATGGCTCGTCAACGCCGTGCCGTACTTCGAGAGAACCCGCGGGAGCCGCTGCGTGTTCATCGACTACGACAACGTCATGGCCGACCCTGCCGTCGAGCTCGAGCGCATGGCGCGCGGCCTCGGCCTGCCGGTCGACGAGAAGTGCCGCAAGGAGATCGCGATCTACCGCGACGAGTACCTGAAGCCCGGCATCCGCCACAGCCGCTTCTCGATCGACGACCTCGACCGCGACCCGAACCTGAACGTGCTCGCGCGCGACGCATTCCACTGGCTGTGGAAGCTCGCGACCGACCAGATCACGTTCGACGACGAAGCGATGTGGGCCGACTGGAGCCGCATCCGCTCGCGCATCGAAGACATGCGCCCGGTGCTGCGCCACTGCGACCGCATCGAAGCCGAGCTGCGCGCATCGCAGATGAGCCCGCTCGGGCCGCTGCAGGCGATCGCGCCGCTTTGGTACAAGTGGCGGTCGAAGTAGCGACTCGCACGCGGCGGATGTCGTAGCGGGCCATCGCGAGCTGCAGGAAAACATTCGACGCCTTGCCTCGGCTCTGCACCGGCAGGTACATTCGCCGACTTCCGATGAAACGGCTCAATCTCACCGGCACGGCGATTCTCGTCGCGACGCTGGTCGGCCACGGCGCCGCGCTCGCCGCGGCGCCGGCCGCGATCGGCGAGCCGCGGGTCGCGACCGAATTCCGGTTGAGTCAACCGGCCTGCGGCACCTCCGAATTTCCTTTCGGGCTGACCGACTCGTGGTGGGACGAGCAGGGACAAAAATACCATTGGGCGATCGAGACGAAGTTTCCCGATGGCGAGATCAAGGCCTCCGCAGTTCTGGAGGAATTCGATTCCAGCTCCTCAGTGACGCTCATCTGCCGGAACGACGGGTCGGGCGTCGTCGTCGGCATGAGCAGATCGGATCAGCTCTACACCTCGACGTACCGGATCCAGTCGCTCGATTCGGCGGGCCGCGTTGCCGCTGCGCTCCGTACGCTCACGCCGGAATCGCACTGCACCCTGTCTCCGGAACGATGGCTGCTCGTCGGAGACAAGCTCGTTCTCGTCGCGACCTGTGGCAAGTATCCGCGCAATGGACAGATCCTGCTGCGGAGCTTCCCTGCCGATGGCGATCCCGTTCCGCTGCCGATCGAGGTGAAGTCGTCGATATCGTACCCGATTGATGCTGCCGATGCGGCGGCCGATGCCCTCGGAAATATCGTCGTCGCGTGGTCGGAGGAGCACTCGTGCAACGAGTACTACGAATGCGATTCACGGGTCCATGCCCGCGTCGTGAATGACGGAATGAAGCTCGTCGGCAGCGCTTTCGATCTCGACACGTTCGTCCCGCGTCGCGCGCGGCTCCTCGGTGTCGGTTCCGAAGCGGACGGCATTTTCTCGGTGTATTGGGAAAGCCGGTTCGAAGGAGAACTGGTCCGACTGCTCAGCGTCGATCCGGACCTCTATTCGTTCACGTCGACTACCACGACGACGTTGCCGCCGTCGGACGATGCGCCCGAATTTTCCATTGTCCGCACGGTCGGCCAGACGGCCCTGCCGCCGAAAGGCCCGTCCATCGCCGAGCAGGGTGTCTCGGACATGAAAGGCGATGGTCACGGGGGCCTCGTGCTTCGCCGGGGCATCCAACGCACGATGACATTCGACCCCGCGTACGACGCCGACTTGCCGCGCGCCTCGACGTACGTTTCGTCAACAGCCGGAGCGCGCTGGAATTCACCGCCCGCGCCGCCGCTTCACAACAGCTTCCGTCACGATTCGATGGGATGGGATGGGGTGTCGCGCGGCGGGACCACGCTGTTTGCGCAGTTCGTCAGGAAAGGCGTCGAGGCCGAGGAGTACTACGGTGAGGTTGGGAGCATCGTTGTCCAGCGTTCGACGGATCAGGGCGTATCGTGGCCGACGACGGCCGTCATCGACACGCTTTCGTGTTCCGGCTGCGAAGTGCTCCGGGTCGACAGCGTGACGCTGGTGAGCAGTAACAGCGGCGCATGGATGGCGGTCGTCGAGACCACCAAGAAACAGGACAGCTCGTGCTCGGTCTCACTCGATGCCGCTTACAGCGCGGACGATGGAAAGTCGTGGTCCGCATCCGGGCACATCTATGACCATACCCGTACCGGCGCAGGATGCTCGGCCGATGACGAGCAAGAGTTCGTGACGGCGGCGTCCGATCCCGCAGGTGGCTGGAACGTCGTGTGGCAAAGAGAGTTCGGAAGCGAGCTGTGGTTTTCACGCAGCGCTGCTTCTGGAGCGGCGTGGAACAGCCGTGTGCTTCCGCAGTTCGCGTCGCCTGGATACGGACCGCTCTACCGTACGCTATACGGAGGATACCGCGCGCCATCCCTGGTGGTCGCGCCTTCGGGAACCACGATGGTCGGGTGGGAATCCCTGCCGTTCGTCGTCGTGACGCGTTCCGAAGATCACGGCCAATCCTGGAGCGCGCCCGAGTCGATTGGCTACCGCGGAGGCGTCGAGTTTCAGTCTCCGTCGCTCGCCGCGGATGACGGGGGACGCATTCTCGCCGCATGGTCAGCCCATCTCGGTGCTGCAGCTGGAACCGACTCGGACATCGTCGCGTCGATCTCCACGGACGACGGTCGCACGTTCAGCCCGCCATCGCCCGTGGATCCGGCGGCGCTCGGCGATGCGCGCCAGGACCTCGATCCGATCGTCGCCGCCGACGGCGACAATCGCTGGACCATCGCGTGGAATGCGCTGCCTTTCACCGACCGCTACGACCCGGTCGATACCATCGTCAAGGTCGCCGTATCGGGCTTCCCATGCGACAACGGCACGGTCGACGCCGGCGAGGAGTGCGACGACGGCAACGACATCGACCTCGACGGATGCAACGCGAACTGCACGCTGCCCGGTTGCGGCAACGAAGTGCTCGAGCCTGGCGAGCAATGCGAGTACGGCGGCAGCGATCCGTCCTGCGCGGCGACGTGCGAGCAGGAACGATGCGGCGACGGGGTGATCAACGTCTTCACCGAGCAGTGCGACGATGCGAACCCGGATGATTCCGACGAGTGTCCGTCGCTCTGCTTCCGCAGCTATTGCGGCGACGGCTTCGTCCGATTCGGAACGGAGGAATGCGACGACGCGAACTCGGCGGACAACGACGCTTGCCGCAACAGCTGCAAGCTTGCGTACTGCGGCGACGGGATTCTCGAGAAGGGCGTCGAGCTTTGCGACGATGGAGACCGTTGGTCAGGCAACGCGTGCACCGAGGAGTGCAGGACCGCCGTATGCGGCGACGGATATGTGCGGGTCGGAGTCGAGCAGTGCGATGATCCGACCGGGGAGAACCTGCATGGCGCATGCTCCGTGGACTGCAAGCTTGCGGAAAGGTGCGGCGATGCCGACGACAGCGGAACCACCACCGCGACCGATGCATTGAAGATTCTTCGCTTCGCAGTCGATCTCGAGCCGCAGTGCACGCGGGATCGCTGCGACATCGACGGCAATGGTCTAACTACCGCGAGCGATGCGTCGGCCGCGCTGCACGACGCGGCCGGTCTGGGTGTGACATTGCGCTGCCCGATCAAAGGCTCGGTCCGGTTCGTGCTGATGGATTCGCCGGTGCTCGGTTCTCTCGAGGTCGCGGTCGATCCCACCGATGCAGGCTTCGAGTTCGGACACGTCGGCCGGAATGCAGAGTGCGAATCGTTGCTGCCAAACGTACTCTTCGGAGCGGGCTACCCCTACTCGCCTCTCCGCATGGGCTTCGTCACGTTCCAAGGCTTCCGGGGTCCGTCGCAGCTTGCTCGCTGCACGACCTACGCGCCGCGAGGAGCGACTGGTCCGACCGGTCCGGTGGACATTGATGTGGAGGCGACAGATCTCAACCTGCAGAAAGTCGAGCCGGCGCCATCCGTCGCGATGCTCTCGGATTGAAGCTACCGGCGGCGAGCTTCATCTCTGCCGCTCTCCTTGCTATTCGTCGATCGTGCGGACCTTCTCCACTGCCTTCGTCGTGACATTGGTGCTTGCCGCCGGATGCACTCGCGAGAAGGCCGAGACGTCGCCGCCAGTTCCGGCGCAGGCACCGCCACCGGCTCCCGCAACGCCGCCGGCCGCAAAGCCCGCCGCATCGACGACGAAAAACAACGCGGCTCCCGTAGCGGAAACACCGGCTCCGAAACCGCAAGCGCCCGCGCGGCAGCCACCTGACGCGCCCGCCGCTGCCGCGCGTGAGCCGGCGGCGAGCGCACCGCTCGATCTCGACGCGCTCAAGACCCAGCTCAAGGAAACCAAAGCGATCGGCGTGTTCACGAAGCTCGCGCTCAAGAATCAGGTCGACGACCTGATGGAGAAATTCCGCGAGCACCACGCGGGAAAGACAACGCCCAGCATCACGGAGCTGCGGCGCTCCTACGACCTGTTGATGATGAAGGTGCTGTCCCTTCTGCAGGATCACGACCAGAAGCTCGCGTCGGAGATCGTCTCCTCACGCGAACGAATCTGGGGACTGCTCGCAGATCCGAAGAAGTTCGCATCCCTGCAGACCTGAACGAAGGGAGATTCCATGAAGAACGTCATTCCATTCTCGTTGTTCCTCGTTGCGTGCCTCGCGGCGCCGGCGTTTGCCGCCGAGTCCGACGAGGCGCTCAGGAAGGACCTGACATCCGTGATCGCTCTCCAGGGCATGCCGTGCGGAGAAGTCACAGCCGTAACGGTCAAGGCCGACAAGGATTTCGCCGCGACCTGCAAGGACGGCAACAAGTATCGAGTGTACGAGACTGCCGAGGGCCGAGTCGTCGTCGAGAAGCAAAAGTAGCGACCGCAGTTGTCGGACTCGCCGCAGTCGCATATGCACGTGCGGCGATGAGCGGTACTGCATCTGTCTCCAAGTCGCCGGTTCCGGCCGCGGTCAAATGGCTGCTCGTCCTCGGACTCGTTGCGGGCCTGTGGATTCTCGGCCGCAGGGCGGGAGCCGAGGTCCCGCGGTTTGCCGAGTGGGTGGAAAGCCTCGGCGCGCTCGGTCCGCTCGTGTTCATCGCAGGATACGCAGTGGCGGTGGTCGCATTCGTTCCCGGCTCGGCGCTGACGCTGGCGGCCGGTGCGATTTTCGGGATCGGCCGGGGCGTACTCTATGCATTCACCGCGGCGACGATCGGGGCGGCCATGTCGTTTCTCGTATCCCGGTACGCCGCGCGTGCGGCGATCGAACGCAGGATCGCCGGCAACGAGCGATTCGCAGCCATCGATCGCACGGTTGCCGCCGACGGCCGGCGGATCGTGTTCCTGCTGCGCCTGTCGCCGGCATTTCCGTTCACGTTGCTGAACTACGCGCTCGGGCTTACGCGCGTGCGCTTTGTCGACTTCGTCGTGGCTTCGATCGGGATGCTGCCCGGCACGTTGCTGTTCGTGTACTACGGAAAACTTGCCGGTGACGTCGCGGCCCTGGCCGGCGGTGCTGCCGACGCTCCGAAAGGAACGGGCTACTATGCAGTGCTTGCGCTCGGCCTGGCTGCAACGATCGCGGTGACGGCCGTCGTGACCCGCATTGCGCGAAAGGCGCTCGCCGAAGCGACCGGAGACGCGAACGCTGCTTCGAGTCACGTCGGCGGCAAAGGCGACGCAGCATGACGCACACTTCGGGTCACACGCCGGTCACGCCGCCCGACGAACACAACCAGAGACTGCTCGCCAACGTACGGCCCGAGAGCTGGACCAATCCCGCGCCGGCATCCCGATACGATCTCGTCGTGGTCGGCGCCGGAACCGGCGGGCTCATCTGCGCGGCGGTCGGCTCCGGTCTCGGCGCGAAAGTCGCGCTGGTCGAGCGCAACCTGATGGGCGGCGACTGCCTGAACGTCGGCTGCGTGCCATCGAAGACCGTCATTCGCCACAGCCGCCGGCTCGTCGAAGCGCGCGAAGCCATCGGCGGCGCCGCGTTCGACGACGCCGCGCTCGACGCGCAGTTCGCCGCGGCGATGGAACGCATGCGCAAGGTGCGCGCCGACATCAGCAGCGACGACTCGGCCAGGCGCTATCGCGACGAGCTCGGCGTCGACGTGTTTCTCGGCAGCGCATCATTCACGGGACCGCAGACGCTCGAAGTCGACGGCGTGAGGCTCGACTTCAAGAAAGCCGTCGTCGCAAGCGGCGCGCGCGCCGGCGTCCCTCCGATCGCGGGCCTGGAAGCGGCCGGATATCTCACCAACGAGACGGTGTTCAACCTGACCGAGCGCCCGCGCCGCATCGTCGTTCTCGGCGGCGGCCCGATCGGATGCGAGCTCGCGCAGGCGATGCGCCGCTTCGGATGCGACGTGACCCTCATCGACCGGGAAACTCGGCTGCTGCCACGCGAAGACCTCGACGCTGCTGAGATCCTACAGACACGGCTCACAGCGGAAGGCGTACGGCTCGTCCTCGGAGCCGAGGTGCTTTCAGTATCTTCGGGTGGCAGCGCGAAAGTCGTGCGCCATCGAAACGCGGACGGCGAGCTCGAGACCGTCTGCGACCAGATCCTGGTGGCCACCGGACGGCAGCCGAACGTCGACGGCATGGGCCTCGAGACGGCCGGCATCGAGTTCGATCGCAGCGGCATCCACGTCGACGACAACCTGCGCACGACCAACGCGCGAATCTTCGCGGTCGGCGACTGCGCGATGAAGTGGCAGTTCACGCACGCGGCCGACGCGGCGGCCAAGATCGCCGTGCAGAACGCGCTGTTCTTCGGGCGAAAAAAACTGAGCGCGCTCGTGATGCCGTGGTGCACGTACACGGATCCGGAGATCGCGCATGTCGGCCTCTACGAATCCGACGCACGCGAACGCGGCATCGAGATCGACACGTTCACGGTCGCGCTCGAGAAAGTGAACCGTGCGGCCTGCGACGGTGAAACCGACGGCTTCGTGCGGGTTCATGCAAAGAAAGGCACCGATACGATCCTCGGTGCGACGGTCGTCGCGACCCACGCCGGCGAGATGATCAGCGAGATCACGCTCGCAATGACCGGCGGCCTCGGCCTGTCGAAAATCGCCGGCGTCATTCACCCCTACCCGACCCAGGCCGAAGGCATCAAGGCTGCGGCCAACGCGTACATGCGCACGAAGCTGACGCCCACCGCGAAGAAAGTGCTCGGCCTCGTGCTTCGCCTGCAGCGCTGAAAACAGGAACGCGGAGCAACCGAAGGAGTACCCCATGGAACGTCGACTGGTCGGCAAACGCGCGCTCGTGACGGGTGGCAGCCGCGGAATCGGAGCGGCGATCGTGCGCCGCCTTGCAGCGGAAGGCGCCGACGTGGCTTTCACATACGTCAGCAATCCCGACCAGGCCGACGTGACTGTAAAGGCGGCGCGATCGCTCGGCTCCCACGCGATCGAGATTCATGCCGACAGTTCCGACGCCGAAGCGCTCGTCAGCGCCGTCGAACGCACCGAAGAAGAGCTCGGCGCAATCGACATCCTGGTCCACAACGCCGGCATCGCGTCCATGGCCCCGGTCGACGCGTTCGATCTCGGCGACTTCGACCGGACCGTCGCCATCAACCTGCGCGCGGTATTCGTGGCCACTCAGGCCGCCGTCAAGCACATGAAGACCGGCGGGCGCATCGTGACCATCGGAAGCTGCAATGCCGATCGGATGCCGTTCGTCGGCGGCGCGGTCTATGCGATGAGCAAGGCGGGGCTCGTCGGGCTCGTCAAAGGTCTCGCACGCGATCTCGGCGCGCGCGGAATCACCGTCAACAACATCCAGCCGGGTCCGATCGACACCGACATGAATCCTGCCGACGGCGCGTTCGCCGAGCTGATGCGCGGCTTCATGGCCGTGCCCCGCTACGGCACGGCCGATGAAGTCGCGGCGATGGTCGCGTGGCTCTGCAGCCCGGAATCGGGCTTCGTCACCGGCGCAAGCCTTACGATCGACGGAGGATTCACGGCCTGATGGCGGGCCCGGAGACACGCTTTGCACGCGGACCGGGCGGCAGCGTCGCGTACCAGACGCTCGGCGAGGGTCCGATCGACGTCGTGTTCATCCCGTGGTGGGCGACCAACGTCGACGTGATGTGGGAGGAACCGTCGATCGCGCGCTTTCTGCGTCGCCTCGCGAGTTTCTGCCGGCTGATCGTCTTCGACAAAAGAGGCACAGGCGTGTCCGACGCACTGCCATCGTCGTCGCTGCCGTCGCTCGAGGAGTGGAGCGACGACGTGCGCACTGTCATGCAGGCGGCGCAGTGCGAGCGCGCCGCGCTGTTCGGTCATGCGCAGGGCGGCCAGATGGCGATGCTGTGTGCGGCCACGTATCCGGCCAATGTCTCGGCGCTCGTGCTGGCCGACACGTGCGCGCGCCAGTTCGACGACGGCAGTCTTCCGCCACCCGAAGAACGCCAGATCTTTCTGTCGGAGCTCGAGCGGAACTGGGGCACCGCGACGACGCTCGACCTGCTCGCGCCGAGCGTGGCCGCCGATCCCGGGTTTCGTGCGTGGTATGCGCGGTATGAGCGTCTCTCGTTCGGCCCGCGCATGGTTCGCGCGGTGGTGGAATCCGACTACGAGCGCGACGTCGTCGGCATCCTTCCGGTGATCCGCGTTCCGACGCTCGTCCTGCACCGCAGCGGCAATCGTTTCATCGCAGTCGAGCGCGGGCGCAAGCTCGCCGAGGCAATCGCCGGCGCACGCTTTGTCGAGATTCCAGGCGAAGACCACCTTTTTCATGCCGGCGACACCGATGCGATGCTCGGCGAAGTCGAGGAGTTCCTCACCGGCGTACGCTCCGTGCCCGATACCGATCGCGTGCTCGCCACCGTCCTGTTCACCGACATCGTCGATTCGACCAGGCGTGCCGTCTCGCTCGGCGACAGGCGCTGGCACGAGCTGCTCGATCAGCATCACGACATGGTACGCGGGCATCTCGAGCGATTCCGCGGGCGCGAGATCAAGTTCATCGGCGACGGCCTGCTGGCGACGTTCGACGGACCCGCGCGCGCGATCGGCTGTGCATGTGCAATCCGAAGTGCGATCCGCCGCCTCGGGCTCGAGATCCGCGCCGGTCTGCACACCGGTGAGATCGAGCTGGCAGGCAACGACATCCGGGGCATCGCCGTGCATGTTGCTGCACGCGTGACCGGAGAGGCCGGCGCAGGAGAAGTGCTGGTCTCGGCGATGGTCAAGGATCTCGTTGCGGGCTCCGGCATCCGCTTCGAGGAACGTGGCATGCGCGCGCTGAAGGGCGTGCCCGGCGAATGGAAGCTGTTCGCCGCCGAAGACCCTTCGACAAGTTGAACTGCGTCACCTCGCGCGTCAGACACGGGCGCGCCGATGTTCGCGTTGTCCACGTGCGGCTCGTCCAGATTCGTGGTCGCAACCCACTGAACAGATATTCAAATCAGCATTTTGCACGCAAAGGACCATTGCGTGTGAATGTTTCTGCATCTCTCACGGCGAATCCTCTCGCTGTTGCGGAGACCGAGCGCAACAATGACGCTTCTTGCCACGGGGTCGATGGCAGTCCGTTTGCCATCAAAAAAAGCAGGGGGCCATTTTCATGCGCGTTCATTCGATGCTCCGCAGCGCTGCCGGACTGTCCGGCGGTCGCGATTTTCTCGTACGCCCGATCGTTGCGAGCATTTTCACAGTGCTCGCTTTCACAGCATCCACTGCCGGTGCACAGGTCGTCACCGCCAATCCGATTCTCTTCGTCACGCAGACACCGGCCGCCGGATTCGGTTCGGTCGCGGCGGTGTTCGGCAATCATCAGCCTTCGATCGACGCCGCTCCGCGCGGCGGCGACCTGATGCTGAGATATCCGGATGGCACGCTGCGCTCGCTGACCGCCGAGGCCGGCTACGGCAACTCCGGCATGCAGGGCGCGAGCTCGATCGCGGTGCGCGAACCGTGCGTGCACTGGAACGGGCAGAAAGCGTTGTTCTCGATGATCGTCGGCGCAGCGACGCAGCAGTACCAGTCGCCGACCGCGCGCTGGCAGATCTACGAAGTGACCGGGCTCGGTGTCGGGCAGGTGGCCTCGATCCGCAAGATTTCCGGACAGCCGGGCTACAACAATGTCTCGCCGATCTATGCGACCGACGGCCGCATCCTGTTCACGTCCGACCGCCCGCGCGGAGGCGAAGCGCACCTTTACCCGCAGCGCGACGAGTACGAATCGTCACCGATCGTCTCCGGCATCTATGCGCTGGACGAGCAGGCCGGCACGTACGAGCTGCTCGAGCACTCGCCGAGCGGATCGACGTCGCTGTCGCTCGACACCTTCGGCCGCGTGATCTTCACCAAATGGGATCACCTGCAGCGTGACCAGCAGGGCGACGCTCCGGGCGTCGTCGCGTCCTACCAGTCGTTCACGTATGCGAGCGAAGCCGCCAACGCGGCCAAGACGCAGGTGCTGGCCGGTGCGGAAGTCTATCCGGAGCCGCGCTCGACGCAGGATCCCGCGTACTCGTCGAGCACCTCGCTTCACACGTTCAACCAGTTCTTTCCGTGGGAGATCAACCAGGACGGAACTGCCGAGGAGACGCTCAACCATGTCGGGCGCCAGGAGTTCGGCGGCGCGTACACCGAAGGCAGCTTTCCGGCCGATCCGAACCTGACGTACTACACATCCGACAGCCTGCACGCGAACACGCTGAAGATCGGCGGGGATGGCGGCCTGTTCCATCTTCGCGAGGATCCGAACGTGCCCGGCGATTTCCTCGCAACCAACGCTCCCGAATTCAGCACGGCGTCCGGCGGCAAGCTGATGCGCATCACCGGCGCACCGTCGATCAATCCGGAATCGATGCTGCTGATCGCGGTCACCCCGACCGCGAACGTGCCGCAAGCGACCGGATATTTCCGCAATCCGCTGCCGATGACCGACGGGAAGATCATCGCGGTGCACACCGACGCGACCGGTGCTGCAGCCAACCTCGGCAGCACCACGGCGCCGAACTGGAACTACGCCTACCGGCTCAAACTGCTGCAGACGTCCGGCGCGACGATGGTTGCCGGCCCCACGCTGACCAACGGCATCACCAAGACATTGAGCTGGTGGACGCCCGACCAGATGGCTTCGTGGACCGGCACGATGTGGGAGCTCGATCCGGTCGAAGTGGTCGCGCGGCCGGTTCCAACCGCGCGCGTCTCGGTGCTGCCGGCCATCGAAGCCGGCGTGTTCGCCGCCGAAGGCGTCAACGTCGCCGAGTTCCGCCAGTACCTGCGCGACAATTCACTTGCTCTGGTCGTCAGCCGCAACGTCACGCAGCGCGACCGCGCCGACGTGCAGCAGCCGTTCAACCTCTCGGTGCCGGGCGGCGTCCAGTCGATCGGAAAATCCGGAACCGTCTATGACATTTCCTACATGCAGTTCTTCCAGGCCGATGCGCTGCGCGGGTACGGGCCGATTGCCACTCCGAACGCGGGCCGGCGCCTTCTCGCAAGACCGATGCATGAGCCTGGGGTTTCTCAGGCTCCGGGCGCACCGAGCGGCGGTGTCGTGATCGCAGCCGACGGCTCGATGGCCGCGCTCGTTCCGGCCAAACGCGCGCTGTCGTGGCAGCTCACCGACGACCTCGGCACTCCGGTCGTCCGCGAGCGCAACTGGCTCAGCTTTCAGTCGGGCGAGATCCGCGTGTGCGCGAACTGTCACGGCATCAACACCAAGAGCCAGACCGGCGCGCCGGCGCCCGTCAACGAACCACAGGCGCTGCACGACCTGCTCGCGGCGTGGTCCGGTGGAGGCGGCGGCGGCACCACGACGACGACGCTTCCAGGAGGAGGCGGCGGCAGTACGACGACGACCCTTCCGGACGGAGGCGGAGACGGTTCGTGCACCAGCGGAATCGCGCTCGAGAACGCGAGCCTCAAGGCCGCTGCCGCACCGATGTCGGTCAAGTTCCACGCGGACGCGCTGCTCGACACGCCATGGACCGTCGATCCGGCGACGAGCGGAGCTCACATCGTGATCGACGGCCTGCTTGATGCGACCATTCCGGGCGGCGCCGGCTGGACGACCAAGGCTTCGGGGTGGATCTATCGCAACAGTCTCGGTGCGGTCTCGGGCGTGACGTCGGTCAAGATCCGCAATCGCTCGATGGTCGAAGACGGTCGCATTGCCATCAAGGTTCGCGCGTCGGGCCCGCCGTCGACGCTGCCGTCGGCGTCGGGCCTCGGCGCGATGGTCGTGTTCGGCGCAGCCGACGAGTGCGCGAGCATCGCGTGGAACGGGCCCGGCGGCGCCGCACCGCACTGCGAAGGCGACACCGATCGCCTCGCTTGCCGCTGATCCAACCGACGCATAGCCTCCGGATCCGCACGCCAGGTGCGGCGGATCCGGAGGCGCGTTGGCCGACATCTCTTCCCTGCAGCTTCTTTCGATCGCATGCCTCGGCATCTACACCGGGGCGATGCTGACGGAAGGGTTCCTCAACGTTCCGTACTGGCGATCGCTTCCACCGTCCGAGTTCTTTTCATGGTACGCCGCCAACGACCGGCGGCTCATCGGCTATTTCCGGCCGCTGACGTCGATCACCGCCCTCGTCGCAATTGCCGCGGCGATCACGCTCTGGTGGACGAATCATCCCGCGCGCGTCGGCGCCACGATCTCGGCCGTGCTGATGGCCCTGATGATCGTGATGTTCTTCGCGATCTTCCGCGCCATCAACGAAAGCTTCGCCCACGCGTCGATCTCGCCTGCCGAGTTGCCGGACGCCCTCGAGCGCTGGGGCCGGTGGCATGAGGTGCGAATCGTGCTGAGCGTCGTCGCGCTTGGAGCTTCGCTGTGGCCGCTCGCGCCGTGACCGCGGATCGGGCGTTGCGCGACCCGGACCGATCCGCAGGACAAAGCCGCCCATGAACATCCGCGATGCGACGCCGGGCGATCTCGCGCGCATCGTCGAGATCTACAACGCGGCGATTCCGGGCCGCCGCGCGACAGCCGACACCGAGCCGATCACCGCCATGAGCCGCGCCGCGTGGTTTCGCGAGCACGACCCGCAGTGCCATCCGCTGTGGGTCGCCGAAGCCGCAGGAAGCGCTGCGCGGAGCGGCGCTTCGATTGCCGGCTGGCTCAGTTTCCAGCCGTTCTACGGCCGGCCCGCCTATCGCGCGACGGCCGAGCTCAGCGTGTACGTCGCACCCGATCACCAGCGCCGCGGAGTCGGAAGGGCACTCATCGGCCGCGCGATCGACCGGGCGCCCTCCCTCGGCCTGAAAACGCTGCTCGGCTTCATCTTCGGTCACAACGATCCGAGCCTCACGCTGTTCGAAGCCTTCGGATTCCGCCGCTGGGGAGAGCTGGCGCGCGTCGCCGAGCTCGACGGCATCGAGCGCGATCTCGTCATCGTCGGCCTTCGTCTCGACGAACGAGAGTAGGCGCGGCCTGCCAGCCTTGACCGATGCACCGGGCCACATCGCATCGGCGGGCCTGCTCATCGGCACGGATCGCGCTCGCTTCCTCGTCGAATGGCGGAACGCGCGCCGGAACTGTGATCTTCGGCCGTGCCAGGTCGTATGATCGTCTGCCTGTGCCGAATCGCTCATTCGTCCGGCTCCGTGCGACTCCGGGGGTCGTCAGGCGTGACTCCCGGGCGGTCATCCGGTAAAAGCGATGGAGCCGTGCTTGCGCCGGCGGCGCAGGCAGGCCGCGGAATCCCGGGACTTTCCCGGCAAAACCTTGCGGGCAGGTGGCGGATCGCCGGAGTGGAGGCGGTCGGCCGGATTGGGACCAGATCGAAGAACCGCGAAGCTCACGTTGGGAAAAAGGTACAAAGGAGGAGCCGAATGAAATTCGGACGCATGCTTGTCTTGTCGTTCGCCGCGATGATCGTCGCGGCGCCGGCCGTTTACGCCCAGGACGACGATCTGGGCGAGCTGACCACAAAGAAGCCGGCCAGGCGGCAGACGGTCGAAGAGGAAAACAACGACCCGGCGCGCTCGGGCCCGATGCTCGGATTCGGCGCGACCTATGCGCACGCCAATTTCGATGGCGTCGGCAAGTCGGCCCCGACTACTCCCGCCGGCCAGGGACAGAACGAGATCGATGCCCGTGACAGCGGCGGCTACAACGCGCACCTTGGATACCGGTTCAATCGCTGGACCGCGAGCGACCTCGACATCGAGCGCTACCAGAAGTTCAACGCCAGCGGCGGTCATGGGCACAACGATGACGTCGGACAGGTCAACGGATGGGCGCTCGGAATCGATCAGAAAGTGTACTTTCTGCCCGGCCGCATCCAGCCGCTCGCGCTGATCGGGCTCAACTATCTGAGCATGGAAACCAACGTCAACAACGCGGAGAACAAGAACAAGACCGATGACGGCGCCGCGTTGCGCTTCGGCATCGGACTCGACGGGTACGTGACCAACAAGCTCGTGCTGACGACCGGCGTCAGCTACATGCTCGGCGTCGGCCAGGTCGACGGCTACGACATGGTGCTGGTCGGTCTCGGGTTCCTCTACCGGCCCTGATCATCGCGAACTGCGAATCAAAAAAGCCGGCCAGCCGTTCGCGCTGGCCGGCTTTTTTTTCGTCGCGCGCCCGTCCGTGCCAAGGAGGCCGTGGGGCCGACGTTCACGCAGGAGGCCGCGAGGCCGACGCTCACGCAGGAAGCCGTGGGCCCGACATTCCCGGAAGGAGGCCGTGAATCCATGCCGATCTATCACGGAGCCTGTCACTGCGGCCGCGTCACCTTCGAAGTGGACGCGAGCCCGACGCGTCTTTCCGTCTGCAACTGCTCGATGTGCTCGGCGAAAGGCGCGGTCTACGTACCGGTCGCCGAGATCGCCGCGGTAACGATCCTGTCGGGCGAGGACGAGATCACGGCGTACCGCTTCAACACCGGCACTGCGACGCACATGTTCTGTCGGCATTGCGGAATTCACCCATTCCATCGCCCGCGCATGGACCCGTCGCGCTGGAGCGTCAACGCCCGCTGCCTTCGCGATCTCGACATCGCGTCGCTGCCGATCGTGACATTCGACGGACAGAACTGGGACGAAGCCGCGCGCCAGCACGGCTGGAGGAAGTAAGTCATGACGGTCGAAGTCCTCGGCATCGATCATGTGTATCTCGCCGTCCGCGACCTCGAGGTGTCGCGTCGCTACTACGACGTCGTGATGCGGATCCTCGGATTTCGCAGCGGCAGATTCGAGATCGGCGGAGAGCCGCACGCGTCGTACTACAACCGCCATTTCGGCTTCGTGCTGAGACCTGCCCGCAGCGCGCAGCCGCACGATCCGTATGCGTCCGGCCTTCACCATTTCTGTTTCCGCGTGGAGACGGCCGACGACGTCAGGGCGGTGGCCGATGCGCTTCGCCGCGAAGGCCTCGAGGTGACCGAGCCGAAGCTCTATCCGCAGTATGCCGACGATTACTTCGCCGCGTTCTTCGACGATCCCGACGGTATCCGCCTCGAGGTCACGAACTATCGCAGCGAACGCCGCGAACGCCACGACCACTGGACACCGCCCGAGGCTTGAGATGACGACCGCCGCCACCTCCAGCAACATCGACCCGTTCGTGCGCACGCTGCTGCGCGCAAGCGGCCCGATCAACGCGTTCGGCGCGCTGATCTTCGCGCCGCCGTTCCCATACGTGCGCCGCCTGTTCGGCCTGCCCGACGGATCGCCGGTCTATCTTTGGGTACTGTCGATCTGGATCTTCGTGTTCGGCATCGCGTACTGGCAGATCGGCGTGTCAGGTCGCGCCGACCGCACATTCCTCGCCGTCGGCGCCGCCGGCAAAGCCGCCTTCGCACTCGTCCTGATCCTCGCCGCCGCAACCGGCACGCTTCCCGGCACAGCCGTTCTGATAGGCCTCCCCGACCTCGCCATCGCCGCAGTCTTCGCAGCATGGCTGCTGCGAACGCGCGACTGACTATCCAAGGAATCACTCAAGCGACGGGAGTGTTCGTTCCACCAGCCGGGCGTCGAGAAGGGTCCAGATGCGAGGCGGATTCCGGCGTAGAGAGGGAGTCGTACTTCCCGTACGTCGACCGAACGAAGCCGGAATCCAACGAAGCAGATGGGCCCTTATCGACGTCCGGCCCACCAATCGAGCGCTGACGTTAGATGCACGGCGGACAGGTCAACGTGATGTCCTGCCCGACCGCCTTCTTCAGCACGCGCAGCGCATCCGTAGCCGTGATCTTGGTGCTGTTGTCGACGTCGCAGGTGCAAAGCTGACAACTCAAGCTTCCCACCGCCGCCTTGAGCACGAACAGCGCGTCGCTCGCGACCACCGCGCGCACACCACCGGCGATGACCCGGTTGGCCCGCCTTGTATTCGCGACGAGCGCGATCGGATCGCCGCACGGCCGGTCGACGGGGATTGTCGTCGATGTCGACGTCGAGGTCGAGGTCGAGGACGTGGTGGTCGTCGTCGTGGTCGTCGTCAGCACCGCGTAGTCGAACGTGACGGTGATCGGCGTGTGATCCGAGAGCTCGCCGTCGTCGTCCGAGAACATTTCCTTGAGCGCGTCATAGCTCTGCGGCGCGAGCGCGAGCACCGTTCCGTCGCGATAGAAGATCTTGTCGACCAGCTCGCAGTTGGCGCCGCCCGGGTCGGTCGGGCAATCGGTATCGATCGGCGCACCGGCGGTCGGCACGATGCCGCTGCGGCGAAGCTCGACCCACACATCCTTGACGCCGGTGCCGTTGAGCAGCTCCTGGATGTTGTCGTTGCCGAGCCGCGTGTAGAGGCTGTTGGTGTCGCCGAGCACGATCAGCGGCCGCGTTGGCGCCGAGTTCGCATTGATGGCGTCGACGAGCTGCAGGATGTTCTTGCGGCGCGCCTCACGGCTTCCGCTGTCCTGGCCTGCGTCCGCATGGAGCGTGTACACGTCGACCGAGACGTTCTCTTCGAGAAAGACCTTCGAGTACGTAAAGCCCTTGTTGGTTCCGCAATCGCTGCCGTTGTCGAATGTGCCGAAGCAGTCGTCCCACTGCGTCCTGGTGAAGCCGGTGATCGGGAAATCCGAAAGATTGGTAAGGCCGTCGCCGATGTTGGTCGGGCCGCCGTTGTCCTTGGCGGTGATGTATGCGTAGCTGACCGTCTGCGGATTGGTCAGCGTGTCGTAGTAGTCCTGGTAGAAGACTTCCTGCAGCCCGACAAACGCATCCATGCCGACGTACGGCGGCGCCGGCGTGTGGTAATCCTCGAGCAGCGGCGCGATCTCGCCGATTTCCGTGTGGCGGTCCTCGATCACCTGGGGCGGCAGGCCGCGGACGTTGTAGCTCATGACCGAGAACGTTCCCGCGAACGACGCCGCCGGCAGCAGCGCGAACGAAATCCCCGCCATCACTGCGGAAACGCGAATTGCCGCCATACTGGTGTGGTTCGCAAAGCCTCGTCGCATCGTCCGGACCTCCGTCGTCATGGATCTCTTCGAATCGGAATCGCGATCATACCGGATTTGTCCCTGCAGGCCAGACCCGCCCGGCTGACAGCGGCGACCGATCATGACAAGGGTCGAATGAAGGGCACAAGGAGCCGGTCGGGATGGATTTCTGGTTCGAGTTCGGAAGCACCTATTCGTATCCGTCGGCCATGCGCGTCGAAGACGAAGCCCGCGCGCGAGGTGTCGCGCTGCGCTGGCGACCGTTCCTTCTCGGTCCGATCTTCCGGACTCAGGGGTGGCTGGATTCGCCGTTCAATATCTACCCGGTCAAGGGGAAATACATGTGGCGCGACCTCGCGCGCATCTGCGCCGCGCAGAACATTCCGCTGCGGCATCCGACGAGCTTTCCGCGTAACGGGCTCGTCGCCGCGCGCATCGCCGCACGTTTCGACGACGCGCCGTGGGTGCCTGCGTTCGTACGCGGAATCTACGAGGCCAACTTCGCCAGGGACGAAGAGATCTCGGATCCCGCCGTGGTTGCCTCCGTGCTCGCCGCCGTCGGCCAGCCGGCCGAGCTCGTCCGCGAAGCCTCGAGCGAAGAGGCCAAGTCGAAGCTGCGCACGAATACCGACGAAGCGATCGCGCTCGGCATCTTCGGCGCGCCGAGTTTCGTCGTCGGCGGCGAGCTGTTCTGGGGCAACGACCGCCTCGAAACCGCGCTCGCATGGAAGGCGTGAAAGCGTTCGCGATCCGGCGCAATCGGCGATCGCCGGATTCGCTTCGCGCCGACCGAAATGCGGCTGCCTTGGCCGATCGCGCGCGATCGGGTACGGTCTGCGCAGCATGATCGGCCCTACCGTACGCACGATCGTTCCGCCGCCTGCACGCCTGCTGCTCGGCGAGCTTCGCGGCGCCGTCGAGCCTGCGCGACTGCTGCTGCGCGCGCCGCTTCTGGCAACGCTTCCGCGCGGACGCGGCGCACACGTCGTCGTGCTTCCCGGTTACGGTGCGAGCGAATCCTCGACGGCGGTCCTGCAGGGCTTTCTTCGCCTGCTCGGCTATCGCAGCTTTCACTGGGGTCTCGGCCGCAACACCGGCAACGTCGCGCGCCTGATGCCGCGCGTGCTTGCGCGAATCTCCGAGATCGCTCCCGAAGCCGACGCCGAAGTGCATCTGCTTGGCTGGAGCCTCGGCGGATATATCGCCCGCGAGGCCGCGCGCGAGCGGCCCGACCTCATCCGCAGCGTGATCACGCTCGGAAGCCCGGTCGTCGGCGGCCCCAAGTACACGACCGTAGCCGGCCGTTATCGCCGCCGCGGTTTCGATCTCGACGAGCTCGAGCGGCTCGTCGACGCGCGCTACGACCGGCCGCTAAGCGTGCCGGTTACCGCCATCTTCTCGAAGGCCGACGGCATCGTGGCATGGGAAGCCTGCATCGACCGCAGAAGCCCCGGCATCGAGCACGTCGAGGTGCGCACCACTCACATCGGCCTCGGATTCTGTCCCGAGGTCTACCGGATCATCGCCGATCGCCTCGCCCGTCACTCGCGCCGCAATTCCTGAGCCGGCTTTGCTTGCTGCCGCGCACGCCTTCGGGCCACTCGAGCTGCTGGCGGTTGCAGCGGCGGCCGTTGCCGCCGGAGCCGTCAATGCGCTTGCAGGCGGCGGCACGCTGATCACGTTCCCCGTGCTGATGGCCGCGGGCATGCCCGCGCTGGCCGCAAACATCACGAACACGGTCGCGCTGTGTCCCGGTCACATCGGCGCCACGCTTGCGCAAGCCGCGGCGCTGCGCGGACAGCGTCCGCTTCTCGCGATGCTCGTTCCCGCAGGAATCATCGGCGGCCTCATCGGAGGCCTGCTGCTGCTTCACACCGGTGAAAAAACGTTTCGCGACGTCGTTCCGGTTCTTCTGCTGGCGTCGTCGATCCTGCTCGCGATGCAGGATCGCGTGAGGGCGATGCTTGCGGCGCGCGAGCTGCGTCGCGGCACGAATCACGGGCATGCGCACTGGGCACCGCTCGTGGTGGGCACGGCTGCGATCTATGGCGGCTACTTCGGCGCAGGTCTCGGAGTGGTGCTGCTCGCGGCGCTCGGCACCGTGCTCGACGAGCCGCTGCCGCGGCTGAACGCGCTCAAGCAGGTCGTCGCGCTCGTCGTCAATGTTGCCGCCGCCGTGTTCTTCGTGTTCTCGGGCAGCATCGACTGGATCGTCACGGCCGCGATGGCGGTCGGCGCGCTGATCGGCGGCGCGCTCGGCGGCTATCTTGCGGGCAGGGTAAACGCCGGCGCGCTGCGCGGCGTGATGGTCGCCATCGGTGCCGTTCTCGCAGTCTTCTACTGGATGCATTAGGCATCGGGCTCCCGGGCTTATCGGAGGTTCCAATGGCCAGTTCCGGAAACACGGCAAAGTCAGTTTTTCTTACGGGTGCATCGGGCGGTCTCGGTGAAGGCATGGCGCGCGGCTTCGCGCGCCGCGGTTACGCGCTCGCGCTGACGGCTCGACGCACCGACAAGCTGGAAGCGCTGGCCGCCGAGCTCCGTACCGGCGGCGCAGCGAACGTGATCGTGCGGGGCCTCGACGTCACCGACTTCGCATCGGTGCCGCGCGTGCTGAACGAGGCGGCCGACGCGCTCGGCGGCCTCGACATCGTGATCGCGAATTCCGGAATCGGCGGTTCGACCCCGATCGGCAAAGGCGCGTTCGATGCCGCGCGCCAGGTGGTCGAGACCAACCTGCTCGGCGCGATGGCCACGATCGACGCCGCCGTCGAGCTCTTCTACCGGCAGCGTCGCGGCCACGTCGTCGGCGTCACGTCGGTTGCCGCGGTGCGCGGGTTGCCGAACCAGGGCGCCTATTCGGCCAGCAAGTCGGGGCTTTCGCGCTATCTCGAAGCCGTGCGCGCCGAAGTCGCCGGCAGCGGCATCCGCGTCAGCGATCTCGCGCCCGGGTTCATCGATACCGAGATCAACCGGCACATGCCGAGCCGCCCGTTCGTGGTCTCGGCCGAGACCGGAACCGAGGCGATGGTTTCGATGATCGAAGGCGGCACCGGCTTCGCGTACGTACCAAGGATGCCGTGGACGGTGCTCGCGCAGCTCCTCAAAGTGCTGCCGGCGCGGCTGCTGACGGTGACGCGCTAGCAAAATGCCGTGGCCGGAAATCGCTCGGCTAGCTGCCCGGTTGCGTGCTAGAACGGGCACGGCCGCGTACCGGACCGCGGCGAACGGCAATTGGAAGAGGGGAATGACCGGACTCTGTCGAATGAAATGCCGGCCGATTCGTTGGCCTGGCGAATGGTTTCGCGAATGGCCTCGCGGATGGCCTGGCCGCGCGTTGCTCGTTGCGCTTTCGCTGGGCGGCTTCGGCGCCACCGGCGCGCTCGGCGCGGCGGCTTTCGGCTGCGCGTCGCCGCCGCATCAACCGGTGCACATCCGCCGCACGACGCCGCGGCTTACACCTGCCGACCTCGAACCGGACGCCGCTTCGGCCGAACCGCGTTACATCGGATGGGGTGAGCACACCGTCGCCACCCGTCTTGCCGAAATCGGAGACCGCGCGCGCAGCCGCTGGAAACCGTACTTCGACCGCGCCGGCGTTTCGTACCCGCCGGCGAGCGCCGAGATCGTCGTGCTCAAGCGCGAGCGGCGCGTCGAAGTCTACGCCGGCCAGTCGCCGTATGCCCTGTCGTTCGTGCGTACGATCGCGATCGAAGCCGCAAGCGGCGGACCGGGACCCAAGCTGCGCGAAGGCGACCGCCAGGTGCCCGAAGGCATCTACGAAATCGAAAAGCTCAATCCGAACAGCGCGTACCACGTCTCGATGCGGCTCTCGTATCCGAACGCGTTCGACCAGCGCATGGGAGAGCGCGACCGCCGCCCGCGCCTCGGCGGCGACATCATGATTCACGGCGGCTCCAAATCGATCGGCTGCGTGGCCGTCGGTGACATTGCTGCCGAGGATCTGTTCGTGCTGAGCGCCGATGCCGGACTCGAGCACGTCTCGGTGCTGATCGCGCCGCGCGATTTTCGCCGGACCGGCGAGTCCGAACCCGCTGCAGGCCAGCCGTCGTGGGTTCACGAGCTTTACGTGGACCTCAGCCGCAGCCTGCGAATCCTGCCCGCGCCGGTGCCCATTGCGGCCGGCCGCTCGCCCGAGGACACGCTGGCCTCCGGCACCTCGGTTCACTGAAGCGCCGAGCATCGCGGCGTCCCGGCGGTTGCCGGCCTTTCGCGCCATCGCCAGGGTCTGCGTATTTCTCCGGCCCGCACCGGCCTCGACTCCGGGGAGCACCCTGCTAAGGAAGCGCGATGTCCGACATCATCTCCGGCCCGGAAGCGCTTCGCCGTCTGCGCGACGGCAACGAACGGTACGTCTCCAACGTGCGCAGCCTCGATTCGCTGCTGAGCTACATGCACCGCGCCGAGCTCGCGGCCGGGCAGTCGCCGATTGCGATCATTCTCGGCTGCTCGGATTCGCGCGTGCCGGCCGAAGTCGTCTTCGACCAGGGGCTGGGAGATCTCTTCGTGATTCGCGTGGCGGGCAACATCGTCGCGCCGTCACAGGTCGGCAGCGTCGAGTTTGCCGCCTCGCTGTTCGGCTCACGGCTGGTCGTCGTGCTCGGACACACCGAGTGCGGTGCGATCAAGGCGACCGTCGACGAGCTCGAAGGTCATCCGAGTCCCGAATCGTCCAATCTACGCTTCATCGTCGATTCGGTGCGCCCGGCCGTCGAGCCGCTGATGAAAACCCGGATTGCGGGCGAACATGACGCGCTGATGAAGGCGGCTGGTCGCGCCAACGTGGAGGCCACGGCCAATCATCTTCGCCGCGGCTCGCCGCTGCTCGAGAAGCTGATCTCCGAAAAGGGCCTGCTCGTGGTCGGCGCAGAATACGATCTGGCAAGCGGTCGAGTCGATTTCTTCGACGGGGTGCCGGACTGAACGCTGGCCGCGCGGCGCGGCATCCGGCGCGAGTGCCTGCGGGCGTGACTTTACGTTCGCCGCCCACAGTGCCTCCGCGTGAAGGCGTATCGCCGGCATCAGATTGCGCCACCCCCGTCCGCCGCAGCGCACTTCAGAAGGCTTTCCGCTCCGCGGCGCCCGGTCCGGTCAATGTTCGCCCGCAACAAACCGAACGTCTCTGGAAAGGAATTCTGAAGAAGCGTAACGTTCGTTCGTCCTAAAATCGCTCGGGAAGCGTGACGGCGGAGGTGCCGGCCGCAAGCCCCGGCAGACATGGTCCGGCAGGCCATGAGGAGAGGAAAAGAGATGATGAAAACTGGCATGAGAATCCTGGCAGCGGCAATTCTCGCCACGGCGCTTGGGGCTTCGACGGCTCATGCCGGCGGACACTACGGCGGTGGCGGCGGCCATTACGGCGGCGGCGGTCATTACAGCGGTGGACACTACGGTGGTGGACACTACGGCGGCGGCCATTACGGCGGTCACTATGGTGGGCACTACGGCGGTCACTACGGTCACTACGGCTACTATCCGGGTTGGGCGATCGGCCTCGGCATTACGAGCGCGTTCCTCGGAGCAGCGGCAGTAGCGGCAGATCCGTACTACTACGCTCCGCGCGTGTACTACCCGCCGGTCTATTACGGCTACGGTCCGTACTACGCGCCGGGCCCGTACTACAGGTACTAGATTCCGGAAGCCGGCTGGTCCGGCAGGACGGTTGCGAAGGGCGAAGCTGCGAAAGCAGCTTCGCCCTTCTTTTTTTCAGCGCGCGATGAACGCAGCCGCTGCGTCGCCGACGTAGCGCATGACATCCGCGCGGCTGACCGCACGGGGCAGAAGGATCAGCCGGTCGACTCCGAGATCCTCATAGCGCCGTACCGCGTCCGCGTCCGGAAGGCCGGCCGGCGGCGTCACGCTGATCTCGAGCGGCCCGAGCGACTGCGGACGTTCCCGGCGTTCGGCGGCGCTGCGAAGACCTTCCAGGCATCGCGCGGTCTGCTCGACGTCCTGAGAGAACCCGTACCAGCCTGCCGCGATCTCGACGGCTCGCCCGAATGCCGCCGCAGTGTGACCGCCGAAGACGATCGGCGGATGCGGCTTCTGCACCGGCCGCGGCTGCGCGTCGACGCCCGAAAAACTTGCGAAGCGACCTTCGTAAGTGGGTGAGGGCTGCGTCCAGATCGCCTGCATCGCACGAAGGTAGTCCATCGTGCGAGCGCCTTTGTTCTCGAACGGAATGCCGAGCGCGCGGAACTCGGCCTCGAGATAACCGACGCCCACGCCGAACAGCAGCCGGCCTCCGGAGACGATGTCGAGCGTCGCGAGCTCCTTGGCAAGCACCAGCGGATTTCGCTGCGGCAGAATGATGATGCCTGTGCCGAGCAGGATCCGTTTCGTGTGCTGCGCGATGGCGGCGAGCGCGACGACCGGATCGAGCATCGGCGTCTGCGGCGGTACCGGAGACGGCGGCACCTGCGGATCCGGCAGCACGACGTGCTCCCCGGTCCACAGCGAATCGAACCCTGCCTGCTCGGCCGCGCGTGCGATCTCGATCGCCACGGCCGGCTCGGCGCATGCGCCGAAATTGATGCCGAACAGTCCGAATTTCATGCGTGACCTCCGAAGAACCCGGGCACGGGTAGACCGCGCCCGGCAGGATCGCAACGCGAGCGGCACGCTGCAGTTTTCACATGTGTCCGCCGAGCCAGCGCTGGAGCGGCCGGTTCATGGCCCACATCGTCGCACCGGTTGCGATCGCGAGCACGGCCAGCATCGCGAAGAACTGGTTGCCCGGAAGCACCGAATAGAAGGTGCCGAGCAGGCCGCTCATGTAGTTGCCGAAAAAGCTCGACAGGAACCACATGCCCATCAGCATCGATACGTAGCGACGCGGCGCCACCTTGGTAACCAGCGAGAGGCCGATCGGCGACAGGTAGAGCTCGCCGATCGTGAAGATGAACGTCGCGCCGACCAGCCACGAAATCGATCCACGACCCGGCGACGGCACGACTGTCGCTGCGGCAATCATCACGATGTATCCGACGCCGAGCAGCGCGCAGCCGATGGCCATCTTGACGACGCTCGACGGCTCGCCGCCCGCGCGCCTGGCCTGCCACGCCCAGACTGCGCTCAGCACCGGCGCAAACACGAAAATCATCAGAGGATTGAATGCCTGATACCACGTCGACGGCAGCTCGCGGCCGAACACGTGCCAGTCGGTGCGTGCGTCGGCCCACAGCTGCATCGTGTTGCCCTGCTGCTCGTAGACGCCCCAGAAGACGATATTCAGCACGCACAGCACGCACAGCGACAGGATTGCATACTTTTCGGCGGCCGTGAGCGGCGGACGGACGCCTGCGCGTTCGTCCTCTGCGTTCAGCGTGTCGGGCGCGAGCGTGCTCTGACCCAGAAAATAGACGACGAGCCCGAGCGCCATGCCGACGCCGGCCGACGCGAAGCCCCAGTGCCAGCCGAAGCGCTCGCTCTGCCCGAGCGTGCCGCAAACGAGCGGCGCGAAGAACGCGCCGAGGTTGATGCCCATGTAGAAGATCGTGAACGCAGCGTCGCGGCGCGGGTCGCCCTCGCCGTAGAGGCGTCCGACCTGCGTCGAGATGTTGGGCTTGAAGCAGCCGTTGCCGCAGATCAGGAAGAACAGCGCAACGAAGAACAGCGACTCGACCGCCATCAGGAAGTGGCCGATCATCATCAGCACTCCGCCGATGTAGACGCTCTTTCGCTGACCGAGCACGCGGTCGGCGAGCATCCCGCCGAAGAACGGCGTCAGGTAGACCAGGCCCGTGTAAAGGCCGTAGAGCTGCGACGCGAGCTGCTGCGTGTTCTGGCCTCCGAACACGCCTTCGATCGTGCTCCGGATTGCGTCGTACCCGAGGACGTTGTGCGCGCGCGCGTCGTCCGCGAACAGATAGCTCGTCATGTACAGCACGAGCAGCGCGCGCATCCCGTAGTAGCTCATCCGTTCCCACATCTCGGTGAAGAACAGGACGAACAGGCCCGCGGGATGGCCGAGAAACGTCCGCGCCGCGGCCGGCGGGACATGATCGAGGGAGGCTTCCAGAGCGCTGCGACGATAGCATCCCGCGCCGCGCCGGCGAACCGCCCGGGCTTGAGTCGGCGCCGTGAAACGGATCTGAACGCGACGGCGCAGCCGCGTCCGTCCCGTTCGATGAAGGAGGCTCACCGATGGTTGTCGTGCATCACCTGAACAATTCCCGCTCCCAGCGTGTGCTCTGGCTGCTCGAGGAGCTCGGTGTTCCGTACGAGGTCAAGCGCTACGAGCGCAACACCGAGACGATGCTGGCTCCCGATTCGCTGCGCGCCGTGCATCCGCTCGGCAAGTCTCCGGTGATCACCGACGGCGACCACACGGTCGCCGAGTCCGGCGCGATCGTCGAGTACCTCGTCGACAAGTACGGCAACGGGCGCCTGATCCCGCCGGCCGGAACGCCCGAGCGCCTTCGCTACACGTACTGGCTGCACTACGCCGAAGGCTCGGCGATGCCGCCGCTACTTCTCAAGCTCGTCTTCACGCGCCTCGAAACCGCGCCGGCTCCGTTCTTCGTCAAACCGATCATCCGGCGGATCGCCGATACTGCGATGAACACGTTCATCAATCCGCAGCTCGCCCGCCACCTCGACTACATGGAAGGCGAGCTTGGCCGCAGCCCGTGGTTCGCGGGCAGCGAGATGACGGCCGCCGACATCCAGATGAGCTTTCCTCTCGAAGCGGCAGCATCGCGCGCCGGCCTCGACAAATCCCGGCCGCGGCTGATGGACTTCCTCGCGCGCATCCATTCGCGTCCCGCCTACCGCAAGGCGCTCGAGCGCGGCGGCGAGTATGCGTACGCGAGCTGATTACGTCGAAGGGAATGACTGAGGTCGTATTGACGCCGTCCGCAGGTCGAGCGTAGGCTTGCCGCCAGCCTCCCGGAGAAAAACATCATGTTTCGAGTCACGCGCCTTCGTCCGGTGATTTCCGCGATCAGCATCGCCGCGTTCCTGCTCGCGGCTTCGCCCGCACGGGCCGTGTACGATCCTGCCGATTCCGACGTCACGCTGGATCAGGAAGCGTCCGAAGGGCCTGCGATCATTCTCGACGTCGTTATCGTGCGTCCGCTTGGCCTGGTGGCCACCGTGGTCGGCACCGCGTTATTCGTCGTCGCATTGCCGTTCGCAGCGGCGACGCGCGACTACGCGACGCCGGCGCACTTTCTGGTCGTCCAGCCGGCCCGCTTCACGTTCGAGCGGCCGCTCGGAGACTGGAGCGAGCAGTACTGATCCCGATCAGCGCGCGCGGCCTGCGTAACGCTCGCGAAGCACGTTCTTCTGCACTTTTCCGATCGCGTTTCGCGGAAGCGCGTCGACGAATTCGATGCGCCGCGGATGCTTGAATCGCGCCAGGCTCGTGCGCGCAGCCGTCTCCAGACTTTCCGCCGTTACGGCATCTCCATCCTCGCGAACGACGACCGCCACGATCGCCTCGCCGAAGTCCGCATCCGGGACGCCGATTACCGCGCTTTCGACGACGCCATCGACGGCGTCGAGGACTTCCTCGACTTCCTTCGGATACACGTTGAGCCCGCCGGTGATGATCAGATCCTTCGCGCGGCCGACCAGCGTGATGCGACCGCCGGCTGCGGCAACGCCGATATCACCGGTTATGAAGTAGCCGTCGGGGCGGAAGTCTTCGGGGCTTCGTTCGGGCCTTCGCCAGTAGCCGGCGAATACGTTGGGCCCGGCCACTTCCAGCACTCCGGCGTCGCCGGCCGGCACAGGAGCGCCGGTCGCGTCCGCAACGCGAATGCGTACGTCGGGCAGCGCGAAGCCGACCGTGCCGGCAATGCGCTCGCCGCGAAGCGGATTCGACGTCAGCATCCCGGTCTCGGTCATCCCGTAACGCTCGAGAATGCGATGGCCCGTGCGTTCCTCGAACTCGCGGTGCGTGTCGGCGAGCAGCGGCGCCGAGCCTGAGATGAAAAGACGCATTCCGCCGCAATCGTCGCGGCCGAAGCCGTCGAGCGCGAGCAGGCGCGTATAGAACGTCGGCACGCCCATCATCATGGTCGCGCCGGCAAGCGCGCGGCGAACGACTTCCGCGTCGAACTTCGCAAGGAACAGCGTCGTCGCGCCGGCGAGCATCGCCGTGTGCAGCGCAACGAAAAGACCGTGCACGTGATAGATCGGCAACGCGTGCAGCAGCACGTCGCTTGCGGTCATTTCCCAAAGCTTGACCAGAGTGGCCGCATTCGATGCCAGGTTGCCGTGCGAAAGCATCGCACCCTTGGAACGGCCCGTGGTGCCGGAGGTGTAGACGATGGCGGCGAGATCGTCCTTCGTTCGCGGCGCGACGGCGCGCGCAGGCTTCACCGACAGGGCTTCGGACCACAGCGGACTTGTGATCGTCGTGCCGAGCAGCTCCGGCATGACGCCGGACGGCGATTCGCGCTTCGTCGACGCGACAAACACGCGCGGCTCCGCGTCGGCGAGGAAGGAGGCAACTTCCGCATCCGTGTACGCGGTGTTGAGCGGAACGAAGACGGCGCCGATGCGGATCGTCGCCAGATAGAGCGCGACGGCGCCGAGCGATTTTTCGACCTGCGCGACGACCCGATCTCCCGGCTCGACGCCGCGAGACATCAGCACCGACGCGAAGCCCGCGACGAGGTCATCGAGCTCGCGCCAGGAGACCGACGGCTCGCCGGGCGATACGAATGCGGCGCGGTCGATGACTTCGGAAAACCCGGCGCGAAGGATGCTGTAGAGATTCTCGTCCACCCGTAAAACCGGATTCCCAAGCGCCGCGCCGGCCGTGCAGCGTTCGATGGCGCGCGAGTCTAACCGGAAAATCCGGGACAAAAATCGGGGACAGACACCGGTTTCCGCCTCCCGGGCATTTCTCTTGCCCGGCGCGCGCCGGCGCGCTACAAGCGTTCAGCCATGAAGAACGCTGTTCCACTATCCGGAACGCAGACGGGGACCGTCGAGAAGGCCGTCGACCTGCTGTTCTTCCTGCATTCGAGCGGAAGCGCGCGCGGAGTCAGCGATGTCGGCCGTGCGCTCGGCGTTCCGAAATCGAGCGCGCATCGGCTGCTCGCGTCGCTCGGCCGCCGCGGCCTCGTCGAGCAGGACGAGCACGGCCGTTACCGGCCGGGCATCGCGCTGGTCGCGCTCGGGCTCGGCGTGCTCGAGCGCGAGCCGCTCGCGGCCGCCGCGCACGCGGTGCTCGAACGCGAATCCGAGGCCACCGGCGAGACGGCGTTCCTTACGATTGCGCGGCGCGGCCGCATCGTCGTCCTCGACAAGAGCGAGGGCCGCTCGGTTCTTCGCGTCGCGCCCGCAATCGGCTCCGAGGTCCCGGTGCACGCGAGCGCTGTCGGCAAGCTGCATCTGGCGTTCGCGCCCGACAGCGTCACCCTTCCCCCCGAACCGTGGCCGGCATTCACCGGCCAGACGACCAGCGCACGCAAGGACCTCGAGCGCGAAGTCGCGCGCGCGCGCAAACGCGGCTGGGCCACCAACCGCGACGAATGGATTCCGGGCATGACGGTCGTGGCCGCTCCGGTGCTGCTGCGCGGGAACATGCTCGGCTCGATGGTGATCGCCGCGCCGAGCACGCGCGCAGGCGGCGAACGCCTGGCCGCGCTTGCGGAGCGCGTCGTCCAGGCGGCGGCCGATATTGCCGGCCGGCTCGAGCTCGAAAGTCCGCAGAGGAGCATCGCATGAAAGTCTGGATCGACGGCAGTATCGTGGACGGCAAGGACGCCAAACTGTCCGTCACCGACCACGGATTTCTTTACGGCGACGGGATCTTCGAAGGCATGCGCGCGTACAGCGGGCGCCTGTTCCGCCTCGACGATCACATGCGCCGCCTGCAGGTTTCGGCGCGCGCGATCGCGATCGAAATTCCCGGCGGCGTCCGGCAGGCACGCGACGTCGTCCTCGAAACGGTGGCCGCGACCGGCTCGCTCGACGCTTACGTGCGCCTGCTGATCACGCGCGGCGAAGGCCCGCTCGGCGTCGATCCGACGACCTGCGCCGAGCCGAAGATGATCTGCATCGTCGATACCGTCGAGCTGTTCCCGCCGGCGCGGGCGGCACTCGGCGTGGACCTGGTGACGGCCAGCCTGCGCCGTCCGAGCGCCGACGTGCTCGATCCTCGCGTCAAGAGCCTCAACTACCTCAACAATGCGCTCTGCAAAGGCGAAGCGAAGCGGCGCGGCGCCGACGATGCGCTGCTTCTCAACCAGCAGGGCGCGGTCGCCGAAGCGACCAGCGCGAACGTGTTCGCGGTGTGCGCCGGCGTCGTGATGACACCGCCGACCACCGACGGCGCGCTCGACGGGATCACGCGCCGCACGATCCTCGAGCTGTGCGAGAAGCTCGGCATCGCGTCGAAGGAACGCACGATGGGCCGCATCGATTTCTTCGCGGCCGACGAAGCGTTCCTGTCCGGATCCGGCGCGCGCATCGTCCCGATCCGCTCGCTCGACGGCCAGAAGATCGGCGATACGGTTCCGGGCGCGGTCACGCAGCGCCTGACCGACGCGTTCTTCGAGCTCGCGCGCAGCACCGGAACTCCGATCCCGTATCCGGCGCTGCGAGCGGCGAAGTAGCTGACGGAGGCGAGCGGACCGGTGCGCTGCGCACCTGCCCGCTCGTCTCTCCCGCTGCGAATCCGTACACTCTCGCGATGCCGGCATCCGGCCACCGTCCGTGGTGGTTTCCCATCGTCGTGGTTCTCGCAGCGACAGCCGTTCCCCTTCTCGTCGCCGAGGGGATCCATTCGCTCGCGTCCGGCTACCTTGGTGGAACCAGCCTCGTGTTCTCGCTGCTTGAGTCCATGCGCACGCCGCCGCCGGCACCGGCGGCAGACCCTCACGACCCGGCATCGCAGATGATCGTGCGCGCAAGCGACATCAAGGCGCTGCTTCCGGCGATGAAGGCGTCAGGCGTCGGCCTCGGCAACTCGCCGTTTTCCGAGCTCAAGACCGAGGAAGCGTCGGTCAATTCGGAAAAAGGCCCGTGCCTCGAGCAGAAGCCGAACCTTCGCAAGAAGGTCACGTATCTTCGCACCAACCTGTACAACCCGTTCGACCAGATGAGCTTTTTCGTCGACGAGGACCGCACGCTTCCGGCCGAGCTCCAGGCGTTCCTCGACCGCTATGCGTTCCGCATCGTTCGTCATTCGACCAATGAGGCCGGCGAACGCACGACGCTGCCGAAAAGCGATGCACCGCGCGTCGTGCTGGTGGCCGGCGACAGCGTGGCCAACGGGCTCGCGATCGACGATTCGGAGACGCTGTCGTCGCAGCTGCAGGCAAGGGATCCGACGCGCCGTTACGTCAACATCGGCATCGCGCGGGCAGCGGCCGCCGATATCACCTGTGCGCTCGATCGCGCCGCGGCGCGCTACCACGGCGCGATCGACGAAGTGATCTACGTGCTGTGCGAGAACGACTTCGACCAGGGCGGAAAGTACTCGTCGCCGGAAGAGCTCATCGACTGGCTTACCGCGTACCGCAGCCGCGAAAGCGTCAAGCGGACGACGCTGATCGTTACCCCGCTCATCTACAACACGATCCCCGAAGTCACACGCATTCGCGGCCACTCGCACTACAACTGGCCGACGTTCCTGGCCGAGCGTACGCGGGTGATGGAGCTGGCCCGGAAGCAGGGCATGTCGGTCATCGACTTCGTCGACATCACCGCCGCCGAACGCGTCAGCGGACGGTCGCAGTTCGCGCCGCTCGCGCTCTACGTCGATCACGCGCACTGGTCGCCGACCGGCGTCAGCCGCGTCGTTGCGGCGCTCGAACAGCAGGCGGCGGCGCAGTGAGCAGTGCCGAGGGCGAACGCCTCGCGCTTCACTGGCGGATCCTCGCCGGCCTGGTTGTCGGCGCGACGCTCGGAGTCGCTGCCAATCTCGGCCTTGGAGCAGCACACCCCGCTCTTCTGTGGATCGTCGACAACATCGCGCAGCCGGCAGGGCAGATCTTCCTGCGGCTGATTTTCATGGTGGTCGTGCCGCTGGTGTTCTCGGCGCTGGTGCTCGGCGTCGTCGAGATCGGTGATCTTTCGCGTCTGCGCAGGATGGGACTGGTCACGCTCGCGCTGACGCTCGTCCTGTCGGGTTTCTCGGTGGCGATCGGCCTCGGGGTCGCGAACACGCTGCGTCCCGGCGATCGGCTGAGCGAGACGACCCGCGTCGAGCTTCGCGAACGTTTCGCATCGAAAGACCGCACTGCATCGGCCATCGAGCAGAGCCGCCAGGCCAAGTCGATGCGCACCGTGCTGCTCGACCTGATCCCGAAGAATCCGCTTCAGGAAATGGTCGGCGCGCTCGACGGCAGCTCGCCGGGCGGCGGCATGCTCGCGGTGATGGTGTTCGCGCTCGTGTTCGGTGCAGCAATCACGGCTGCGCCCGCCCGCACCGCGCCGCTGGTCGCGATGCTCGAGGGTCTCTACGACGTTTCGATGACGATCATCGGATGGGCGATGGTGATCGCACCGGTCGGCGTCGCGGGCCTGGTCTTCTCGCTGACGGCAACACTCGGCTTCGAGATCCTGACGACGCTGGCCGGTTTCGTCGCGTGCGTGCTGCTCGCGCTCGCGCTGCAGGCCGTGGTGGTCTACGGCGCCGTGATTCGCGTCGTCGCCGGCATGAGCCCGCTGCGCTTCTTCTCGGGCATTTCCGACGCGATCGTCACGGCATTCGGAACCTCGTCGTCGAACGCAACGCTGCCGACGTCGCTTCGCGTCGCCGAGGAAAATCTCGGGCTCCACCGCGAGGTCAGCCGTTTCGTGCTGACCGTCGGCGCGACCGCGAACCAGAACGGGACCGCGCTCTACGAAGGCATCACCGTGCTTTTCCTCGCGCAGGTCTTCGGCGTGGACCTCACGTGGGCGCAGCAGGCCACGGTCGTGCTGATGGCGGTGCTCGCCGGAGTCGGCACGGCCGGCGTACCGGGAGGATCGCTGCCGCTGATCGCGATCGTGCTGACGACGGTCGGAGTGCCGGCCGAGGGAATCGGCATCATCCTCGGCGTCGATCGCATCCTCGACATGTGTCGCACGACGCTCAACGTCGGCGGCGATCTCGTGATCGCGACTTGCGTCAGCCGCATTGCGCCGCCGCCGGCCGGCGACCTTCCCCTCTAGAATCTCGCCGCCGGGCATCAGCGAGCCATCGTTCCCGGATCAGCCGGTGACCATCCTCCCATGGATCTGCTCGGTCAGATCCGCGATGCGGCGACTGAGCTCGGCCGTGGTCTCGGTAAGACGCGTGTTCTGCTCGAGAAGCTGCCGCAGCTGTTCGTTCTGCTCGGCCGCCTGCCGCTGAAGCGCAATTCCGGACTGGGCCAGCTCTTCGCGATGCTGCGCGTCCGCATCGGCATACGCCTTGTCACGATCGGCCTGCCGGGTCTGCGCGAGCAGGATGAGCGGAGCTGCGTACGCCGACTGAAGACTGAACGCGAGGTTGAGCAGGATGAACGGGTAGAGGTCGAACTCCGTCACGCGCGTCGTGTTGAGCCCTACCCAGATCAGGACGACGACCGTCTGCCCGATGAGAAACTTCGGCGTCCCGAACAGCCTCGCAAAGGCCTCCGCCTTGTTGGCGAACCAGCCTTCGCCGAACACCGTGGCGAGATGCGCGTGGGGAGCATGGAAACGAAAATGGTGATTCGCCGATTTAGGGAACGAAATGCTCATGCAGGATCCTCGCTCGTCGTGAAGTCGCCGGCGGCCGCCGGCTTCGTGCGGCTTACCGTAAGCAGGCTGACCGGCTCGTCGAAGCCCTTGAGCATTCTTCGCCCGGCCGGCTCGAATACGAGATCGCCCGCCTCGACGTTACGGGCGACTTCGGCGGTCACGAGCAGCTCGCTCGGCACCGCGATCTGCGCGATGCGCGACGAGAGGTTCACGATCGGTCCGTAGTAGTCGCCGCCGCGCACGAGCATCTCGCCGTAGGCGAGCGCTCCACGTGGCGTAACCGTGCGATCCTCGGCAAAGCGTTCGAACAACGTGAGCGCGATCCGGCATGCATGGCCGCAGTCGCGCGTCACGAACATGACCTCGTCGCCGATCAGCTTGACGACCCGGCCGTCGAATGCCGCAACGACGTCGTACGCGGTCTCCTCGAATTGCTCGACCAGAAGGGCGAGCTCGCGTACCGGCATCCGCTGCGTCACTGTCGTAAAGCCTACGAGATCGACGAAACCGACCGCGAACTGCACGGTGTCGGGCGACCTCGTCGGCCTCGCTTCGCGGAGTCGCCGGATCGCGGTCTCTACGTGAGACCCGAAAAGGTTGTCGATCACCGTGCGCAGGCCCTCGAGTGTTTCAACGGCACGCAGGTTTTCCTGCGCGATGGCAAGCTCGCCGCCGCCCGACTCGAGGATTGGCTGCTCGACGTTGACCTGGAAAAGAGTGACGGCCGCTTCCGCGACGCGCGACAGCGATGAGCCGAGCACGCGCGTGAAACGCCGCGTCGCGGCATCTCCGAAAAGGCTCGCGCCGCCGCGAAACACAGAGAACACGTGTGCATCGCCTTCCGTGAACGACGGAGCGTCGGGCGCCTCAGGGGGAAAGCCGGCGGCCAGTGCGAGCGACATCACTTCGTCGACGGTCATCCCGGTCTCTTCGGCAATGTCGCGCGCGGTGATGCGGCGCCCCGGCCGAATGGCCAGATCACCCGCAAGACCGGAAAGGGACCGGCCGCCGCGCTCGATCATCTGCTCGAGCGTGACGCCGCGTCCGGCAAGCCACTCGATGAGCGCGAGGCGATCGGCGGCGTGCGGTGACGCCGGATCGTAGATTCCGGCTGCGATGAGCTGGGCCTCTTCGATGCCATGGTGCATGACGTGCGCTTACGCTGCCGACCGGTCCGACGCAACATTATGCGACGGCTCAGCGCGCGCGCTTCTTAACCCGTCTTCCACCCGAGCTCGCAACGTTTGCCGCCATGCGTTTCCCGAGACGTTCGAGAGCATTCGACCGATCCATCTTGTCGAGATGGATGTTGAGGATCGAGAACGTGCCGCGATTGCGCCTGGCCTCGGCAAGCGCAGCCTCGAGCTCGTCCTCCGTCCGCACTTCGGTGCCCCATCCGCTGCAGAGCAGCTCGGGCATGCGGTGATAGGCCCAGTCGTGAATGTCGTTGTAGGGACCTTCGTGAATGAACCGTTCGGTCGTGTAGCCCTTGTTGTTCAGCACAAACACGATCGGGTCGAGCCCGAACCGTACGGCGGTCGACAGCTCGTGGCCGGTCATCTGGAACGCACCGTCGCCGACGATCACGATCGGACGCGAGCTGCGATCGTGCATCTGCGCGCCGATTGCAGCCGGGACGGCAAAGCCCATCGACGTGTAATACGCCGGGCTCAGGAAATCGGTGCGCTCGCGAATCACGAGGTCGGCGGCGCCGAACAGCGAATCGCCGATATCGGCAATGACGACATCACCCGCTTCGAGGAAGCGGTTCAGCCGCTGGAAGAACCGGCGCACGGTCATCGGCGCGGTGGGTTCGGGCTCGAAATCGCTCGTCCACAACATCGATGCCGCGCTCCGGTACGAAGGATCGGCCGCACCACGAAGCTCGGCCCGCAAGAGCCCGGTCATGAAATCGCGCAGCGTCACGTCGTCGAAGTGGTGCCGTTTGATCGATGCCCGCTCGGAGTTCACGTTGATCGTGCGCTCGATCTCCAGATTGGCGGTATAGACGCCCAGGTTGATGTCGGTCATGAACGCACCGAGGATCAGCACGCAGTCGGCGTCCTCGACCGCGGCGCGCACTTCTTCACGCCCCATCGCGCCTTCGTACACGCCGAGATACTGCGGATGGATCTCGGTGATGACCGACTTGCCGAGGATCGTCGCGGCGACCGGATAACCGGTGCGCTCCACCAGGCGCACGAGCTCGTCCTGGAGGCCGAAGCGGTGAATCTCGACGCCGGCAAGGATCACCGGGCGCCGCGCATTGCGCAGCATCGAGAGCGCCTCGTCCAGACACTCGTCGAGCACGCCCGGATCGCTCGCGGCCGAGGCAAGCTCGAACGGACCCGGCGCCGCGCATTCGGCGTCCACCATGTCGCGCGGAAGCTCGAGGAACACCGGCCGTTTGTGAAGAAGGCACGTGCGCAGGCACTCGTCGATCTTTCGCGGCGCGGACTCGGCGCTCTCGAGCGCGGCGGCGGCGGCGGTGACTTTCTCGTAGATCTCGAGCTGCGTCTGGAAATCGCGGACCTTGTGGTGCAGCAGCGGTGTCTTTTCGCGCTCGCCGAGACCAGGCGCGCCGCTGATCACGACAAGGGGTGACTTCTCCGCGTACGCACCCGCCACCGCATTGAGCGCATTGAGGCCGCCCACGCAGTAGGTCACGCACAGCACACCGAGGCCGTTCACCCTCGCATAGGCGTCGGCTGCGAAGCCGGCGCCGGACTCGGTGCAGGTGCCGACGACCTCGAGCCGGCTGTCGACGAGCAGATCGTAGAAACGCAGCACGTAGTCGCCCGGAATCCCGAAGACGTGGCGCGTTCCGGCCTGCTCGAGGCGCTCGACGAGGTAGCGGCCGATCGTCGTCGTACTGCTCATGAGGGGTTTGCCTGCGCAGTCATTTCGCCCGCCCGCAGTCTGCGAGTCGACGCAACCGATCGCTCGGCTGCTCATTCTTTCGCGCGCTCGCTGCGATCGGCTTCTTGAAAAGAATCACGGATGGCATCGTCTTTCCGTTACCAGCCCCGGTCGCAGTCGCCGCGCCATCCGGGGCATTGCGGAAACACGAGCCGGAGCAGACTCATGAAAGCACTTTGCTGGTATGGCACCAAGGATGTACGCGTAGAGAACGTTCCCGACCCGCAGATCCAGGATCCGCGCGACTGTATCATCCGGATCACTTCGACGGCCATCTGCGGATCGGATCTTCATCTCTATGACGGGCTGATGCCGACCATGGAAAAAGGCGACGTCATCGGCCACGAGCCGATGGGGGAAGTCGTCGAGGTCGGGGCCGGCGTCACAAAACTCAAGGTCGGCGACCGGGTCGTCGTGCCGTTCACGATCTCGTGCGGGGAATGCTTCTTCTGCCGCAAGAAACTGTTCTCGCTGTGCGACACGACCAACCCGAACGCGAAGCTCGCGCGCGAGGCCATGGGCCAGTCGCCCGCCGGGTTGTTCGGCTATTCGCATCTGCTCGGTGGATTCCCGGGCGGGCAGGCCGAGTATCTGCGCGTTCCCCACGCCGACGTCGGGCCGATCAAGGTTCCGGCCGGGCTCAGGGACGAACAGGTGCTGTTCCTGTCCGACATCTTTCCGACCGGCTACATGGCCGCGGAAAACTGCAACATCGAAGCCGGCGACACGGTCGCCGTCTGGGGCTGCGGACCGGTCGGGCAGTTCACGATCCAGAGCGCATGGATGTTCGGTGCCGGCCGCGTGATCGCGATCGATCGCGTGCCCGAGCGGCTCGCGATGGCCGCCGAGCACGGTCATGCCGAAACCATCAACTTCGACCAGGTCGACGTCTATGACCGCCTGATGAGCATGACCGAAGGCCGCGGTCCCGACAGCTGCGTCGATGCCGTCGGATGCGAGGCGCATGCGACCGGATCGTTCGATGCGATGCTCGACCAGGTGAAGATGAGCACGTACCTCGCGACCGACCGCCCGCATGTCCTGCGCGAGATCATCATGTGCTGCCGCAAGGGCGGAACGCTTTCGATCCCCGGCGTGTATCTCGGCTTCCTCGACAAGATTCCGTTCGGCGCGGCGATGAACAAAGGGCTCACGCTGAAGACCGGCCAGACCAACGTCCAGCGCTATGCCGACACGCTGATGAAGAAGATCGAGGCCGGCGAGATCGACCCGTCATTCGTCATCACGCACGAGATGAGCCTCGACGAAGCACCGGGCGGCTATGAAATGTTCAAGCACAAGGAGAACTGCATCAAGGTCGTGCTGAAGCCGTGACTTCGCACGCAGTATCCGGCGGATCCCGCATTCGGAAACCGCCGTGTTCATTCAGGAGGTAGCGACCATGAAAGCCCAGAGCATTGCCACCATTGTCTTTCTCGCCGCGATCGGCGCGGCGAGCGGCTATGCGACCGCCCAGAGCGTGAACCAGCAGAAAGCGGATTCGGTCGCCTCCGGCGACAAGCAGTTCATGCTCAAGGCTGCGGGTGGCGGAATCGCCGAGGTCGAGCTCGGCAAGCTTGCGCTCGAGAAGGCATCGTCGCCGGAGGTCAAGCATCATGCCCAGCACATGATCGACGACCACACCAAGGCCAACGACGAGCTGAAGGGCATCGCTTCGAACAAGGGCATTACGCTTCCGGCGGCGCCGGATCCCAAGCACCAGGCGCTCATCGACAAGCTCAAAGGGCTGTCGGGCACCGACTTCGACAAGACGTACATCCGCGAAGCCGGCGTGAACGCGCACAAGGAGATGCAGACGCTGTTCAAGGACGAGAGCAAGAGCGGCCAGGATGCCGAGGTCAAGGCTTTCGCGCAGAAGACGCTGAAAGTCGTCGAGGAACACCTGAGCGATTCGCAGAAACTCGCGGCCGCCGCCGGTGCATCGGCGAGCAACCACCGTACCGGCAAGAAGGCCAGCGTCTCGTCAGTGCATCACCACTCGAAGCAGGGCGCGTAACGGATCGCCATTTTGTAATGCGGTGCTTCGCGGCGCATCGCGCGCCGCGAAGCTGGTCCATGAAGAGTCTGCGACGAAGACGAATCGCCGATGAACAATCGCTTTGACTGAGCGCCTCGCGCCGGTCAGGGATGGAACGTGGCGATCATCGGGCTTCGAAAACCCCGCCAGCAACGCATCGGCGCCGAGCCGCGCATCGGCCAACAACTCCCGATCGCATCCATCGTCCCAGGCGAGCAGCCGCTGCGCTGCATAGTCTTCCTGCGACACACTGGCTGCCCGTTCGCCGAAAAAACCGTGCGGTCGCTGCGCGATCTGGCCGCACGCGATGAGCGGGTCGACGTGATCTTCGTCGGTCACGGCGATGCACGGGTGACGCGGGAGTGGCTGGCGGAGATCGGCGGCGCTGGACGCGCGCGCTGGATCGATGATCCGGAGCGGACGCTGTACGGCCAGTGCGGCCTCGGCTATTCGGGAATTTCGCATTTTCTCGGCCGTGCGTCGCTTGGCGGCGCGATGGCGCTGCGACGCGACGGAATCCGGAACCGGACGGCATCCGGAACCCGCTGGCAGAAGGCCGGAGCGTTCCTCATCGATCGAAGTGGAACCGTCGTGTGGAAACACGTGCCCGCAAGCGCCAACGAGCTGCCGGAAGCAGACGAGATCCTGCGCATCGTCCGCAGCACGGAGACCCGCTGAGCGAATCCGTCAGCTCCAGAAATCGTCGACGGCGAACAGATCCCAGACGAACTCGCGCAGCTCGACGATCTGGCCGTTCTCGATGCGCATGCGAAGGCATGTCGGGTTGTCGAGCACCTTGTCCCCGCGCCGGCCGTGGCCGCGAAAAAGCGCCACTGCATGGCGATCGCCGGCTACGACGTCCTCGAGGTCGAGATGGAAGGTTCCGTCGGTCAGCGACATCACGTTCATCAGGAATCCGAGGATGCCGGCGCGGCCTTCGTGCCGGCCCGCGATCTTTCCGCGCCGTCCCGGGAACTCCCAGACGGCGTGCTCCGGGACCGCGCGCTCGATCGCCGCGAGGTCGCTCTCGCGAAACGCACGGAACAGATCGCGGACCAGCGCGGCGTTGGGATGTTCGGCATTCGGATGTTCAGAAAGCTCACTCATCGATTCCTCCTGTGCGTGACGGCAGTACCGCGGCCGCGGCGGCAATCGCGACGACCAGCAGCGAAAATCCGACGCGTCCTCCGCGTACGAAAAGCGAGTCGTGCGCGGGCGGCACTACGTCGAGCAGCGCGACCGACGTGGTTCGCGTCGGCAGCCGCCACGAAACCAGGCCGTCCTCGCGAACGAGCGCAGAAACGCCGGTGGTCGCAACGCGAACCAGCGGACGCCGCGTCTCGGCCGCGCGCAGCGTCGCATGCTGGAAGTGCTGCTCGGGCCCGGCGCCGTCGTCGAACCACGAATCGTTCGACAGATTGACGAGCAGGTCGGCTCCGTCCTCGACGCGCGCTGCCGCTTCGCCGGGATAGAGCGCTTCCAGGCACAGAAGCGGAGCCACGCGCCATCCCTTCACGTTGAAGAGGCCGGGACTCAGACCTACGGCAAACGCGCCCTGCCACGGCGACGCCCGCAGCATCGCGGCCCATCCCGGGACGTGCTCGACCAGCGGCAGCAGGATGCGCTTGTCGTAGACCATCGGCTCGCCGCCGTCGGCGGGGAAAAGAAACGCCGAGTTGAACACGCTCGTGGTGCCGCGCGGGCCTTTCTCCGACCGCGAGCCCCCGACCAGAAGCGATGTTTCGCGCTCGCGAGCGAGCGCACGCAGCTCGGCCTGCTTGTCGGGGTTGGCATCGAGCAGAAACGGAAGCGCATTCTCGGACCAGACGACCAGATCTGCGCCGCGTGTCTCGAACGACCGCGTGATCTCGACGTGTCGGGCGAGAGATTCGGCCGCGCCGCCGCTTTCCCACAGCTGGTTCTTGCCGATGCCGGCCTGCACCAGCGCGACGCGCAGCGGCTGCTGCGGCATCGACGTGCTGTCGCGAAGCGGTGCCAGCGTCGCGCCGAAGTGACCCGCCGCAACGAGCGTCGCCGCGACCAATGCGCCCGCCGCAATCGCCTGCCCTCGCCGAACCGCATTCCGCCGCTCGATCCAGGCCAGGCCGAGCGATGCGCCGATTGCGCTCGCCGCGAGCGCAACGGCCGGCGCGCCGCCCACGGACAAAATGTCCGCGACCGGCGTCTGCGGACGAAAGCCCGACAGTGCGCTGTCGGCAGCGATCATGGCCGACGCGAACGAACCCCACGGGTTGCCGTAGCCGAGCGACGAGCGCGCGAGCTCGGCCGCCGCCCACAGCGCGGCGCTGCCGATTACTCCAGCGGCCGCGCCGCGGCGCGCGAGCCGAGCGATCAGCACGAACGCGAGCGCGTAGTACAGCGCAACCGCCGACGCGACGATCGGCATCGCCGCCGTAAGCGCAATTGCGACCAGCGGCGCGTCCGGGAAAAACCGCGACGCGGCCTGCCACGTCCAGTGACCGACGATCAGATACGTCGCGAGGCCTCCGAAAAGCAGGCCGGCCGCAGCCGCCCGCGCCGAAGATACGCGCGACCTTCCGTCGAGCAGCACGGCGGAAACCGGCGAGACGGCAACCAGCGCGAGCGGCCAGAGCGACCACGGCGGATGCGCAGCCGCATACAGCAGCGCGCTCATGACCACCGCTGCCCACAGGCGAACGGGCTTGCCTTGGTGCGAACCTTGCACGACCGTCGCAGGGTGCGAAAGCTCCGGGAGGCCCACGTGGCCCCGACTATTCGCAGGAACGAGGGATGACAACACCCGACCATGGCGCAACGACGACCGTCCGATGGACGAGCGCAGCGCTTGCGGGCGTGGCGGCGGTCATCGTCGCGACCTGCGGCTACTCCGCGTTCGCGCGCATCGGTGCGCCGTTTCCCGGCTTCTTCGTCTGGCAGAACGGTTTCGTTCCGGCCGTGGGAACGCCTGCCTGGTCGGGCGCGGCTTCGGGGCTCCCGTATTATTCGTGGATCGAAGGCGTCGAAGGCGCGCCGCTCACGTCGGTCGGCCAGATCGACGATGCAGCCGGATCACAACCGCTCGGGCGGCCCGTCCGCTACTCGATCCGCCACGAAGGCACATTGCGCGACATCGAGGTACCGAGCGAGCGCTTCAGCACCCGGCATTTCGCTGTCAGCACCGGCATCTACCTGTTCGATGCGGTCGTGCTGCTGCTGCTCGCGATCGTGATGTTCTACGTCGGCTCCGGCGATCCGGGCGCGCGAGCAGTCGGCCTCTTTGCGCTCGTGCAATCGCTTTTCCTGGCGACGTCGATCGATCTGTTCGGGCCCTACCGTTTCCGCGAGCTGTACTTCTTCTTTGCCGGGCTCACGCCGACGGCGACGATGTTCATGGTCAGCCGCTTCCCGGTCGAGCGCCGCATCGGACGGCTCGAGAACGCCCTTCTCGGCGCGGCGCTGGCCGCGTCGCTGTCGTTCGGGCTGCTGTCGAACGCGTTCTTCTACACCAACAGGGATGCGCTGCTCGCGCTCGATCGCGCGCTGCACCTGGCCATGGCCGCGGGTGCGCTGGCCGCGTTCGCATTCTTCGCGCGCCACTACGTGCGTGGTCGCAGCGAAGCAGTGCGGCGGCGCTGCCAGGTCGTCCTGCTCGCAAGCATCGGCGGATTTCTCCCGACCATGGTCTTTTTGTTCGCGGCCTACGCGGGCGGCTTTTCCGTGCCGCTCAACTTCCTTGCACTGCCGTTCGTGCTGTTCCCGATCGGCATCGGATATGCGGTCGCGCGCTACGACCTGTTCGACATCGACACGGTGGTCAAGCGCACCATCGTCTATGCGACGCTGAGCACCGCGGTCTTCGGCGTCTATTCGATCGCCATCAACCTGTTCGATGCGATGTTCGAGAACGCGTCGCCGGTGGCCTCGCGTCTTGCCGAAGGCACGGTGATCGTCACGCTGCTCGTGCTGTTCGATCCGAGCCGGCGCCGCCTGCAGGAAACCGTCAACCGGCTCTACGACCGCAGGCGCTGGGTCTACCGCGACGTGGTGCGCTCGGCGGTCCGCGCGTTCTCGACGATCCTCGACCTCGACCAGCTCGTCACCAGCGTGCTCGGCCTCGTCGACGATTCGGTGCAGCCGACGTTCGCGTGCATCTACACGATCGCAGGCAGCGACGCCCCGAGGCTGCGAGGCGGGCTGCTGCATGCACCGGGTGCCAATGCGACCATCGACGTCCATCGCGACGGCCCCGAGGCTCCGGAGCTTGCCGCGCTTGCGCGCGTGGCCGCGGCTCGCGAGGCGATCACCGACCATGACCCCGATGCCGCGGCGCTCGATGCATGCGGAGCGGCGGTCGCGTTCGGCCTTGCGCTCGAAGGAAAGGCGACCGGTCTGCTGGCGATCGGACCGCGCCGCTCGGGTGCAGCCTACACGCGCGAAGACATCGATCTGCTGCGCACGATCGCGGGCCAGCTCGCGGTCGCGATGCGCAACGCCGAGTCGTACCAGGTCATCGACACGCTCAACCGCGATCTCGAGGGCAAGAACGTGGAGCTCGGCCATGCGCTGACCGAGCTTCGCGAAGCCCAGGACGAGCTCATCGTCAAGGAGCGGCTTGCGGCGATCGGCGAGATCGCCGGCGCCGTCGCGCACACGATCCGCAATCCGCTCGCGGGGATGCGCGCGACGGCCCAGCAGGCATCGATCGAGCTTGCCGACCATCCGGTCACCGAGCTGGTCGACGCGTTCGTGCGCGAGACCGATCGCCTGAGCTCGCGCATCGATTCGCTGCTCGACTTCGCCAGGCCGTTCCACGTCAATCCGAGCGTGACGGCGCTCGGGGAGATTGCCCGGCGCGCGGCCGAACAGGTGCGCGGACGTGCGCAGCAGCGCCGCATCACGATCGACGACAGTCGGGTTTCCACCGATTCGCGCGCGTTCGTCGATCCGGAGCTGTTCGAGCAGCTCACCGTCGAGCTCATTGCCAACGCCGTCGATGCGAGCCCGGACGGCGCGACGGTCACCGTATCGGCTTCGCGCAACGGGCATGCGTCGTATCTCGAAGTCCGCGACCAAGGCCCGGGCATTCCGCCCGACCGCCGCGAGCGCATGTTCCGGATGTTCTTCACGACCAAGGCGAAAGGCACCGGCATAGGGCTCGCCACCGTCAAGCGCATCGCCGACGCGCATCACGCGACCATCGAAGTGGTCGACTCGGATCACCCCGGGGCGTGCTTCCGCGTCACGGTACCCGACCGCGATCAGCCTTCGTATTTGGACAGGCGGTAGCGGAACATGTCGCGCGACATGCCGAGCAGGCGGCCGGCTTCGGTCTTGCTGCCGCCGGCTTTTTCGAGCGCGGCAAACAGCATCTCGCGCTCGACGGTTTCCATCGAAACCGGTCCGGCCGTGAAATCGACCGACACCGCCGATCCCGTGGCGACCTGAACCATCGCGGACGATTTTTCGGCGGCCGGCTGCGCAGAGGCAGCGGCGGATGTCGCGGCAGTGGCTGTGGACGCTGCGGGATGAATCTGCGCGCGGAGCCCAAGATCGCCGGCGTCGATGGTGTTTCCCGTCGCGAGCACGACCGCGCGCTCGAGCGTATGGCTGAGCTCGCGGATGTTGCCCGGCCATGCATGCGCGCGAAGCGCGCGCAGCGCGGCGTCCGTCAGCCGCGGCGCAGGAATGCCGTAATCGCGCGCATGGCGCGCAAGGAAGTGCGACGCCAGCATCAGCACGTCGCCGTCGCGCTCGCGCAGCGGCGGCATCGTCACCTCGACCACATGGATGCGGTGGTACAGATCTTCGCGAAAACGGCCGTCCGCGACGAGCTTTTCGAGGTCCATGTGCGTCGCGGTGATGAACGAGCATCGCACCGGGCGTTCGCGCGTGCTGCCGAGACGGCGAACCGTGCGGTCTTCGATGACCTTGAGCAGCTTGGCCTGCAGCGCGAGGCTCATGTGGCCGATCTCGTCGAAGAACAACGTCCCGGACTCTGCCGCTTCGAGCAGGCCGGGTTTGGCGGCGACCGCACCGGTGAACGCGCCGCGCTCATAACCGAACAGCTCGGCCTCCAGCAGATCCTCGGGAATCGCCGTGCAGTTGACCTCGATCAGCGGTGCGCTCGCGCGCAGCGATGCGCGGTGAATCGCACGGGCGACGAGACCCTTGCCGGTACCGGTCTCACCCGTCAGCAGCACGGTCGGTCCGACGCCGCCTTCTTTCTGCAGCCCCGCCACGCGCTGGATGACGCCGCGCAGGCGGTCGACCGCTTCGGACTTTCCGAGAATGCTTTCGCTGACCGAGTCGCCGACGTCGCGCGCACGATAGTAGTCGAGCTCGAGGCGCAGGCTCTTGCCGCGAAGGCAGCGCTCGATGACGAGCTGCAGCTCCGCGAGATCGACCGGCTTGCGCAGGTAATCGGCCGCGCCGTCGCGCATGGCGTAGACCGCGTCCTCGATCGTTGCATGTGCGGTCAGGATCACGATCGGAATGTCCGGATGCTCGGCTCGCACGGCCAGCAGCAGCTCGTGCCCGGACTTTCCCGGCAGCCGCTGGTCGGTCAGCACCAGGTCGGGCGGTCCCTCTGCGATCATGGCCAGGCCGTCCTCGGCGCTCTCGGCAACGCGCGTCGAATGGCCGGCGCCACGAAGATTGCGCGCGATCGTCAGGCGCAGGACCTCTTCGTCCTCCACGATCAGGATATCGGCCACGCCGCGTGCTTAGCCGAGACAGCGCTCCGGGCGAAGTCGCCCGCACCGCTGCGGCCGGGCGAACTGCCCCGCGCGAATCCACCCGGCAGCCGGCGAATTCCGCTGGTTTTCTGCGGAAACGGGTCCGGCACAGGCCTTGCTCAATCCGGGTCATCTCCGGAGCGAGCGAACTGCCTCCGGGAAAGGAGACCGCAATGAAAAACCCTGCCGCAACTCTTTCCTTCGCGCTGCTCGCCACGCTGGCCGGCACTGCCATCGTCCCCGCCGATGCGGTTGCGCATCAGCACGGAGGCGGCGCCGACGTCACCCTCGTTTCGACCGGCGTGGCCGCGGACGCCGCGGGACGCGTGAAGCTTCGCATCCGCAGCGCCGACGACGGCCGCTTCGACCTGCGCGCGAGCGGACTCGACGCCGGTGCGACCTACCAGGCGGTCGTGAGTGACGTGCTGATCGCCGAGCTCGTCGCCGACGACAACGGCCGCATCCGTACGAGGCTCCGCAGCCAGCCGCGCTCCTCGAGCGACCTTCTGCTCGGCTTCGATCCGCGCGGCTCGATCCTGATCATCCGCAACGCGGCGGGAGAGGATGTCCTCGCCGGCGACATTCCCGCCGGCGGCAATGCGTCGGACGACTCGAAGATCGTCTGCTGCGTTGCGGACGACGACGGCCCCGAATGCGAAGATCGCACGGCCGACGAATGTCTCGCCGAAGGCGGAACGGTTTCGACCGCTGAGACCTGCATGCCGAATCCGTGCGACACGACGACGCCCGCACCCGACGACGACGTGATCTGCTGCGTGCCCGACGACAGCGGCCCCGAATGCGAAGACCGCTCGGTCGAGGAATGCAGCGCTCAGGGCGGCATCGTCGTGGCGGCCACGTCGTGCACCGACAATCCGTGCGCGGCGATCCCTCCGGTCGACGACGACACGCGCTGCTGCGAGCCGGACGACAGCGGCAGTGAGTGCGAAGATCGCCTGCCGTCGGAGTGCGCGGCTCGCGGCGGCGTCGACATCGGCGCCGGCATCTGCAGCATCGATGCATGCACGGGCGTGGTGATTCCGACCGGCAGCGAGGAGCTCCGGCTCGAATGCGAAAAGCGATCGGACCGCTCGCGCGCTTCGGTCGATGGTCGTGGCCTGCGCACCGGTTCGTACACGGCTCGTGTAGTCTCCGGAGCAAATGAGGTCGTGACTGCAGCAGCGGCCACGTCGGGCGGAGAAGTCGAATTCGATTTCGACAGCGACGCCGGCGACATCGCGGCCGGCGACGTCGCGATCGCGGACGATTTCCTTACCGGAGCCCCTCCGTCGATCAGCGCGCAGATCCTCGACGCGGACGGCAACGTAATTATTGAAGGATCCGTCGCCTGCGCCGTCAGGTAACGCTCCGCTCAAACGGCAAGCGCCGCGCGCCGCAACCGATGCGACGCGCGGCGCTCCCTGAGCCACGCGCCGCGCGGCGCTCCTTACCCGCGCGCCGCACGGCGCTTTTGCGTAACCTACCGCGCCGAACGGGCGCGCAAATTGCTTGGTTACGGAAGTCTGTGGATGGCCTTTGGGCAAACGATGCTGATACCACAAGTTCTGGGGGCGAACGTCGTGATCGAAACCCGTAGATTCCTGTCGATGACAAAATCCGTCGCGATTGTGGGGAGCGCACTGGCTCTTCTGACGATCGCGACGTTCGTGCGTGCGGGGTCCACCGATCCGGTGCTGGTCATAGGCCAGGCTTCGGCATCCGGCGGATCGCCGTCCCGCGTCGTCGACCTCCTCGGGAGCTGGGGCTTCGACGACGCGCTGCAGATCGACTATCCGCTCAGCATCGTCGTCAGCCAGGGCTCGTCGTTCGTGCGCTATCGCTTCGGCGAGCAGGCGGTCTCCGGAACGTTCGCAGGCCTTGCCGACGGGCTCAGCCTCGGCGAGATCGCGGCGCTCGAATCGGCCGGATCGCCCGATGCCGGCGCGTCGATCACGCGTCTTGCGCTGCATGAGATGACGCTGTCGCTTCCGGCGATCTTTGCCCCCGGGGACCTGAGCGTCGTCGCCTACGTGACGCTGCCGGGCGAAGGCACCTTTCTCAGCAACACCGCGCAGTCGTCTTCGGAGGGCGGGGCATGAGACGTAGCGGCGCTCTCGCGTTCCTCGCTCTTCTCGCGCTCTCCGCCGCGGTTCCGCCGGCCGCGTCGTTCGCGCAGCAGGTGCTGAGCGGTGATCCGGTCGATCCTTCGACCGGCAAGGCGTACCCGATCTTTCCCGGAATGCCGCTGCTTCTGCCCGGCGGCGACAAGCGCTTCGGAACATCCGACGACGTGATCAACACCGGCATCACGGGCGACGTCGATCTCGTCGTGCGCGCCGCCGCTGTGCTGTCGTCATCGATTCCTCCGCCTTCGCGCGCCGCCGGCGGTCCGGCCATCACGACCGTCGTCGCAGGCGGCGGCACCATCGGCGACGGCGGCGAAGCTTCGTTCACGGTGATGGCGAGTGACGGCACCGGATCGCCGCCGTACGGCAACGTCGTCACGGCGAGTGATCTCGACCTGAGGCCTGCGACCGTCTATGCGTTCGCCGACCTGGACGGCGACGGCATCATCGGCCCGACCAATGCCGACGGAAGCGCCGACAACGCGCTCGAGTTGCAGGAAGCCACCGCGTACGCCGGCCGCCAGATGGGCTCGCTCGACAACGGACGCTTCTTCGACAGCGTCGGCGTCGAGATCGCCGCTCCGGCTTCGATCGGCGGGCTCGACGTCGCACTGGTTGCCGGCGCGTGGACCGGAACCGATGCGAACAAGCTCTTCACCGATGGCCCTTTCATCCTGACCCGCTGGCCTCTGTTTCCGCCGCTCGATCCGAAGGATCTTCTCGGCGGCGGTGCTGCACCGGCGCCGGATCCGGCGACCCCGAGCCAGCTCGAATGGGACATCGAGCGCAACTACCTGCCTGCACCTGGAGATCCGGTGCTCGGCACGCCGTTCGCGCTTTCGGTCAGCGGAAGCGAGCCGACCACCGACCAGGTCCGCGTCGTCAGTGGAAGCGCCGTTTCCGCGCGCGCGTTCACCGAAGCTTCTGCGTCAACGTTTGTCGCGCGCGCGCGGCCGCGGCTTCGCGTTGCACCGGCCGCGGGCGCCGGGCGCACGCTCGTGCTGCCGGCCGAGCGCATCGTGATCCCCGCCGACGGCGCCACCTCACAGACTTCGCTGCGGATCCTTCCGGTCGACCTGTTCTCGAACGTGGCGGATCCGCCGTCCGCGCTTTCCGTCACGCTCGCGCTCGGCGGCGCGGCCACGATCGTCTCGCCGAACACCGACGGAAACGGAAAGACCGAGTCGTTGTCGCTCACGAGTGCGGCAGGCGCTGTGGTTGTGATCGACGATGCCGGAAGCGGAAGCGCGCGTCTGGTGGTTTCCGTCGGCGGCTCGGTGGCGCAGACCGTCGCCATTGCCATAGGCGCGGACGCCGACTCCGACGGCGACAGCATTGCCGACGACGGCAATGCAAGCGGTGTGTCCGGGGATCGGTCGTGTGACGGCGCCGTCGCGGGGTGCGACGACAACTGCCCGCGCGTGATCAACCCGAGCCAGGTCGACAGCGACCACGACGGCATCGGCGACTGCTGCGACGGCACCTGCATCCTCGATCCGCTTTCGGCCGGATGCGACGAGTGCGCGCTTCCGGCCACGCCTGGGCCGTCGTCGAGCGCCCTCGCACGCGCGAGCATCCGCGTGAAGGCCGGCTCCGGCGACGAGGACGACAAGGTCGGCATCAAGCTCGCGTTCGATCTTCCGGCGGGCGCTGCGATCGCACCCGACGTCGAAACGGTCACGCTTGCGATCACGCAGGCCGGGAGCGGCGGTTACACCGCGTCGCTGGCATCGAGGATGACCGATCTGCTGCGCGCGACGCCGTCGTTCCGCTACGTCGACCGGAGCGCGGCGGTCGACGGCATAACCAAGGCGCAGCTCAAGGGCAGCGCGGACGACGCATTCAAGATGGGCCTGAAAGCCCGCGGTGCGGCGCTCGCGGATGTGGCAGCCGGCGCCGCAACGGTCACGCTGACGATCGGCGACGACGTCTTCGCGGGATCGCTCGAGTGCACCGGCGCGGACTCGCGGATGTCGTGCGAGCTCGTTCCGTGAGGTCGCCGGAGGCGCATCGACTGCCCGCTCAAAACCCGGCTCAAAAAATTCGAGGGACCATATTGCGCCGAAAGTGGCGGTGATTATTTCGAAAGGGCCAACGGCAAAACTTCTTTTACGGAGGTATCTTTCGAAATGAGAGCGATTACCCTGAGACCCCCGGCCCGTGACCTGTCGCCGCTGCATCGCGAGTTCGACAGCCTGCTGGGCCGTTTTTTCGGTAACGACAACGAGTGGCTTCCGGGCGTGTCTACCGGACGGTGGGTTCCCCCTCTGGAGTCTTTCCTGCGCGAAGGAGAGCTCGTCGTACGGCTCGATGTTCCGGGCATCGCTCGCGAAGCCCTGGATATTTCGGTCGAGGGCGACCGCCTCACCGTTCGGGGTGAACGGCGCGACTCCAGCGAGAACGCAGAGAACGGACGCACCTACCGCGAAGTCGTCTACGGCGCGTTCGAACGCTCGATCTCGCTGCCGTGGGACGTCGATCCATCGACCGTCAAGGCCCAGTGCAAGGATGGAGTGCTCGAAATCACGATGAAGGCGCCGGAGAAGATGGGCGCCAAGAAGATCGAGATCCAGCACTGACCGTCAGCGCCCGCTGTACGGATTGAAAGCCCGTTCGCCCGGTCGGGCATTTTCGAAGGCGGCGGTCCCGAAAGGAATCGCCGCCTTCCTCGTTTTGTGTCTAGGGTTGTAGTTGTGAGCGAGGATCTTCACATCGGTCTGGCACTCGGAGGTGGAGGCGCAGCCGCGCTTTCGGCCATCGGCGTGATCCAGGAGCTGGCGGCTGCCGGGATCCCTGTCCATTGCGTGGCCGGCACCAGTGCCGGCGCGATCGTCGGCGCGGCGTTCGCATCGGGCCACCTCAACGAGCTGAGCGAGGCGATGTCGTCGCTGACGCGCAGCCGTTTCTACAAGCTGTTCGATCCGACGTGGAAGCGCGGCGGTCTCATGGACGGCCGCCGCGGAATGGACCTCGTCACGCCGTTTTTCGGCGAGACGATCGAAGCGCTGCCGATGCGTTTCGCTGCGGTCGCCACCGATCTCGATACCGGCGAAGAGGTCGTGCTCGACAATGGGCCGACGGCTGACGCCGTACGCGCCAGCATCGCGATCCCAGGCGTGTTCCGTCCGCAGACCACGCACGGCCGCGTGCTCGTCGACGGCGGTCTCGTCAACCCGATTCCGGTCAGTGTCGCGCGCGCGATGGGCGCCGACTACGTGATTGCAGCGAGCATCCTGCGCATCGGAAGTTTCATCGAAGAATTCACCAACGACCTTTTCGACGCCGGCACCGACGTGGCCGAAGCCGCGGACGCGGCCTGCGCCCCGCCGACGGATGCCGCAAACCCGTCCGTCCAGCTCGGAGTGCTCGACGTGCTGGCGAAGGGCAGCGCCGTCGTGCAGTCCCATATTGCCGAAGCACGGCTGCGCGTCGATCCGCCCGACGCATTCATCGCGCCGCGCTCCGAGCACATCGGCGTGTTCGAGCTGCTGCGCGGAGCCGAGGCGATCGAGTGCGGCCGCGAAGCGGCACGCAGGGCCGTCCCGGCCATCCTCGAGTCGATCGCGGCCGCGCGCCAGCGCCGCGAAGCCGGCCCGCTGCGTCGCCTGATTTCGTCCACGCTGGCGCGGCGTCGCGCGATCTGACGTACAGCGCTGCGTCGTCGCAGAACCGCGACAACGACCCGGTCCATTCCGGGTAAACCACAGCCCTCACCTGGCGCGGATTCGGATCCGTTTCTCTCGTCGGAAATTTTTCGCGCAGCTAGAATCCGGGCACTTCCATCAGGAGGGTTCGTCATGGTGACTACGCGGGTGTCGCTTTTCACGTTGTCCGTCGTCGCCCCGGCCGTGTTGGCTTCGACGTCTTACGCATTCACCAACTCTTACTTCGATCAGGACCTGCGAGGATGGGATTTGTCACCTGCCGCAAGCTGGTCGCCGGAGGACTCCGACGGATCGGAAATCTCCGGCTCTGTCCAGTTCGAGCTCGACAGCGTCACGACGGCGGCAATCAGCCAGTGCATTGCGGTCGACGGCGGCGACACGTACGAATACGGCGTCGATGTGCTGCTCGACATTCCGAACAATGCCGGGGGCCGGGCCGGCCTCGTCGTCGTGTGGACGAGCGATGCCGGATGCGAGAACGAGCTCCCGGGAATTCCGCCGAGCACGTCCGCAACAAGCGCAACGCAGTGGAAACTGACGGGTGGTTCCGCGACGTCGCCGCTCGACGCAGTTGCAGCGCGCATCGAGCTGCGTGCAACCAAGACCGGCGGCGGCCCCAGTGCGAAAATCACCGCCAACCTGGATGACCCGTTCTTCTATCCGATCGGAATCTCGCCGGCCGGACAATGTGCGGATCCGGCCGAGCCGTTTCATCTGGTCACGGTAGCCGATGCGCTGTTCGTGCTGCGCACCGCGGTCGCCATCCAGAGCTGCGATCCGTGCCGGTGCGACGCTGACGGCGTCAATGGAGCGACCACGAACGACGCGCTGTCGGTGCTGCGTTACGCGGTGGGTAACGAGGTGACTTTGAACTGCCCCGCTTGTTCCTGATCGACGTGAAGAGCCGGTATTGAAATAGCGCTCTTTCGCCCCATCCGCCGGATCACTTCGACGGCGCACCGGCAGCGTCTAGCAGCAGGGCTGACACACAAGCTGCACGTTGAGTCCGACCGCGTGCCGCAGCACGGCCAGCGCGTCGCTCGCGACGATGCCGCCCGACGCATCGACGTCGCACGTGCAAACCAGGCAGCTTCCGGTTCCAACCGCAGTACGCAGCGCGACCAGTGCGTCGCTTGCGGTTATTCCCGCGGGTTTCGCAGGATCGCCGCACTCGTCGAACGGCTTGTCCGAGATCGAAACGTCGACGGAGAAACTTCCCGAATTGTTGTACCAGCCCTCGCCGTCGACCGTGCCGAGAAAGAGCCGCGTGGCGCCGGCGGGAACGATGAACGACTGCTGCTCGCCGTTGAACAGGCCCGCGTTGCTGTCGGATGTGAGGCCGTCACCGACGAAGAACATCTGGCCGATCCCGGGAGCCAACCATGCAAAGCCCAGTCCGGACTGAAAGCTGATCGGCGTGGGTGTCGGCGATCCGGTCGGCGAATCCGGACCGAGAAAGACTCCGACCAGGGCATCCACACGGACGTTCAGGGCCGGCGCAATCCCATCGTTGTAGTTCAACAGGCTGAATGCGCCCTCGCCGTCCGGATTGTTGCCGGTCACCGGGACTCCGGCGAAGTTTACCTTTCCCGTGGCGGAGAAGTTGAGCACGTCGCATGGCGAGAAGTCGGTTTCGGTGACCGCGGCCGGAGAGGACTGTGGCACCGAGTCGCCGCCGCAGCATGCGTAGCCGTCGGCGCGACCTGCGAGGTTTGGATTGGAGGACCCGGGAACAGTCGTCACCGCAGCAGCGATGCTCGCCTGCAGCAGCAGCGACAACGAAACGGCGTGGACGGCGATTGTGTTTTGCATATGCATCCCCATCGCCTGCCGGCGATTGCGCGAGGCGACGACGATGCGTCGCGCTTCAGGGCGTAAAGTGGCAGCCGGCTTTTTCGTCGGTCCGGCGCATCCCGCGTGGCGAGCGTCATCTCTACCAGTTTCGGGAGGGATGGGCAGGAGCGGCCGCGTCACGCTGGCGTGTCATCGCGCAATCTGAAACGCTCCCCGCCGGATGAGCAAGGACCACGCGAAGGGCGCGCGCCGCAAGCGGCCGCGCCACAAGAAACCCGATCCGGCTGCCTCCGGTGAGTTGACGATGCTGTCGGGTCTGGCGGCAATGACCGGAGATGCGGCCGGCAGCGCAATCGACTTCTTCCTCAAAGTGACCGGCGATCCGCTCAAGCTTCGGCCGCTTCTGCAGGGGCCGGCGCATCCGGGGAAGCTCGCTCGCGAAGCCGGCAACTACGTTCGCGAGCTTCGTGAGCTGGCGGGTCTTACGATCTCCGATCTCGCGCGCGCTCTCGAGCTGCGCGATTCGTCCTATCTCGAAGCCGTCGAAGCGGGAGCGCAGACGCTTTCGTTTGATCTGGTGCTTCGCATCTCGGCCATCGTCGCACGCAACGATCCTCTGCCGACGATCCTCAAGCTTACCCGGACAAGCAACCCCGCGGTCGCGAAGTTTCTCGAAGACTGGGGGGCCGGGCGCCTGCCGCTGCAGATCGAGCGCGAGCGCCTGTTCGTGAACCTACTGCGCGGCAACGACGAAGCGCGCGAGCTGACCGATGAAAGCTTCGAGCAGGTGCTGGTCTTCACGAAGGGCGCGCTCGACAGCGCCGTCGCGCTCGCGGCCGAGTTCGAACACAAGAAGTAGTCCGCCGCGGCCCTCGTCGTATCGGACAGCGTCAGGCCTGCGCTTCCCCGATCGCAGTCTGCACCGACTCGGCGTGCCCCTTGGCCTGCACCTTCTTCCAGTGACGCACGACCTTGCCGGCCGGATCGATCAGCACGGTCGATCGGATCACGCCGATCGTCTTCTTCCCGTACATGTTCTTCTCGCCCCACGCGCCGTACTTCTCCATCGTCTGGTGCGCAGGATCCGACAGCAGCGTGATCTTGAGCTTGTGCTTCGCGATGAACTTGCGATGGCTTTCCTCACTGTCGCCGCTGCAGCCGAGCACGACCGCATCGAGCTTGCCGAACTGGCGAATGCCGGCCGTGAACTCGCACGCCTGGATCGTGCAGCCGGGCGTGTCGTCCTTCGGATAGAAATAAAGAACGACCCATTGCCCGGCGTAATCCGACAGGCGGCGGGTCTGGCCATCCTGGTCTTTCAGTGCGAACGCGGGGGCTTTCTTTCCGACTTCGATCACGGGGCGACTCCTTCAGGGTGAAATATGGCAGCACCCGACAGCGCCGAAGCAATGGTTGCTGCTGGCAGGCGCGACGTCTGTCATCGTCGTGCCATGGCGGACTACCGGGCAATCGTTCCCAACACCAAGGCGCGCCGTGCGCGGAACGCGCGACCGGCATCTTTCGTTTCTGCAGGCGCTCTTTTGTGTCTGGCGATCGCGGGCTCGACGAATGCCGCGGGACTTCCGCGCAACTGGCCGATGGCGCCGGCCGAGCTCGAAAAACGCCTCGGCGAGCAGGACATCGAAATCCGCGAGGCCAAGCCTGCCGGCAGCGGCGTGACCGGCGCCTGGAAGCTCGCGATCGCTTTTTCCGACGGCAAGACGCTGCAGGCGAAGTGGAAGTCTGCCCCGCCGGAAACCGCCGACGGCTGGAACAATTCGCCGCGCAGAGAGCTCGCCACTTACGAAATCCAGCGATGGCTCTTCGATGAAAACGACTATGTGGTTCCGACGATCGAGCCCCGCTGCTTTGCGCTGGAGAAGATCCGTTCCTTTCAAGCCGATTCGAAGCCGACGCTTGCGGGCTCGTCTTGCGTGCTCGGCACCGTCGCCGTCTGGCTCGAGGACGTGACGGCGCCGAAAGACGCGTACGACAAGAAGCGCTTCCGCAGTGATCCGCTTTACGCCCGCTACCTGGCCGATCTGAACGTACTGACCTATGTGATCGGTCATCGCGACGGTCATCAGGGAAACATCCTGGTGTCCACCGACGCGAGCGACCCGCGCTCGTATGCGGTCGACAACGGCATGGCGTTCGACCTGCTTCCGTGGAACCTGAACGTGAACAACTGGTTCCGGATCCGTGTGCCATGGCTTCGCCGCGAGACAGTCGATCGCCTGCGCAAGGTGGACAAGAAGACGATCCGCGCGCTGGCCGTCGTCGCCGAGCTCGAGGTCGACAACGCCGGCATGCTGCACGTCGTTGCGCCCGAAGCACCTTTCGAGCCGGAGATCGAGGACGGCTTCGCACGGCGCGGCAACCGCATTCAGCTCGGCCTCGGCAGTCATGAAATTCACGAAGTGGAAGAGCGCGTCGAGAAGCTGATCCGAAAGGTGGATTCCGGCAGGCAACCGGTGCGGTGACGGCACCGCAGATGCAAACCGACCGCCGGCCCCGATGCGAACGCTCAGCCGAGCTGTTCGAGCATGGCCGCCATCTTCTGGTGCATCAGGTTGATCGCCTTCAGCGGACGCAGCATCACCTTGAACTCGACGATCCTGCCGTCGTCGTTCCAGCGGATCATGTCGACGCCGTTTACGCGGATGCCGTCGACGGTCACCTCGAATTCGAGAACGGCGTCGCGGTTGCCGACGATTTCGCGAACGTAGCGGAACGTATCGTTGCCGAACGCATGGACAGCGGCGGTCAGGTACAGGAGCGTCAACGCCTGGCCTGCCTGCGGCGTGTGTACGATCGGAGAGAAGAATACGACGTCGTCGGCAAGCAGCGGAAGGATCCCGTCGCTGTTCTTCGTTTTTACGAGCTCGTGCCAGGCGGCCAATGGGGAGTTGCTCATGGCGCGGATCATTTCCCGGACGCGGCGGCGAAGGAAGAACCCGTCGTCCGGTCGAAATAACGCTGCAGCCGCCGCGGCAGATCCTCGGGCGCAGCGCCGGCGGGCAGAGAATCGGCAGGGGCTGCGCTGACGGTGTTCCAGAACAACACCGGATCGTCGCCGATCCGCCCTGCGCGCGCGTCGGCAATCAGGCAGGCGAGGGCTTTGGCCGTATACGTGATGTCGAGATCGAGGCCTTCGTGCGCGCTCGCAAGCGCGCGGGCTTCCTCGCCGGCTTCGGTGACACGCGCATACAGCCCGCCGAAGAACTCGCTGCGCAGCTCGACATGGTCGGCAAAGCTGCCGACCTCGGGAAACGAAGCGTCGCTGGAGCGCAGAAGCCGCACGGTTTTCTGCCACAGCGACTGCGCGCGCGCCGGATTGACGAACCGCTCGTCGACGACCCGTACGCCGATGATGCGAACCGGCAGAGCGAGCGCAGCAAATCCGATGCCGAGCCCGACGACCGTACCGAGGCTTCCGGCCGCCGCGTAGATGCGGCGGGGCAGCGGCAGCAGCCCTTCGCCCGCCTGTGCGGCAAGCTCGAACGCCGCGTTGACGAATCCGATCGTGCCGAGCTCGGACGATCCGCCAGGCGCAATCACGAACGGCATCGAGCCGTCGCGAACACGGCGCCGCACGAGCGTCAGCGCCGCTGCCGCCGCCAGAGCGACCTGCGACGGATACTCGTGGATCTCGGCGCCGACGGACGCACTGACGAGAAGGTTCTTTCGCAGGTACGCCGCGTTCTCCTGCGGAAGCAGCATCGAGATGCTGCCGAGGCCGATCCGCGCCGCGTGCACGGCAGTTGCGGTTGCGTGATTGGAACCCGCGTAACCGAACGTCATCACGGTTCGGGCGCCGCGCGCTGTTGCGGCGGCGAGCAGCAGCTCGAGCTTGCGAACCTTGTTTCCGCCGTAGTGCGCGCTGCTGAGACCGTCGTCTTTCAGCCACAGCTGGCGGACATCGATGGCATTGCCGAGATGCGCGAGCAGCCGCACGGGCGTCGGCAGATCGGCGAGCTCCACGAGCGGGATCCGTTCGCCGAGACGCGCAAAGCGCTCGAACAGCGGCCGCCATCGACCGTTGAAAACATGTTCAGTGCTCACGGCGTAAGGCTATCCGCCCGTGCGCGACGCGGGAAACCGCGACTTGTCCGGTTTTCGCGCCGGCGTGCCGGAACTTCCCCGACTTGCCCTTGCGCGAAGACCGCCCGCCGAGCCACACTCGGTCCTCGCGGAGGGGGATCTCATGCCAGTCATCTCGAAACGGATCGCGGTCGCCGCGATCCTTGCTGCTGTACTGTCTCCACCGGCGCATGCCGCCGATCGCTACGTTGCGCCAGGCGGAAACGACGCCGCCGACGGCATGACGCCCGCCGCCGCATGGGCGACGCTGCAGAAAGCCGCCGACACGGTCGTGCCCGGCGATACCGTGCACGTAGCCGACGGCAACTATGCGGGCTTCGACGTCCGCATAGTTGCGACAGCCGGCTCGCCGATCGAATTCGCTGCATCCGGGCCGAACGTGCACATCACCAGCGACAATCCGGAGACGCCCGACGGCATCAACATCGAGAACGCCGCGTACATCACGATCGACGGGTTCACGTCGAGCAACCGCACGCGCGCCGGCATCCGCGCCGCCGTCTCGCACCACATCACGGTGCGCAACTGCACGTGCGGCACCAATGGCCGCTGGGGAATCTTCACCGGTTTCGTCGACGACCTGCTGATCGAGAACAACGAGACGTTCGGCTCGATCGACGAACACGGAATCTACGTGTCCAACAGCGGCGACCGGCCGGTGATCCGCGGCAACCATTCGCACGACAACAACGCCAACGGCATCCACATGAACGGCGACGAATCGCAGGGAGGCGACGGAACCATCTCCGACGCGCTCGTCGAGAACAACGTGATTCACGGCAACGGCGTCGCGGGCGGCTCTGGAATCAACATGGACGGCGTCGTCACCAGCGTCGTGCGCAACAATCTGCTGTATGACAATCACGCAAGCGGCATCAGCCTGTACAGGATCGACGGTGCGACCGGAGCGACGGGCAATCTCGTCATCAACAACACGATCATCAACGCGTCCAACGGACGCTGGTGCATCAACATCAGCGGCGGATCGACGGGCAATACGATTCGTAACAACATCCTGTACAACTATCACTCGTTCCGCGGCGTGATCACGATCGATTCGTCGAGCCTCAGCGGCTTCACGTCCGACTACAATTCGCTGATGAACCGTTTCAGCACCGACGGCGGCGACACGGTGATCTCGCTGGCGACGTGGCAGGCGGCCGGGCGCGACGCGCATTCGTTCCTGGCAACGCCCACCGACCATTTCTTCAATCCGGCGAGCGATTTTCACCTGCTGCCGTCGTCGCCGGCGATCGACGCGGGTACCGCGACCGGCGCGCCGGGAACCGACATCGACGGCGGCGGCCGTCCGGTCGGCGGCGGATACGACATGGGTGCATACGAAGCCCAGCTCCCGAACTGCAACGACGGCAACATCGACGCCGGAGAGGTCTGCGGCGAGCCCGGTCTGCCGTCGTGCTCCGATCCGTGTACGGCGTGCCTCGGATGCATCTGCGCAGCGGCCGATCCGGTCTGCGGCGATCAGGCCATCTGCGGCAGCGAGCAGTGCGAGTCAGACGGCGACTGCACGGGCGGCCAGGTCTGCACGGGCTGTCAGTGCAGCAATGCGCCGCTCTGCGAAAGCGGAATCGAGCTCGAGCGCGCACGCGTCAAGGCGCGCGCGACTCCGCTGTACGTCAAGTTCTCCGCGGAAGTCGTCATCCCGAAACCGTGGGCCGGCATCGATCCGCCGGCGAGCGGAATCCATTTCCTGCTCGATTCGACATCCGGTGCGGGCGCATTCGATGCGCTGCTCCCCGGCGGCGCCGCATGGACCGTGAACGGGGCCGGCACCACATGGAAGTACAGCGACCGCGACGGAACGGTCGCGGGCGTCACCAAGGCCATCGTCAAGGATCGCAGCAGCTCGGAAGACGGACGCCTGCGCGTCACGATCAAGGCGAGGAGCGACTCCAGCGCGACGCTGCCCTCCGCGACGGCGGTTCGCACGTCGCTCGTACTCGGGAACACGGACGAATGCGGGGCCCTCGAATGGAACACCCCGGGAAGCTCGTCGCCCGTTTGCGAAGGATCGGCGGCAGCGCTCGACTGCCGCTGAGTGACCGCGCGGATCCTTCACGCGAGCGAAGCCGACTTCCCGGCCCGGACCCTCGTGTCGCCCGACAGGCGGCTCGATGCGACGTTCCTGCCGACGCTCAACATGCTGTGCACGTCGCTGGTGCACGACGGCGAGCAGCTTCTGCACCTTCGCGCCGGGATCGCGGCGTACGCCGAGCGCGCAAAGACCTGCGGCATCCCGTTCCTGCATCCGTGGGCCAACCGGTTGTCGGGCGACACGTACGAAGCCTGCGGTGCGCGAGTCGATCTCTCCACGGACGGCGAGGCCGGCGCGCGCGTCGCAAGGGATGCCAACGGTCTTCCCAATCACGGACTGCTCGGCGGCCGCACGCCCTGGGAGATCACGAGCGAGACATCGTCCGCGACCGCCGCGCTGCTTACCGCCCGCTTCCGTTTCGAATCGCCGGCGCTCCTCGCGAGCTTCCCGTTTCCACACGACGTGACGATGCGGATCTCGCTCTCGTCGGCCGAGCTTGCCGTCACGACCACGATCGAAGCGACCAGCGAGCGGCCGGTTCCGGTTTCGTTCGGGTATCATCCGTACTTCCAGCTGCCGGGAATCCGGCGCGAAAGCTGGATCGTCGAGCTGCCGGTGCGCCGGCGCCTGGTACTCGATGCGCGCTCGATTCCAACCGGTGAGATGGAGGACGTGACGATCCCGCGCGCGCCGCTCGCAGGTCGCACCTACGATGACGGATTCACCGGAATCATCCCTCCCGGTGTGTTCGCGATCGAAGGCGGCGGCAGGCGGATCGAGGTCGAGCTGGCCGAGGGCTATCCGTACGTGCAGATCTTCGCGCCGGCCGGCGCGGAATTTTTCTGCATCGAGCCGATGACGGCACCGGCCAACGCGCTTGGCGCAGGCAGGGGTTTTCCTGTTGCGGAGCGCGGCCGGCCGTTCGAAGCGACGTTCCGCGTGCGCGTTCTCGGCTGAACGGGCGACCCTGGCCCGTCAATTCCCGGCGTCGGGTCCCGCGCTCGCCGCGCTCACCGCCGGATTTGCACCGCAGGCCGCGGAGCACGAAACCGCGGCGTCGCCCGCGCGCACAAGGCCCGGGAACAGCATCATTTCCGTTGCCAGCATCGCCGCCGCGCCGGCAAGTCCGATCAACGCGGCCTGCCCCGCCGCCTTCCAGAGATTTTCCGCTTCGCTCACGTTCGTTGTTTTGCGCATCGCGCTCGTCCGCCCCCATTTCCTGTTTCGTTCGCCGCGCTCGCGAGTATCGCGCACGCGTCGAACCAATGCCGTTCGTTTTTTTCCAGTAAGAATCGGGCGATGGGCAAACAGCAAGACGCCATGCAGCAGAAAGCGCACGCAATCGGAAGATGCGCACACGTTTCGGTCGCAACGCAGCGGTCGAACTTTGCTGCGTTGCACTCCGCAAACGAGCGCAGGCCCGGTTTTCACGAAACCGGGCCTGCGCCGTCCAGGAAAATCTGATGAAGATCTCAGTCCGCGCGATCTTCGAATGAACCGGCTTCGGATACTGAAGCGGGCTCGCTGAACGTCGCCTGCCAGCACGCTCCGTCCTTGGCTCGGAGCTCGACGACGACCGGCTGCTCGGGCGGAAGTCCGCCGACCGACAGGAGCCCGCCGGTCGCGCTGGCGGTGATCTTCGCCTTGCCCTGCGCTCCGGCCCGGAGCGTCAGCTTGGCCGTGCTCTTGGTGCCGTCTTCGTCCTCGACGCGCCGGCTGAAGCCGTAACCCGAGCTGGTGCTGCGCCAGCAGGGTTTGCCGCCGCAGTCTTCGGCCGCGTCGTACTGGACGTACGCGACCGCCGTGCCCGACGCATCGAACACGCACAGCTCGTAGTCGGTTGTCGCCGCGGGGTCTCCGAAGTCGGCGACGTCGGTCTGCTCGCCCGCGAGCCATTTCCACGACAGCGAATCGTCCTCGGTGTCGTCTGCGTCGCTCAGCCGGACCTGGCCTTTGCCGGACTTCGTCGAGACGCGGCAGCCGGTTCGCGGCCCGCCCGAACACGGCGGCGGCGGCGGAGTAACCGTGATCGAGACGGTGGCCGGCTGCGATTCGCTCGTGCTGTCACCGACCACGTACGTGAACGAATCACTGCCGATGAATCCGGCGTTCGGCGTGTAAGTGACGGTCGCGGTGTCGGTGTTCGGCGTAGCCGCCGAGCATGCGAGGCCGGAGATCGCTCCGACCTGTCCGGATGCCGGCGGATCGACGATGCGGAACGTGAGCTCGCAGGTGTCGAGGTCCGCCCCGGCGAGCACGACATCGGCCGGCTTGTTCTGCTGCGTGGTCGCGCTGGCGTCCGATGCCTGCGGCGGCACGCTGACGGGCGCGCTCGCCAGATCGATCGCAACGGTCTGCAGCGGAATGCGCACGTTGTCGCCATATGCCTGGCCGATATTGGTAGGCTCGGAGGTCGGCACGGCGAACTGCCACTGCATCGCGTCGATTTCGGTGACGGTCTCCGGCGTGAAGACGTTGTCGGTATCGCCGGTGACGAAATAGTGAATGCCGTGCGCGCCCCACGCGCCCTGCTTCTGCGAGCACGCGAGCTGATCGTACGGCGTGCCGCCGGCAAGGGCCGAGTATCCGTCCTTCACGCGCTGGTCGGTGCTGGCTTCGCCGGGCCACGGCCGCGGAACCGGATCATCGCCGGTGCCGTCGTCGAGGCACGCGTCGTCGCGGTAGTACGGCACCACCGCCGAGTTCACCAGCGTCGTCGCGCCCTTCATCTCGATGATGTAGACGAGCGAGCCCGCATCGCCGGCGCCGGAGACCTCTTCCCAGTTCAGCAGGGCGGACGGAATGTTGAACGACGGATCCGGAAGGTCGAAGAACGCCGGCTGGCCGTTCACCGCGTCGATGTTGCCGGTGTCGTCGTTGACGCCGTCGATGTCGACCCCGTCGGTCTTCAGCGTGTTGTAGTACTTTACCGCGACGCCGTGGTTGTAATCCCACGACGTGTACAGGCCGTCGGGAGGTATCGGATGCACGCGCACGTGGTATCGGTACGTGACGGCGTCGCGGTAAAAGGTTTCGGTGTTGGTCACGTTGGTGCCGGAGTCGGCGCCCCAGATCTCGCGGATCGCGCGCACCGGACCCATCCGTTCACCGAGCAGCGCGGAGTTGGCTTCCCAGTTGACCTGCTCGTCTTCGAAACCGACGACGGAGATCGTCGAGTCGGGCGATTGCTGGAATGCGCGGCCCTTCCAGCGGTCGATCAGGTCGGGACCGTAGTCTCCCGGTGCGTCGGGCTTGGCGATCCGCATGCCGCGGATCATCCAGCGGCCGCTCGCGCGGAACTGATACTTGTCTGTGCTGACGGTTACGCCGTCGCGCGGGAAGCGGTCGGTCGACGCGCGCGGCACCAGGCCGCCGTCGCAGACCGTGCCGGAAAGGTTCGGGCCATAACCGGTGTTGCTCGAGCCGATTTTTTCCGGATCGTCGTCGGCGAAGTCGTACCGGTCGATCCACTCGTCCGCGTTGGCGTCTCTGGCGTAGTCGACGAGCCCGTTGTCGCTCGTGAACGTCGAGCCGCCGGGACGAACGGCGAGATATACGAAGTGCGGCGAGCTCGGCGCGAGCGGATCGATGACGGCAACCGCGTGCACCGAGGAGACGTCGGGAGGAAACGAAGCTCCGACCGGCGCGACGTCGCCTGCGTCGGACGCCATGAAGACGATCTCGTCGTCGTCGTCGAGCATGCCGGCGGGATCCGGCGTTGCCGTCTCACCTTCCGGATACTCCGCAGAGCAGACGCCGGAGACTTTCTTCCAGCTCTCGACATCCCACGCGTAGCTGAATTCCTTGTCGGTACCGGAGTAGAGGCCGAAGTCCGAATTGATGTTCGACAGGCAGTACGGCATCACCTCGTCGACCTGTACCGGGATTTCTTCGAACGAGGAGCCATTCCAGCGAAACGCCGCGATGTCCTGCGGCACAACGCCCGCGCGAACGTCGGGAGGAACGACCGCCGTGCCGCTATGCGCGTTGCGGTCGCCGATCAGTGCGCCGTACGGCCAGGGCATGCAGACGATGGTGGCGGCGAGGTGAGACCATGAAGGAAGGTCGGCGCCAGTCAGTATGACCGGCGCCGACCCTCTTTCGGCCGAGGTTGGGGGAGGGGGCACCTGGGCCGAAACTTTTGGGACCGTTACCAGACCGAGAATCGCCATCGCCACTAGCGGCGGAGAAAACTTCGTCATCGAACGGCCCTCCCGGAAACGCGGACGTTTTGTCTGGGACAGAACCTATACTTACCCCGGTGTCAGCATCAATACGGTTCCAGAAAAAAGTTTACTTTCATGTCAGTAGTACGCAGCCGGGTGTGGCAAGCGTTGACCTTTCGAGTAAACACTCTAAGAGTCTGGACTCATGCAGTACGATGTTTCGGACCTTGCGGCGGCGGCCGGGATCTCGGTCGATACGCTGCGTTTCTATCAGTCTGGCGGGCTCTTACAGCCTCCGGCACGGTCCGGGCGAAAGGCCGTTTACACTCCGGAGCATCTCGACCGGCTGCGCCTGATCCGATCGATGGCGTCGAAAGGCCTGTCACTCAAGGCCATCCGGCTGCTGCTCGATCGCGAGTCCGGACCGGCCGCCAGCGACACTGCGCTGCTGGCCGCGCTCGAAGAAGAGACCGATGGACCCGCTTACTCAGGAGACGAGCTCGCCCGCCAGCTCGGCGTGCCCCCGGCCCTCATCCGTTCGGTCGAGGAGGCCGGCCTGGCCGAGGGCCAGGAGACCGACGACGGCAAGCGCCGCTACACCGAAGGTGACCTGGCCGCGGCCCGCGGCGCGATCCGGCTGCTGAGCTACGGATTCCCGCTGACGAAGCTGCTCGCGCTGGCCGTCCGGCACGACCGCGCGATCCGCAAGACCTGCGACAGCGCCATCGACCTGTTCGACGATTACGTCCGCAAGAAGCGCGGCGCGGACGCGTCCGCCGACGGCGGGGAAAACGGCGAGCAGGTGGCCGCAGCGTTCCGCGAGCTGCTCCCGCTGGTCACCGCGGTCGTCGCCCATCATTTCCAGCGCGTGCTCGTCAACCAGGCGCTTCGCCGCCTCAAGAAAAAGGGCGACGCGACGACGCTGTCGTATGCGCTCAAAGTCGCCGCGCGCACCAAGCTCAAGGTCAGTTGGCAGTGACGCTTCCCTCGCCCGCCGAAAAAGCCGCCGTCGTCGAAGCGATGTTCGACCGCATCGCGCCGCATTACGACCGCATGAACCGCTTGCTGACGTTCGGCCTCGACCAGAAATGGCGTCGCCGCGCGCTCGACAGGATCGGCGTCGGCGCCGATGACCTCGTGCTCGACGTCGCCTGCGGCACGGGAGACTTCGCCGAGATGTGCCTGGCCCGCGGCGCCGGCGTGGTCGCAACCGACTACGCGGCGCGCATGCTCGATCACGCGTCGCTTCGCGGCCTTGCCGGCCTGCTCGTGCGCGGCGATGCGATGCGGCTTCCGATTCGCAGCGGCGCATTCGATGCCGTCGTCTGCGGATTCGCGCTTCGCAACTTCGCGTCGCTCGCGCCGGCGTTTGGCGAAATGGCGCGCGTGCTGCGGCCGGGCGGCCGGCTCGCGATCGTCGAAGTGGACCGCCCGGAGAACGCCGCGATCCGTCTCGGGCATTCCGTGTATTTCGATCGCGTCGTGCCGCTCGTCGGCAGCCTGCTCGCCGATCGCAAGGCGTACTCGTACCTTCCGGAATCGGCCGTCTACCTTCCGCCGTGGCCGACGATGCGGACGATGCTCGCCGATGCCGGCTTCGCCGCCGTCGACCGAGAGAGCGCAATGCTCGGCGCCGTGCAGATCGTGACCGCCGTGCGCGTCGAGCAGGTTCAATGAGCCATCAGGCGAACACCAGAGTGGTCCGCCAGGCGAACATCAGGGTGATCCGTCAGGCGAACCTCAGAGTGAGCCGTCAGGCGAACTTAAAATGATCAGCCGTCCCCTGCGCATCCGCCGCGAGCTGCTCGCCGAGACCGCGACCCGCGATCCGCTCGACGCCATCGAGCTCGCGCCCGGCGAACCGGCGTTCTACTGGCGATCGGACGAGCGCGATGTCGAGATTGCTGCGCTCGGCGCAGTTGCCGTCGTCGAGTCGTCCGGACGCACGCGCTTCCGGGACGCCATTGCACAGCTCGAGTCGCTGCGCGCGACCATCGACGACGTCGACGGCGACTGGCCGCTTGCCGTCGGCGGGTTTGCGTTCGACGATGCCGCGCCCGGTCCGACATGGACGGGATTCCCGCCGCTGCGGCTGTTCGTGCCGCGCATGCTGTGGGTGCGGCGCGGCGCAGTCACCAGGATGATCGTCGCTTATGCGGCCGGCCGTGCGCAGACGCCGGCGTCGCTGCTCGCCTGCAACGGCGTCTCTCCTTGCGATGGCCGTTCCACGAGCTTCGCCGCCGCAGACGAGCCGGCAAGCGACTGGCATCGTCGCGTGAGCTCGGCAGTGGATGCGATTCGCGCCGGCGAGATCGAGAAGGTCGTGCTTGCACGTCGTCATACCGCCCGCTGCCGCGCGCCGATCGCGCTCCTCGTGCGTGCGCTCGCCGAGGCAAGACCGTCCTGCTTTACGTTCCTCGTGCGCTGGAACGGCCGCGCGTTTGCCGGTTCGAGCCCGGAGCGCCTGCTGCGTCTCGACCAGGGCCGCATCGACGCCGATGCTCTGGCGGGAAGCGCCGGTCGCGGCCACAGTGCCGCGCACGACGAAGCCCTCGCACGCGAGCTTCTCGCGTCACCGAAAGACCAGCGCGAGCATCGCATCGTCTCCGATGCGATCCGCGATGCGCTCGCGCCGTTCGCGTGCGAGATCGATGTCCCGGAGCAGCCGGTCGTTCAGCGGCTGCCGGAAGCGCATCACCTTCACACGCCGATCCGGGCGCGACTCGCACCCGGAAAAACGTCGCACCTGCTTTCGATTGCCGAGCGGCTGCATCCGACGCCCGCGGTCTGCGGCGCTCCGCGCGAGGATGCATGCCGGCGGCTCGCAGCCGAGGAGCCGGATCGCGGCTGGTACGGCGGCGGCATCGGCTGGATTGGCGCATCCGGAGACGGAGAGCTGGCCGTTGCGCTTCGCGCCGCGCTCATCGACGCCGACGCCGCACACGTCTGGGCCGGAGCCGGCATCGTCGAAGGCTCCTCACCCGAACGCGAGTTCGACGAAACCGAACGCAAGATGGCCAGCATCCTCCCGTACTTCGAACGCGGGACCAATGAATGCGCAGCATGAACATCAAGTGCCCAATGCGCAGCACGAACGTCCGAGGGCAATGCGCGGCATGAGCGTCTCGCTTTTTACCGCGCGCGTTCTCGTCGACGAGCTCCTCCGCGGCGGCGTCCGCGACGTGTGCATCGCACCGGGCTCGCGCTCGACATCGCTCGCTCTTGCCATGTCCGAGCAGTCGGAGCTCCGCTCGCACGTGCTGACCGACGAACGCAGCATGGGATTCTTCGCGCTCGGCATCGCGCGCGCGACGGCTGCACCGGTCGCCGTCGTGACGACGTCCGGAACCGCCGCTGCCAATCTGCTGCCGGCGGTCTGCGAATCGTCGCTCGGCGGCGGCGCGCTCGTTTTGCTGACCGCTGACCGGCCGCCCGAGCTTCGCGATTGCGCAGCGCCGCAGACCATCGACCAGTGCGGTCTGTTCGGCAGCCACGCGCGCTGGAGCTCGGACGTTCCGACGCTCGGCGAGACCGTGGAAGCCGCGCGCGTGCTGCGTTCGATCGCGTCGCGCGCGATCTGGTCAGCGAGGTCCGGAGCCGGGGGCCCTGTGCATCTGAACGTGCCGCTGCGCGAGCCGTTCACGGATCTCAGCTTCCCGTCGCGCGAACGCTATCCGGTCGCCGCACGCGACGGAGGCCGGCCGTTCACGAGCGTCTGCGGTCGCGTGTGTCCGGATACCGGCGAGCTCGATGCGATCGCGAGAGTGATGTCGACTGCGCGGCGCGGCGTCATCGTGTGCGCCGGCCCGGAGCTTCCGGCCGCCGAGATTGCGGCGCTTGCCGTCCGGCTCGGCTGGCCAATCGTTGCCGATCCGATGAGCGGGCTGCGCTTCGGCGCGCACGATCGCTCGCACGTGGTCGATGGCTGCGAGCCGCTGTTGCGCGACGAATCGCTGCGCGCGATGCTGCTACCCGACTGCATCCTTCGCTTCGGGCTGACGCCGGCGCCGCGGAGCCTTCAGCGCTGGCTCGAAGATGCGTGGCCTGCCGAGCATTTCGTCGTCACTCCGGATGCCGATGCGTGGCCGGATCCGTTTCGCGCGGCCAGCACGGTCGTGCGCTCCGGCCCGCGCGAATTTGCGGCCGGCCTTTCGAGCAGCCTTGCGGCACTCGCACCAGTCGCCGGCGGCGTCGCAATCGACGATGGCGGCCGCAGCGAATGGCTCGAACGCTGGAGGTCGCTCTCGCGCATTGCATCCGCTGCTCTCGATCACGCGTTCGTCCGCGAATCGGTACTGTTCGACGGCGTCGTGCTGCGTTCGGTCGTTTCCGTCCTGTCGGAGGCGGCCGCCAAAACCGGCGGCGCGAACCTCGTGATCGGCAACAGCATGCCGGTCCGCGATGCAGACGCGTTTGTCGTCTCGTCCGGCGTGCGCCTGCGCGTCCATGCCAGCCGCGGAGCAAGCGGGATCGACGGTGTGCTGTCGACCGCCTTGGGAATCGCCGCGGCTTCCAGCGACCCGACCGTGCTCGTGATCGGCGACGTCAGCCTGCTGCACGACGCGGCCGCTCTCGCGTTCGGCGCGCGCGAACGAATTCCGCTGCTGGTCGTCGTCGTCAACAACGACGGTGGCGGGATCTTCTCCTTCCTCCCGCTGCGCGAGCAACTCGAGGCGAGCTCCGACCGGACGGGCGTGTTCGAGCGCATGTTCACGACTCCGCACGGCACCGACTTCGAGCGCGTGAGCGGGCTCGGCGCGCAGTTCTTCGAGCGCGTCACCACACGCGATGCACTCGACGCGTCGCTCGCTCGCGGCGTTGCCGCAGCCGCCTGCGGTCCCGCCCTCGTCGAGGTCCGGACGGACGGCGATGCAGGCCGAACCGCTCATCTCGCCATCGTATCGTCCGTGCAGCGCGCGGCTCTCGAAGAGCTCGAACGCGCCGCGCGGACGTGCACATCCGACAGACAGCCGGGCCCGTCCCGCTGCAATGACGCGAATACCGGGACCGTCCCGTTTCCCGCAGGAGAATGATGGCAGAGACCGATCCTCAAAAATCCCAAGATGCCGGCGCCGACATTCCCGTGCTGATGCTGCATGGATTTCTCGGCTGCAAGGATGACTGGCACGCGATCGCGTCGAAGCTCCAGAGCGGTCGGCGCGTGGCGGTGTTCGATCTTCCCGGGCACGGCCCGGCGGCCGAAGCACGCGAAGACGCCGACTGCAGCATGGATTCGGCGTGCCACCGCATCGAAGCGGTCCTCGAAGCGCTCGAATCGACGTCCGGCCACATCATCGGCTACTCGATGGGCGCGCGCATCGCGCTGTACTTCGCCGTCACGCGCCCGGGCTGCGTCGCATCGCTGATCCTCGAAAGCGGATCACTCGGAATCGAAGATGAGGCCGCGCGCGCCGCGCGTCGCCTCGAAGACGAAACCCGCGCGGCCAGCCTCACGCGCGGCGGTCTCGAGGCGTTCGTTGCCGCGTGGGAACAGCACCCGCTGTTCGCATCGCAGGCAGCGCTCCCAGACAAGGTTCGCGCCGACCAGCGCGCGCGCCGCCTGGCCGGCGATGCCGAAGCGCTTGCGCGAAGCATCCGCCATGCCGGAACCGGTGCGCAGCACTGGCTCGGAGATCACGTCCGCAAGATCACGGCGCCGGTGCTGCTGATCGCCGGCGCGCTCGACGATGCCTATGTCGCCATCGCGCGTGCGATGCAGCCGCTTTTCGCGCACGCCCACCTCGTGATCGTCGAGGGCGCCGGCCACAACGTCCACCTCGAAAAGCCCGACGAGTACCTCGCGATCGTCGACGAATTCCTCGCGCATCACGGTGCGGATGCGCACCACCACGCCCATGGAGAATGAATCGGACATGACCATCGCATGGCAGACCATCCGCCCGTACGAAGACATCACGTTCGCGAAAGCCGAAGGCATCGGCCGCGTCGCGATCAACCGGCCGGAAGTCCACAACGCGTTTCGCCCGCAGACGGTCATGGAGCTGCTGGATGCGTTCGCACGCGCGCGCGAGGACGAAGAGATCGGCGTCATCATCCTGACCGGCGAAGGCGGTAACGCGTTCTGCAGCGGCGGCGACCAGCGCGTGCGCGGCGACCAGGGCTATGTCGGCAAGGACGGCGTGCCGCGGCTGAACGTGCTCGACCTGCAGCGGCTGATCCGCAGCATTCCGAAGCCCGTGGTCGCGATGGTCGCAGGCTGGGCGATCGGCGGCGGTCACGTGCTGCACGTCGTCTGCGACCTGACGATCGCCGCCGACAACGCGCGCTTCGGTCAGACCGGTCCGCGCGTCGGCAGCTTCGACGGCGGCCTCGGCGCGTCTTATCTCGCGCGCATCGTCGGTCAGAAGAAAGCGCGCGAGATCTGGTACCTCTGCCGGCAGTACGATGCCGCCGAAGCGCTCGCGATGGGTCTCGTCAACACCGTCGTTCCGCTCGCCGAGCTCGAGTCGACGACCGTCCAGTGGTGCCGCGAGATGCTCGAGCTGAGCCCGCTCGCGCTTCGCTGCCTCAAGTCGTCGTTCAACGCCGAGCTCGACGGCCAGATGGGAATCCAGGAGCTCGCCGGAAACGCCACGCTGATGTTCTACATGAGCGAGGAAGGCCAGGAGGGTCGCAACGCGTACGTCGAGAAGCGGCCGCCGGATTTCTCGAAGTTCCGGCGCCTGCCGTAGGTCGCGGGCCGCCCCGTACCGATGAACGCGACACGCGCACTCGCCGGCGGCCGCGCACGCTGGAAGCACTGGTGGCTCGCCGCGCGGCCGCGCACGCTCACGGCGAGCATCGTGCCGATCGTCGTGGGCCTCGCGCTCGCTCCGCCACGCAGCGCCGGAGATGCATGGATCGCAGCCGCGACCGTGCTGTCGGCGCTTGCGATCCAGGTCGGCGTCAATTTCGCGAACGACTGCTTCGATGCCGAAGCCGGCATCGATACCGACGCGCGGCTCGGGCCGACGCGCGCCGTGCAGGCAGGGCTGATCTCGGCGGCGGAGATGCGACGCGCGTTCGTCGTCGTGCTCGCGATCGCGGCGCTTCTCGGGATTCCACTCGTCGTGCGCGGCGGCATGCCCATTCTCGTGACCGGCGTCGCGTCGCTCGTCTGCGCGTGGGCGTACGCCGGCGGTCCGAGACCGCTCGCATCGCTCGGGCTCGGCGACGCGTTCGTGTTCCTGTTCTTCGGCGTCGTGCCGGTAGCCGGAACGGTCTGGCTGCAGCGGCTTGCCGTCGACGCGGGCGCGCTCGTCGCGTCCGTTCCGATTGCGCTGCTCGCGGCCGCGATCCTTGCGGTCAATAACCTGCGCGACATTCCGACCGATGCTGCGGCCGGCAAGCGGACGCTCGCGGTTCGCATCGGCGACCGCCGGACGCGCATCGAGTACCTGCTGCTGGTCGCGGCATCGATGGCGTGGCCGTTGCTGCTCCTTGCGCGCTTCGGACCGCCGATGCTCCTGCCGCTTGCTGCGGTGCCACTCGCGTGGCGCGCTGTGAACGGCGTTCGCACGCGGCACGGAGCAGCGCTCAACGCATCGCTCGCAGAGACCGCCCGGCTCCAGCTCGTTTTCGGCGCGCTGCTGGCTGCGGCGATCGCAGTGTCCGCGTGATCGCGATGCCGGATGCCACCGCGGAAACGCCGATGCGGTTTCGCGGCCGCATCGTCGATGCCGAGGTCCTGCGCAGCGAAGTGCCGCTTCGAAAGCCTCTGCAAGGTCGCGACCGCGTCGTGCGGGCACGGTCCGTCCGTGTGCTGCGGCTGCGCAGCGACGACGGCACCTGCGGGCTCGGCGAGGCCAGCGCCGTGACGTGGCTGTCGGCCGAACGCACCGACCGGACCGATTCGCAGCTCGACACACTGGTCCGCAGCATCTGCACCGGCAAGCCGCTCGCCGAAGACCTCGCGGCGAGCAGTTTCGTGCAGGCGAGCGCGTCGGCGGTGCGGTCGTCGCTCGCGACGGCACTCGTCGATATCGAAGCGCGGCGCTCGGGCCTGAGCGTGGCGCGTCTGCTCGGCGCTTGCGCGGATCGATGCCGGCTGCCGGTCAGCGCGCTGCTCGCTGCGGCCGCGCCGGTTGCGATGGCGAGCGAAGCTTCGCGCCTTGCTGCGCGCGGTTTCGATTGTTTCAAGATCAAGATCGGAGCGGACGATCTCGAGCTCGACGTGCGCCGTGTCAGCGCTGTGCGCGCTGCAATCGGCCCGCTCGCGTCGATCCGCCTCGATGCCAACGGCGCGTGGGGCGTGGGCGAAGCCGCGCATGCGCTCGATCGACTTGCCGGAAGCAGGCCCGAGCTCGTCGAGGAGCCGCTGCGGGATGCCGCCTGCGTCGCGGAGCTCGAGCGCTCATCGCTCGTCGCGCTCGACGAATCGATCGTGAAGATCCGTGACCTCGAGCGCGCGATCGGGCGGGGTGGTTTCCGCGTGCTCGTTCTCAAGCTCGAGCGCGTCGGAGGGCCGCTCGCCGCAATCGCGATGGCCGCCGTCGCCGAGCGCGCCGGCATCGACGTCGTCGTGACCGATTCGATCGAAGGGCCGGTCGGCCGCGCGGCGGCGCTTCACGTGGCAGCGGCGGTCGCCGACCGCAGCGGCAAGGCGGCCTCTGCGATCGGTCTCGGCGGTTTGTTCTTTCTCGACGACGGCGACGCGGCAACCGCAGCTGCCGACGTCCGCGGGCCCGGACTCGGCGTCGACGTCGCATGACGGCCGCTCTCAAGACGCCGTGGCTCGCGGATCGTGCGCGCGAGCGTCCGGACGACGTTGCGCTCTGCTGCGATGGCGAACGTATCTCGTGGTCATCGCTGGCGGCGCGCGCGGAATCGCTTGCAGAGGGCTTTTCGCGCCTCGGTGTCGGTCGCGGGGACATCGTGGCCGTGCGCAGCGCGCCGTCGCCCGAGATGGTCGCCGCGCTCCATGCCGTGCAGCGGCTCGGCGCCGCGATGCTGCCCGTCAATACCCGGCTCGCGCGGCCGGAAGCCGAACGGATCCTTTCGCATGCGCTGCCGCGACTGCTCGTCGATACGATTTCCGGCGAGAGAGCGGATCCCGGCGACGTCCGCGTTGTCGATTCTTTCGCCGACGTCGCGCGCGCCGGAGCGAGATCGTCCTGCGTACCGGCGCGCATCGACGGGGACGCCGCTCTTGCCGTCGTGTTTACGTCCGGAACGACCGGCGCGCCGAAGGGAGTCGTGCTGACAAACGCCAATTTCGCGGCGAGCGCCGACGGATCGCGCCGGCGGCTCGGTCATGGCGCCGGCGATACGTGGCTTGCCACGATGCCGCTCTTCCACGTCGGTGGGCTTTCGATCCTCGCGCGCTCCGCGCTCGAAGGAAGCACCGTGGTCCTGGAAGACGGATTCGATGCCGCACGCTGCGCCGCTGTCCTTACGCGCGGCGACGCGACGATGATTTCGCTCGTGCCGACGATGCTCCACCGCGTTCTCGAGCACACGTTCGACGTGTCGGCGCGCGTTCGCGCGGTGCTCGTCGGCGGTGCAGCACTGCCGGCCGTGCTCGCAAGGCGCGCACTCGACCGCGGCCTGCCGGTCGCCGCCACGTACGGCATGACCGAGGCATGCTCGCAGATCGCAACAGGCGAACCGGGCAGCATCTACGCGGCGCAGGGTAGGACCGGCAAGGCGCTCGACGGCGTGGATATCCGCATCGAGCCGATCGAGAACGGCGAGCACGCCGGCGGCTGGGGACAGATCCTCGTTCGCGGACCCGGCGTGGCACGCGGCTATCTGCGCAATCCGGCTGCGGACCGCGCGGCGTTCCGACGCGGCTGGCTCGCAACCGGCGACATCGGACGGCTCGGTGAAGATCGTGCGCTCGAGGTCTCCGGGCGGCTCGACGACCTGATCGTAAGCGGCGGAGAAAACGTCTCGCCGAACGAGGTCGAACGCGTGCTCGAAGAGCATCGCGACGTTGCCGAAAGCATGGTCATCGGAGAACCGGACGACGAGTGGGGTCAAAAAATCGTTGCGCTGGTCGTGCTCCGGCGTACGGGCGTACCGCCGCCTGAGGATGAAATCCGCGGCTGGTGCCGCGGCCGCCTCGCGGCCTACAAGATTCCGCGCGAAGTGCGCGTGGTCGGCGATCTTCCGCGCAACGCAACCGGCAAGCTGCTGCGAAAGCGCGCCTGATCGCTGCAGCGAGCCCGAACGTCAGAGCGCCGCAGCGCGCGTGAAGATCCAGTACGCGGACGCGGTCCCCATCGCGTAGACGGGAATTCGCGCGGTCCACGCCGGCAACGACCGCATCGCCGATGCCAGCGCAGCGAGCACGGCAAGCACAACGGCCACGAACGCGAGCTGCCCGATCTCGATTCCGACGTTGAACGAGACGAGCGCCAGCGGCACGTCGTTCGGCGGCAGGCCCGCTTCGCGCAGCGCACCGGCAAAGCCGAGACCGTGCAGGAGCCCGAACGTGAACGCCATTGCCCACGGACGACGCCGCAGCATCGTGCCTCCGGGCCGCGCAGGGCGCGCGAGCTCGACGGCAAGGATGTAGATCGTCAGCGCGATCAGGACCTCCACCGGCGCCTGCGGCACGGTGACGATCTGCAGGGCCGCAAGCGCAAGCGTGACCGAGTGCCCGAGCGTGAACGCCGTGATCGTCGCGAGCAGCAGCCGCGTGCCGCCGGCCAGCAGCAGCAGGCCGAACACGAACAGCAGGTGATCGATGCCGGTGGCGATATGCTCGATGCCGAGCCGCGCATAGTCGCGGAATACCGCCATGCGCGTCGGCTGCGCCGCGATGACGATGGTCGGATGATCCGCGCCCAGCACGCGGCGGTCGACCGCGCCCGAGCGAAGGCTCACGCGCAGCAGCGCGTCGGTGCTCTCGAGCCCCGCGATCCCGACGGTTCGTCCGACGATGCCGCCTTCGCAGTCGAGCACCCAGTGCGAGATCGTCGCGTCCTCTTCGTTGACGTCGGCGGCGGCGCTTTCCCGTTTGCACTCGGGCGGCAGGATCGGGACCAGGTCGAGGCCCGGAACTTTGGCGTTCGGCGCCTTCCACGTGACGTCGATCTTGCCGTCGGCGCGCTCGTCGAGCTCGAACAGCACCGGATCGAGCGCGTGCGCCGACGCGATGCGCGGACCGGCCGGGAGCGACATCACGGCGACGACGAGTGCCGCAACGACGCATCGCCATCCACGCTCGCCTGCGCGAGTCGGGAGCGCGCCAGTGCGGCGACGAGACGCCAGACGCTCAGCCATTTTTCTCTCCGCGCATCGCTGCCTCGTCGACCTCGATCGTATAAGCCGGCCGCACGCGCGCCAGGTACTCGGCGACGCGATGATCGCGGCGCGATGCCTCGAGGCTTTTCAGGACGCGGGATCGCACTTCGGCAAGCGCCGGAATGCGCGGGTCGAAGCGCTTCTCGATCCACACCAGATGCCAGCCGTATGCCGAGGCCACCGGCCCGCTCCACGTACCCTGGGGCAGCGAGAGCACCTGGTCGGCGAACGCCGCGCCGAAGAGCTTTTCGAGATCCTTGCGAGCCTGCGACGGAAGATCGGTGCCCATCACGAACGGATCGCCATGAAGTGACTTCGCGATCTCGACGCCATGCCCTGCAGCTTCGGCAGCTGCGGCTTGCGCGGCCTGCTCCGCAGCAGCGGCGCCGCGCCTGCCCTTGTCGAAGAACACGTGACGGAACGTCACGCGCGCGGCCTGTCCGTACTCGCTCTGATGCGCGGCGAACCAGTCGGCAATCTCCGCATCGGTGGGCTTCGGACCGGAGTGCCCGATGATCAGCCGCATCTTCTCGACGAGGATGCGGCGGACGACCGGATCCGACTTGTGAAGGCCCATCGCGAGCGCGCGCCGGTAGAGCGTCGTCACGTCCTCGCCGGCGTCTTCGCCGAGGTAGCGCATTTTCTGGACGAGCCGCCAGCCGATCGAGCGGTCGGCTTTGTCGAACCCCATCGCGATCGCCTCGCGAAACAGGATCTCCTCGTCGATGAGGTCCGCGACGAGCGCTCTGGTCTCGGATTCGGTCGGAGACGCGTGGTTGGCGAGGCGGTAGTCGCGCTGCAATCCGCGGATGCGGGTCGCGTCGATGACGAGCCGCCGCGATGCGGGCGATGCGACCGACGCATCGGACGCGACCGTCTCGAACCGGGTCGACGCGAAAAAACACAGCGCTCCGGCCACTGCAAAATGCAGGGCCGGAGCGCGGAGCAATCTTTGGAGGCGGGAGATCAGAATGCGACGGTAAGCTTCGGGGCCTCGTAGGTCCATTCCCTTACGGTCGTCGAGCTGTAATCGCCGCTCGTCAGATCGAGTGTCAGCGTCGTCGGTACGTCGGGGTCACGCTCGATGGCTGCCAGGTCGAGGTCTCCGGTCTTGACCTTGATCTTCGCCAGACCTTTCGAGACCTTGATCGACAGCCCCGTCACGCCGCCGTGCGTTCCTTCCTTGTCCTTGAGCTGGAAGAAGCCGGGCTTCTTGACGGTCATGGCTCCGGCCGGGATCACGGCGGTCCATACCGTCGCGTCGTCGCGCAGCGTCAGCGTGATGCCGTCGGCCGCGGGGTCGAGGCCGCCCGGCGACTCCGGAATGAACGCCTGGATCTGCAGGCGATCGTCGCCGCCGTCCTTGCCGAATTTTACCGCTGCCTTGGTGATGCCCAGCTGGTCCGGGTGGTACCAGATCGGCGATGCCACCGCGCGCTCCTGGATCGTCGTCGGAATGTGCGGATCGCAGCACTCGGCGTACGGATCTTCGGAATCGATCGGGCAAGTGACACCGAGCGTGTTGCACAGCCGCTTGCTCCAACGGCAGACGGGATCCTCGAGGACGCGCACGTAGTAGAACGCGTGAAGCTCCGGATCGAAATCGGGATCCTCCCAGACCGTGCACAGAGTCGGGAATCCGTTCGCGGAATTCGTTTCCTCGCAGGTGGCTTCGTTGACGCCGGCGCCGTTCTCGGGATTGCCGGCAATCTCGTAGACCTTCTCGAACGTCTCACCGTTGTCGATCCAGCCCTTGATCATCTGGATGTGCTGCAGCGGCGTGCCGGGACGCTCGACGGTTCCGTTGTCCATCATCGCCATGACCGCAAAGCGCGGCGACTCCTTGCCGAGGACCGGACCGATGTCGCCGCCCATCGGCTTGCCCTTGTCGTAACCTTCCGCGACGAAATTCTCGCCGTTGGTGCAGAGGTCGAGCGGGTAGCGTCCGGCGAACGAGCGCACGATCGGGCGCGTGCCGCTCGTCGAGTACGTCTCCTTGCGGCGCAGGGCCGCGAAGATCGCATCGCGCGAATTCTCTTCGGCCCACACGACCGAGAGGCCGCCGGGATTCGACTGGATCTTCGAAGGCGGAGTGGCTTCGGCCAGGATGAAGGCCGGCTCCGAGTCGGCGACGCCGCTGAAGCCGATCGAACCGTAGTCGATCTCGCTGACCGCACCCGGAACGCCGTTGTGCGTGTCGGTGCCTCCGACGAATCCGAGCTCGTACGGGTTCACGCCGGTGATGCCCTGGATGATCAGACCCTGCTTGAGGGCGCCGCGCGCATACGCGTACTGCGAGAATTCCTGGTTCCAGTTCGAAGGATCCTGCAGGAGAGTCGTGCGCGACAGTTTCTCGAAGCTGCACAGCTCGTCGCTGGTGCCGTCGACGCCGTCGCGGCACTCGGAGTCGCCCTTGACCTGGGTCAGCTCCATGACCGGCTCGAACGACGCACGCACCGCCGCCTGCGCAGCGGTCAGGCTCACGCCGTCGGATGTCTTTCGCGAGAACATCGCATCCTGCGCGATGTTCGAATTGTGCGGAATCGCCAGCACGTCGCAGTTGCCCGGCTGGTCGAGGCACTGGCTCTGGAGCTGCGCCCACAGGTCTTCCGCCTTCCACTGCTCGTAGTACGTGATCGGCAGCGCCGGAACCTCGGCATTGCGGAAGATGATGTTGCGGTGGAGGTTGTTGCCGTACGTGTTGCCGCTCCATTCGTACGCGACGAAGCTCGTGAACGAGCACGCGTCCGACCGGTCGTAGACCTCCTCGGCTGCATCCTGCGTGGCCTGCCAGATGATTCCGGCTTCGGTGCTGCAATTCGTATAACCGGGCGCGTCGCCGCAGATGTCCTGGAAGCGCCCCGGATTGGGAAGGCTCAGCGCCGTGAAGAACGAGATGAACGCCGCAGGCAGCGCATTGTCGGGATGGTACTCGTTGTCGAACGTGTCGCGCAGTCCGACGCAAAGCGGAGCGTTGTAGCCGGTTCCGTCGCCGTCGTATTCCGGATGCGGATCAAGGCAGATGCTCGACTCGCCGAAACCTTCGGCGTGATCGGTCACTGCAGTGAAATCGAGCGGCCGGTCGATGTGCGCGGTTCGCAGCGGATCGCCATTGGTATCGAACGGCGGGAGCCCTACGGTTCCGTCATCCGGAAATCCCGGATGATCTTTTCCGATCGCGAACCGGTATGCGTCGCGCGGGTCGTTGCGCGTGCGCGCGAGCACCGCATCGGCCGAATACTTGGTGTGCACGTGGGTGTCGCCAAAATATGGGTTGCGTAAAGCGTTGTGCTCGGCACAGTCTGCGCGAGTTTCGGTGCGCGACCAGTCCTGGACGGGCGGAGGCGGATCGGCAAACGACGTGACCGCCGGCGTGGCGGCCGTGGTTGCGATGACGAGCCCCGCGGCCATAAGTCGCCCCCAGCCGCGGCTGGTGTCCGCCGCGGAACGACAGGCCAAACGATGAATCTGCATGAGCATTTCCTCCCCGACTCCCGGTTTGCGAGCGCGCTGGGTTCTAACAGTTGTCAGCCTGCCTGACAATTGATAATCGACGCAACGATGAGTACCGCCGCAACGATCCTCGACCCCGAGAGCCCCGAAAGGAACCCGGTAAAAGAAGACGGCCGCGCCGTCCGTTCGGCGACGACGCGGCGCGCCGTGGCGGACGCGTACCTGAACCTGCTCAATTCCGGGGACATGCGGCCGACTGCCAAGGCCATTGCCGCGCAGGCCGGCGTTTCCGAGCGCGCGGTCTTCCGGCACTTCCAGGACATGGAAACCCTCCACAGCGAAGCAGCCACGCTGCAGATCCAGAGGGTGGGCAGGGACCTTCCGGACCCGGCGCCCGAATCCGGGCCGGTCGCCGACAGGGCTTCCCATCTGGCGCGGCGCTGGTGCACGCTCAACGAACGCGTGACTCCGGTTCGCCGCGTCGCCCTTCTTCACGAACCGTTCTCCGAGGAAGTCGCGCGCCGGCTTTCGTGGGTGCGCGCGCTCGCGCGCACCGAGCTCGAGAAAACGTTTGCCGGCGAAATTGCCGCGGTCAGCGAAGACGCGCGCACGGGCGTCGTCGCCGCTCTGTCGGCGACCGCATCGTGGGAGACGTGGAACGAGCTGCGCATCCGTCATGAGCTCGATTCCGAGCGTGCGACGCAGACCGTGACGTCGATGCTGCTCGCGATTCTGTCGTGCTTTCCCAGCGCGTGAGCGCGACTTCCCCGTCTTCCCGCCACTCGACACACCAGGCGACCTCACGATTCCGCTAAAGCGAGCACTGTTTACTTCATTTCCGGCGCTCGCTACGGTCCCGTCGCCGCGCGCCCGGGTTTGCATGAAATGCGCGCAGAATCTCCGGAGGTAGCCTTCCCATGGACATGTCCTTCACGCCAGAGCAGATCGCGTTTCGCGACGAAGTCCGGCGTTTCATCTCCGAAGCCATGCCGCCCGAGCTGCGGCACAAGGCCGAGAACGGCGGCCACTACGAGCACGAAGACACGCTGCGCTGGCACCGGATTCTTTACGAGAAGGGATGGGCTGCGCCGCACTGGCCGAAGGAAGTCGGTGGCACCGGCTGGGACGTCGGCCAGCGCCACATTTTCAGCGAGGAGCTGACGCGCGCGAACGCGCCGTCGCTCTCGCCGTTCGGCCTGACCATGGTCGGACCGCTGATCATCCAGTTCGGAACCGACGAGCAGAAGAAGCGCTTTCTGCCGAAAATCCTCTCCGGCGAAGAGATCTGGTGCCAGGGGTACAGCGAGCCGAATTCGGGCTCCGACCTGGCAAGCCTCCAGCTTCGTGCCGAAAAGGACGGCGACGACTACGTCCTGAACGGACAGAAGACGTGGACGACCTATGCGCAGTACGCGCACTGGATCTTCGTGCTCGCGCGCACCAACTCGAACGGCAAGCAGCAGGAAGGAATTTCGTTCCTGCTCGCCGACATCAGGAATACGCCCGGCATCGAAGTGAAGCCGTTCCTCACGATCGGCGGCACGCCGGCATTCTCCGAAACGTGGTTCGATAACGCGCGCGTGCCGCAGGCCAACCGCGTCGGTCCGGAAAACCAGGGCTGGACGATGGCGAAGGCCCTGCTCGGCCATGAGCGGACCTCGATCGGCGGCGTTGCCGAATCGGCCAGACTGCTGCGGCTGATCCGTCGCATCGCGCGCGACACTCCGGTCCGCGGAAAGACGCTGATGGACGACGACGCGTTTCGGCGCCGTCTCGCAAAACTCGAGATCCGTCAGCGCACCGTCGGCATGGCGAACCTTCGCACGCTCGCGTCCGCTCAGCTTGGACATGCTCCCGGCCCGGAGAGCTCGATCCTGAAAATCGCCGGCACCGAGCTCCAGCAGGAGCTCTCGGAGCTCGCGATGGATGCGATGGGCCACAACGCGCTCGGCTGGTTCGATTCGCCGACCGAAGCGATGCCCGAATACCAGCTGTGGATGGCTTCGAACTTCAACTACCTGCGCGCCGCGACGATCTACGGCGGCTCCAACGAAATCCAGAAAAACATCATCGCCAAGATGATCCTCGGCCTGCCGCAGAGCTGAAAAACCAAACACGATGAACTTCGAGCTGACTGACGAACAGAAGATGATGGTCGATGCCGTGCGGCGCTTTGTCGACAACGACTCGCCGATTTCGCGGTTTCGCAATCTACGCACTACCGAAGCGGGCTACGAAGCAAAAACCTGGAAGGCGATGGCCGACTACGGATGGCTCGCCGTCGCGTTTCCCGAAGAGCAGGGCGGCTACGGCGGAAACTTCGTCGACGTCGCGCTGATTCTCGAGCAGCTCGGACGCGGCCTCGTGCCGGAACCGTACATTGCCTCGGTCGTGCTGGCCGGCGGCCTCCTGTCGCGGCTCGGAACGCCGCAGCAGATCGAACGGTTTCTCGCTCCGATGCTCGAAGGACGCACCACGCTCGCGTTTGCATACGCCGAGCGGCAGGCGCGCTACGAAGCGGCCGACTGCCAGACCAAAGCCGTGAAATCTGCGTCAGGTTACACGCTGACCGGTGAAAAAGTCTGGGTGCTCAACGGGCACGCAGCCGATGCATTCGTCGTCGTCGCTCGTACGTCCGGTGGTCCGCGCGACGCTGCAGGGCTCTCGCTGTTCCTCGTCGATGGCGACGCGCCCGGTCTCGAGCGCGTGCGCGTCCACGGCATGGACGGTCAGTCGACGGGCCTCGTCCGGCTTTCCAGCGTCGAAGTCGGCGCCGACCGGCTGCTCGGAAGCGAAGGCCACGCGCTCGCGGACATCGAATGGGCGCTCGATCGCGGCGCGGCCGCGGCGTGCGCCGAAGCGCAGGGAGGCCTCGGCGCGCTGCTCGCGATGACCGTCGATTATCTCAAGCAGCGAAAACAGTTCGGCAAGGCGATCGGATCGTTCCAGGCGCTGCAGCATCGGGCAGCCGACATGTTCGCCGAAGTCGAGCTATGCCGCGGCATGATGATCTTTGCCGCCATCCACGCCGACTCGGGCGACGAGGCCGGGCGCAAGGCGGCGATCTCCGCGGCCAAGGTTCAGCTCCAGCAGGGCGGCTGGTTCGTGCAGGAAAACGCCGTGCAGCTTTTCGGCGGCATCGCGATCACCGATGAGCAGGACGTCGGACTCTACTTCAAACGCATCCGCGTGCTGCAGAGCCTGTTCGGCGACGCCGACTGGCACCTCGGCCGGTATGCGTCGCAGCCCGGATTCGACGGCGCGGCCGCCGGCTGATCACGCGACCGGACGCCGCTCCGCGACGATCGCGCACATCGCGTAAGATAGCGCACCCATCGCAAGCGCTGCCGACGAGCCGGCGAACACCATCGCGATCATGATCAGGCACGAGCCGACGACCGATGATGCGCCGTTGGCGCCCCACGCCCATGCAACTGCGGCCGGATTGCGTCGTCCGAGGCGTCGAACGCCGAGTGCGAGCGGCATGCCCATCGGAACACCGCACGCCGCGAGCAGGACCAGTGCGATCGCGAAGCGCGCGGGATCGGACAGGTCGAGCGTCGCGTGCAGAAGCGGAAACGCACCGACGGTGAGCGCAGCGAGCAGCGCCGCGGCGATCGCGCACGGAAGCCACGGCTCCGGATCGAGGCGGTCGGCGACAAGACTGCCCGCGCCGCTCGAAAGCAGCAGCGCCACGAGCGCTACGGCCAGCCCGTATGTCGGGTGACCGAGATACATCGACAACGCCTGGATGATCGGAACTTCGAGCGCCATGAATCCGAGGCCGAGGCCGCAGAAGTACGCGAGCTCGCGCATTCGCAGCGTAGCGATCTCGTTACCTGCATTCGCCGCGCCGCGACTCGCCCATGCGAGCGGCGCCAGGATCACGATGATGCTGCCGGCGATGCAGACGAGCAGCGCCACCAGCAGCATCACCGCCGACGACTGGTAGACGTTGCTCGTCATCCACTCGGTGCTCGATGCGTAGGACGACGCATTCAGTGGATTGAAGAACTGGAACAGGTACGGGCTCGCGTCCGTTACCGGCGTGACCAGATACGGGTACGTACGCTGGAAATCGGAAGGATCCGCCGCCAGCGCGAGCTGCTCGAACGGCGTCCCCGTCTTCAGGCCCGGCCCGTACAAAATGCTCCAGTGCCTCTTGCGCAGCGCCTGGTTCAGGCTCGCGACGTCCGCGTCGGAGAGCTCGCGGCGCGACATCGACAGATAACCCCAGACCCGTTTGTCTCCGAGCTTGGTCGCGTCGCCGAGCGGCGCGACCATGACGAGATGCCGCAGCGGATCGGCGACACCGAGGTCTTCGAGCGCAGCCTTCGCCGTCGCGAACAGGCGGAGATCTTCGCGCGGCGGATAGAACATCCACCTGGAGACGCTGAGGACGCCGTCGTCCGACAACGCGCGCCAGTAATCGGCAAACGCTTCCTTGGTGTAGAGGAAATTCTCCGTCAGCGCGTAGGCGCCGGCCGAGGTTGCGGCATACGTGTCGATCGCATGGATCACGATCATGTCGAAGCGGCGATCGCTCGAGCGCACCACGTGCCGGCCTTCGCCGAGCTGCGTTTCGACGCGCGGGTCGTAATAGAGATCCTTGTTGAGTGCGCGGTCGGCGCCGCGCGCCCACGAAAGAATCGTCGGGTTCAGATCGATAGCCAGCACCGACGATGCACCGGCCTGCAGCGCTTCGACGAGCTCGCGGCCGCCGCCGACACCGATGACCGCAACCGACGGCGATTTCGGAGCCAGCCCATAGGCGGGCGTCCGAGGTGGTGCCGGATTGGGATTCCACTGATTGATGCGCGTGGCCGCTTCGCCGTCGAGCACGTACCATCCGGACATGTGATCGGTGCGGATGATGTGGTTCCACTCGTACTTGATGACGTTGCGAAGCCGTCCGCCCTCGACGCGGAAGTTCTCGAAGTTACGGAGCCAGACCGGTCCGACAAAGATCGCCGCCGACAGTGCGAGCGCGCTCGCGCACACAGCTGCAAGATGTACGCGCCCGCTCGAGCCCGGCCATGAAGCGCGGTACGCCACCAGCGCAACAACGATCGGAACGACTCCGGAGACGAAAGCCGCCGGCGGCGAGAACGAACGCATCAGGGCGACCGACGCGAGCCCGCCCATCGCGGCGCCGCAGAGATCGGCGGCATAGAGCCGTCCCATGCGGCTGCTGAAACGCGAAAAAAGCGTGGTCAGGACGACACCGCCGCAGAAATTGAGCCAGACCAGCAGCGGTGCGCACCACAGAAGATAGGCGATCGCATCCGAGCCGAGCAGCTTGGTTCGCACCGGCGGGTGGTGCGTCACGCCGACCGGATTGGCGATCGCAAGGAACACGATCGGCACCGAAACCGCGAGCATCGCGAGCCAGCGGTGGATTCCTATCGCGGCCCCACGCCGCCTGGTGTGAAGCGCAACATATGTACCCGCCGCACCGAGGCCGAGCATCGACAGCGAGATCGCAAAGAAGACGAAATGGTAGAACAGCTTGTAGCTGATCAGTCGCGTGAACGTGATCTGGAAAAGCAGCAGCGCGCCGGCGACCAGGAAGGCGGTCGCATTCTCGCGCAGGCCGGGGCCGCCGGCGCTCGATTCTTCGGTCGCCATCGGCAGCTGTGAGCTATGCGACCAGCAGCCTCATGGCAAACACGAAGGGCCGATCCCTTTCGGAATCGGCCCTTCGATTTCGCGGCCGCCAGGCGGCCGCATCGTTGCCGGATCAGAATCCGGTAAACGGAACGTGGATGAGGTCGGCCCCGCTGCGGGCCTTGATCTCCTTGGTGCCGCCGAGGAACGTACCGGACCAGTTCACACCGGCGCCGATGATGAACTTGCCGGCAGCCGGGCAGAAGACCGTTCCGAAACCTGTCACGCCCGGCGCAAGACGGCAGACTTTCCACTCGCTGTAGAACAGCACGTTCTCCGGCTTGAGCCCGCCGTTCAGGACGACCTTTGCGCCGTAGCCGAGACTGAACCGTCCGTTGAGGATGCGGAACATCACGACGTCGTTCGGTCCGCCGGTCAGGTTGATCGAGCCGTGGTGCGCCACCTTGATCTGCGGCGTTTCGACCACGACGATGCCGTCACCGGTGACGTCGAGCGAGTACGACTTGCCGACGCCGACCTTGATCGGGGTGTTGGGCGGATTCAGCAGCGGCAGTGTGTTCGGCTTCGCGTTCAGCGTGTCTTCCGCTGCGAGCAGCTCCGCCTGGTCGTTGTTGCAGACATCGACCAGCTGACTCGATCCGTTGGTGCTCACCGTGCCGGTCGGCAGCTTCGCCATCGTGGTCCCGCCCGGCACGCTCTTGACCTGCGTCCCCGGGACCTTTCCGTACAGCGTGCTCATGACGGCCGCGCCGTCGGTGGCGATGTCGCCGTCGACCTCGGCCGTCCTGCCGAAACGGATTCCCGTTCCGCTCGATGCCGTGACGATGTAGCTGCCCGCGGTCATGCCGCCGCCTTTGCCGGTGTCTCCGCAGAAGCTCGCGTCCGCGAGAGAGCCGCGTCCGTTGCGAACCGCGACCGAGGTTTCCCGAACCGGACTATTGGCGACGAGATGCCAGTTACCGGCGACGATGATCCATCGGCACGACGGCGACAGAGTCGATCCCTGACCGACGCACTGGCCGCTCGTGCAGACGCCGCTGCCGGCGAGCGTGCATGCGCTGGCGTCGGTGCACGGAGAGCCTTCGTTCTTGGCGCCCGAAGCCACGCATGCGTTCTGCTGCGGATCGCAGATGCCGTCTGCGCACTGCGTGCTGACGCCGGAGCAGTCCGGCGGCGATTCCTGGTTTACGCAGGCGCCGGCGCCGTTGCATTTCTCGGGACCGTTGCAGAACTGGCCGTCGGTGCACGGCGACTGGTTCGCCTCGAACTGGCAGGTCGAGCTGCAGCAGTCGCCGCTGGCGGTATTGCCGTCGTCGCACTGCTCGCTTGGTCCGACTTCTTCGTCACCGCAGACGTCGCAGTTGCCCGTCAGCCGGCACGTCGACGGCCCGGCGCAACCCACGAAAGCAGTCGGCTGCACGTCGCCAAAGCTCTCGGAGCACGAGTAGCAGGTCTCTTCATGACAGCTCGAGTCGCAGCCGTCCCCGCTGTCGCTGTCGCCGTCGTCGCAGGTTTCGCCGAACTCGACGCAGTTGTTGCCGCAAGTGGCACAGAGCGCCTGGCTGCAGATCTGGTCCTCATGCCACGTGCCGACTTCACAGAACGCCTGCGTGAGCGCGTCGGTACAGAAACCACCCGAGCAGCACGCTCCGGTAGGCTCTCCGCTGGTCGTCGAAGTCGTCGATGTGGTGCTGGTCGTGCTCGTCGAGGTGGTCGTTGAGGTCGTCGAACCGATCATCAAGGTCGTCGACGTTGTGGACGACGTGGTCGACGTCGTCGTGGAGGTCGTCGTTGACGTCGTCGTGGAGCCCTGCGGGACTGTCTCGCACGGCCCGCAGTCCTGAGGACAGGTGATGCAATCCTCGGTTACCCCGCAGACTTCGTCGGGGCAGGCATCGCCGGCCATCGCAACCGATCCGGAACACACAACGGACAATAGCAATGCAGCTGTCGCTGCCGACCTTACGAGCCGTCCAAACATGAGTTGCCTCCCTCCGAACACTTTTGCAGCGACTCGAGTCGCCGATCCCCGTACTCGACAGCGTCCGCCGTCGTCCCGTTCTCGACGGCGTGGCGTCGATTCCCCTTGCTGAGAGACGGGCAGCCCCGCTACCCGCAGGTGTGCGTTCTACGCTCCGAGCGGGGGCCTGTAAAGCATTCGGGGCATCCGCGCCGGGTCATCCGACTATTGAATTACCCGTGCCAGAAGCTCAACGTGCAGGGCTTCTTACCCCCTTGAGTCCCCAGCCTGTTTCCGCGAGGTCCCTATGAGCCTTCTAAGTTCCTGCCTCCGACCGTCGATACGCTTTCTGGCCTCGGTTCTGGCGACGATCCTCGTCACGGCCCCTGCCCATGCCGAATTTCCATACCCGGCCTGCGGCGGCTGTGCGGACCCCAACGACTACAAGGATTACATGCATACGGCGGTCGTCGCGCCGCCCGTGAGACCGAACGAGATCGGCCAGTACGACTTCCGCGCGTCGTCCCTGGTCGATCCTTCGCTGCCGAATACGCCGGAGGAGCTCGGCGGTGTGGCCGGCATGAGCATCGATACCGCGTGGCAACTCACGACGGGGCGTCCCGACGTGACGGTGGCCCACCTCGACTCCGGCATCCGCTACGACCACGACAACGTCCGCAAGGCCGCGCTGAACCAGGCCGAGCTGCCGCTACCCGAAGGCAGCCTCGTCTACGACAAGAACGGCGACGGCGTCTTCAACATCAACGATTATGCGACCGATTCGAGGGTGAGCGACGTCGACGGAAACGGAATCCGCGATCCACGCGACCTGATCCTCGTGTTCAGCGACGGTGTCGACGACGACGCCAACGGCTACGTCGACGACATCTGCGGATGGGACACGCACGAGCACGACAACGATCCGTTCGACGACGCGGACTACGGACACGGAACCGGCGAATCCAAGGACTCGAGCGGAGAAGTGAACGACGGCGGATCGTGGGGTGTCGCGCCGAATGCGATGTTCGTGCCGATCAAGGTGAGCGACAGCTTCGTCGCCGACGGCAACGATTTCGGCGCCGGCGTGGCATACGCGCTCGACCGCGGCGTCAGCGTGATTTCCGAGGCGCTCGGAGCCCTCAACAACACCAAGCTCGCGCAGAATGCGGTCGAGTACGCGTTCGAGCAGGGCGTGCCGATGGTGCTGTCTGCGGCCGACGAGCAGAGCTACCACCACAATTTCCCGGCCGTATACACGCACGGCTTCTGGGCAAACTCGGTGCGCCCGAAAGACGGCACGGCGGTCACCAATCCGACCAACCTGCTGCTCAACGGCTGCACGAACTACAGCGGCCGCGCCGACGCGGCGATCGCATCCAATTCATGCTCGTCGGAAGCCACCGGTCGCGCCGCCGGCATCTTCGCGCTGATGCTCGCGCGCGCAAAAAACCAGATCGAGCTCGGGGCGATCTCTCCGCACCCCAGCGGCAAGCCGCTGTCGCCGACCGAAATCTACCAGCTGATGCGCATGACGGCAGACGATATCGATTTCTCGGCAGTCAGCCCGACGCTGACGCCCGCCGGGACGCTGCTCATCCTGTTTCCCGACCTGATCGACGAGCGCTTCCCGTCGCACGCCGGCTTCGACAAGTATTTCGGCTACGGCAGGGCCAACGTGCGCACGGCAATCGAGGCGATCGACGCGGGCACGATCCCGCCCGAGGCCGACATCCAGTCGCCGGCGTGGTTCGTCAACGTCGATCCCACCGTGACGCCGATCCTGTCGATCACCGGCACGGCGGCTGCGCAGCGCGATGCCAACAACGCGAGCTACGTGGTCGACTGGGCGTGCGGCGTCGATCCGCTCGAATCCGATTTCGCGATGATCGGCCACACGATCGCTTCGGCCGCGCTCGGCGGAACTCCGATCGAGAACAGCCTGCTCGCAACGTTCGACACGGCAGCCGCAGCCGCCGAATGCGGTTTCGCCAGCCTGACGCTGCCGCGTACCAACGAGGATGATTTCGACGAGTCCTACGCCGTCACCATTCGCGTGACCGTCCAGGACAGTCTCGGCAACGTGGGACAGGCGCGGCGCAACGTCACGCTCGAGCACGACTCGTCGCTGATGCCCGGCTTTCCGATCGAGGTCGGCGTATCGGGCGACTCTGCGCCACTGCTGCACGACATGGACGGTGACGGCGCACAGGAGATCATTTTCGGAGCGGCCGACGGCAAGCTGCACATCCTCGACGGCAGCGGCAGCGAGCTTGCCGGCTGGCCGGTCGAGACCAATCCCATGCAGCTCGCGAGCTCGGCATCCTTCGCTCCGCTCGCGCTCGGCAACGACTATCATTCGTCGATTCTCGCCGGCGTCGCGATCGGCGACGTCGACAACGACGGCGACGACGAGGTCGTCGCGGCCGACATGGACGGCTCGGTCTACGTGTTCCGCGACGACGGAACCGCGCTTCCGGGCTTCCCGGTTTCCCTCAATCCCGTCTATTCCGACCCTGCGATCCGCAACGAAGCCAACCGTCTCGACTACGGCGTGCTTGCGGCGCCGACCCTGGCCGATCTCGACGGCGACGGAACGCTCGAGATCCTGGTCGCTGCGATGGACCGGCATCTGTACGTCTGGAACAGCAACGGGACGACGCACGCCGGCTTTCCGGTGCTGATCGTCGACCAGGACCGCATGTCGAGCGTCAATGCGACCAACCACCAGGTGACCTGGAAGCTCGTCAGCGGACAGCCGGTCGGCTCGATCGGCACCAAGCTGCTCAGCTCGCCGTCGGTCGGCGACCTCGACGGCGACGGCCATCTCGAGATCGTGCTCGGATCCAACGAAGAATACGTGCGCGGGGAAACCTCGAACTTCTTCATCAGCAACCCGACGTTCGGGCTGCTTTCGAACTCCCTCGACAACGTGAACGGCCGAATCTATGCGGTGTCGCGTTTCGGCAACGACGATCCCGCGCTCGTCGAGACGCCCAACGCGAGCGGACCGTTCCTCGAAGGCTGGCCGGCCAGACTCGGAATGCTGACGAAAGACCTGCTGCCGACCGTGGGACACGGAGTCACCGCTGCGCCGGCGCTTGCCGACGTCGACGATGACGGCGACGACGAAGTCTTCATCAACGGCAACAACGGACCCGCGTATCTCCTGCAGGGCACGGGCCTGTCGTACTTCGGATCCACGTCCGGAAAGTACAACGTCTTCAACCCGTCGCTGACTCTCGCCAGCAATCCGGACGCATCGAGCGACGACTTTCCGCTCACGTTCGCGCTGCTCAGCAGCGGAGCCGTCGGCGACTTCTTTTCCAACGGCACGCTCGATTTTGCGCTGCCGAGCGTCGGCGCCCATCAGCTCGTCGACAACCAGGGCCCGGCATTCCAGGGTCCCGGTGACCATCAGCTCATGGCGTGGTCGGCATCCGACGGGCACGGACTGCCTGCGTTTCCGCAACGCGAGGAGGACCTCCAGTTCCTCTCCTCTCCCGCGGTTGCCGACATCGACGGCGACTCGATCGCCGAGCTCCTGCAGGGCAGCGGCGGTTACTACCTGCACGCATTCCGGGCCGGCGGCGGCGAGCCGGCGGGCTGGCCGAAGTTCACCGGCGGCTGGATGGTCGGCGCCGCGACCGCCGGCGATATCGACAACAACGGCACGCTCGATGTCGTCGCGATCACCCGGGAAGGAAATCTGTACGCGTGGGGAACAGGCGCGTCGTACGAGCGTTCCGGCACCAAGAGCGTGCAGTGGGCAACGGTGTCGCGCGACATCCATCGAAGCGGCAACCTCAATTCCGGCGTTGCGACATCGTCCGGCGAGTGCACGTCCGAATACCGTTCGATGCTCGAGAAGGTCTCGATGAAGTACCCGACAGGCGCCGGCAACGACAAGCTGCAGATCAAGGGCTTCGTCAATACCGCCGGACGCGGGTTCGACCCGGTCGCGAACAGCGTCGAAATCACGATCGGCTCGCCGGACACGCCCGAGTTCAATCAGTTGATTCCGGCGGCGAGCTTTACGGGCAACACCTCGAACACGTCGTACAAGTTCTCGGCCGACGCGCCGGGCGTGACCAAGGTCAGTTTCAAGCTCAAGAAAGGAATCTGGAAGTTCCAGGTCAAGGCGAGCGAGGTCGATGCGTCACCGGCGGACGAGCGCGTGTTCCTCAAGCTGCGCATCGGTGACGTGTGCATCGAGCGCACGCGCATCTGCGAGCCGAACGACGATCACGATCAGCTGAAGTGCAAGAAGCCCAAGCTGTAACGGAATGACTCGCCGCCGTTTCGCCCGGGTACGGGCAACGGCAAGGCAGTGATGGCTTCGGATCGTCATCCACTCGATCGCCTCGAGCCGGCCCTGTCGCTGGCCGACGCGACGCTGCTCGTCGTCTCGTCGGTGATCGGCGTCGGGATCTTCCTGACGCCGGGCCAGGTAGCAGCCGCGCTGCCGAGCGCGGGCGCGTTCCTTGCGGCCTGGGTGCTCGGAGGCGTGCTGTCGCTGGCCGGCGCGCTCGCCAACGCCGAGCTCGGCGCCATGTACCCGCACGCCGGCGGCGACTACGTCTACCTTCGCGAGGCGTGGCATCCGCTCGCCGGCTTCGTGATCGGCTGGCTGTCGTTCTTCGTGATCTATGCCGGAACCGTCGCGACGCTTGCCGTCGGCTTCGTCGACGGACTGGCGCATTTCGTCCCGATGAGCGCAGGAGTGCGCACCGCATTCGCGGTCGCGATCACGCTCGCCACGTCGGCCATTCATTTTCGCGGCGTGCGGCTCGCGGCGTGGCTCAACAACGTAACCGCCGGCCTTAAGATCGCTGCGCTGGCCGCGCTCGCGGTGATCGGACCGATGTTCCTGCACCTTGCAGGGACGGCCACGCCCGCTCCGGCGCCATCTGCTGTTGCCCCCGGCGGCGGGATTACCGCGATGGGCTTCGGGCTGGCGCTCTCGCCGGTGCTGTTCAGCTATCTCGGCTGGAACGCGTCGGTGTACGTCGCGAGTGAGATCCGCCGCCCCGAGCGCAATCTTCCGCTCTCGCTGTTCGCCGGCCTCGCCATCTCGACGGCGATCTACCTGGCCGTCAACCTCGCGTATCTCGATGCGCTGTCGATCGATGCGATGCGCGCAAACGCCAACGTCGGCGAAGCCGCTGCGCGCGTATTCTTCGGCGAGCACGGCGCGACCATCGCGTCGGTTCTGATCCTCGGCTCGATCCTGAGCTGTCTGAACGCGACGATCCTCGTCGGACCTCGCATCGCCTACGCCATGGCGATCGACGGGCTGTTCTTCCGTTCGGTCCAGGGAGTGCATGAGCGCTACCGTACCCCGCACATCGCGATCGCGGTTCAGGCCATGACCGCGATCGCGCTGATCGTGCTGCTGCGGCGTTTCCCGAGCGTCCTCGACTACACGACGTTCGCGATCGTGCTCGCAACGATCGCCGACACCGCCGCGCTCTACCAGCTCCGCCGCCGCCATCCCCACCGCCCGCGCCCGTATCGCGCATGGGGCTACCCGCTCGTCCCTGCGCTCTACCTGGTAGCCAACGCCGCCATCGCCATCGCAATGCTCATCGGCCGCCCGATCGAATGCGCCGCCGCCCTGGCCGTAACCGCCACAGCCCTCCCCGCCTACGCCTTCTTCGTCAGACAAAAATAAAGAGGTCGCGGGCTCAAGCCCGCCCACCACAAAACCGCGGGCGTCGAGAAGGGTCCAGATCCGAGGCAGACGTCGGGTAAAGGGAGCTGAGGCGTGGCGGAGCCACGTTGAAGCGACCGGCCCGATGTCGAACGAAGGAGATGGGCCCTTATCGACGTCCGCGCGGACAGCGGTCGCGGAGAAGGGTCCAGATGCGAGGCGGATTTCGCTTCGCGAGCGGAGGCGTACTTCCCGTACGTTGTAGCGAGCGAAGCGAAATCCAACGAAGCAGATGGGCCCTTATCCGCGGCCGTCCCCGCTCTTGAATCTCAACAGCCCCTATCTCTTGAACCGCAACAGCATGTTGAAGAGCAGGGAGTGCTTCCTGCCGTACGGCGGATAAAACTGCTCAACACCAGGCAGCTTCGGATTGGTGTGCACCGGCCGCAGCTTGCTCATTTCGACGAAGCCTTCGCGTGCATGATAGTGCCCCATGCCGCTCGAACCCACGCCGCCGAACGGCATGTCGTGCTGCGCCACGTGCATGACGCAGTTGTTGACGGTGACGCCTCCGGAAATGGTGCCGTAGATCAGCTTCTCCTCGCGCTCCTTGTCGTTCGTGAACAGGTAGAAGCCGAGCGGGCGGTCCTTCGAGTTCACGTAGCGGAGCACGTCGTCGAGATGGTCGTAGGTCTTGACCGGCAGCAGTGGCCCGAAGATTTCCTCGCGCATGACCATCATGTCTTCGGTCGGATTGAGCACGAGATGCGGGGGAAATTTGCGAAGCTTGTCGTCGAACTGCGCGCCGGGAACGAGCGGCACCACTTCGGCGCCCTTGGCGACCGCATCATCGAGGGTCGCACGCAGCCGCTTGTAGGCCTTGTCGTCGATCAGCGACGTGTAGCTCGGGTCGGACGTATCCGGATACCGCTGCGGGAGAATGCGCTTGCAGGCCTCGACGAACTTGTCGCGCTTGTCCTTCGGAACCATCACGTAGTCCGGCGCGAGGCAGGTCTGGCCGGCGTTGACGTATTTCGCGTACAGGATGCGCGAGGCCGCGGTTTCGACGTCGAAGTCCTCGCAGACGACCGTCGGCGACTTCCCGCCAAGCTCGAGCGTGACCGGAGTCAGGTTCTCTGCCGCCGCGCGCATCACGTTGCGCCCGGCATCGGCCGAGCCCGTGAACAGCAGGTGATCGAACGGCAGGCTCGAAAAATCCGAACCCTTGACTCCCGGCAGGATCGCCACCGTGTCTTCCGGAAAGACTTCGGCGAACTTGCCCGCGAGGAACTTGCAGAGATTGGTCGAATTGGCCGCCATCTTGACCATGCAGCGATTGCCGGCCGCGAGCGCGCTCGTCAGCGGCCCCATCAGCAGAAACAGCGGGTAATTCCACGGAACGACGATTCCGACCACGCCCTTCGGCTGAGGGATCACGCGGTTCTTTCCGGTCGCAAACAGGATGGAGACGTGGCGCCGCTCAGGGGCCATCCATTTGCCGACCTTCTTTCGTGCGTCACGGATGCCGTCGATGCTCGTGAAGATTTCCAGAAGCTTGGTCTCTTCGGCGCAGCGATGTCCGAAGTCCTTTCCGATCATCGCTGCGATCTGGTCCACGTTGGCCGCGAGAATCTGTTCGAGCTTCGAAAGGTTCGCGCGCCGCTCCTCGGCCGTCGGATAAGGATGACGAAGGTAGGCTTCGCGTTGAATCTTGTAGATCCGCTCGCACTCGTTTTCGGCGGAGTGAATGACACGAAGCTGCGCAGTCTGGGCCATGGTGAGCCTCCCGGTCTGTCCGGCATGCGGATAGACGCAATTTCTGGATGTGAGGCGGCATTCGCGCGCCGCCTCGAGCGATGGTGTCTTCTCCGCTTCGCGGAGACAACAGGTTCGGGCCGGCCGCTCCGGTGGGGTCCACGGCTTCGCGCGGTGCGACCGCCCCGATGTCCTCGCCGCGCGAAGCTCCGCAATCGCAGAAGATACGCACGGCGCCGGCTTCGCTCAGCATGGTGACGATGGTGCTATGCGGAGGCCGGTCGCCACGTCGCGAGTGGACGAGGATGAGGTTCGCTGAGGAGACGCGGCGACCGGTTCGTAACCCGCCTGACCATCTCGGATTCGGACTGGTCCCTTGAACGCTGGAGTCAGCGGTCCGAAGCCCGCGCCGCACGCGTCAGCAGCTCACTGGCCGCAACCAGCGGGGCCGTAGTGGTCGATGCCACCGCGATCCAGCACGCCGCCATGGACGCCACGAAGACCGCCCCGGCCAGGGCCTCGAACGAGTGGAGCGGAGACGGTTCCCTTGCGGCAGGAACACCCGGATCGGCGAGTGGGCGGGTTCGACGTGCGGCTTGAAGCTTGCGGCTCCGGCTCAGCGCGATGGGAACGGGCATCGGCGAAAAATCTGCGGCTCGCATGTTGGACTTGACCTCTCCCATCCTGCTCGCGAACCTGCGATCTCGCTTTTGCAGCCACGGACGCAATGCGCAGATCTCGCTCGTCTGTACTGTTGGTTAGCCTGCTCGGACGAAAGCCAGCAAGAGGTATTCGAGAAGGACCACGCGATTGACCGAATGCTCGCGAACATTCCGTTTGTTGCGAAGCAGTCACTACCGGGAACCGCCCGGCCGGCAAGGCTTCACGCTGGGGCGTCGCACGTATATGGTTGCCGGCCATGCTTCATTCTTTGTTCGTCACGTGGTTCCAGCTGTCGAGACGCTGGGGGTATCTCGGCGTTTTTCTGCTGATGGCGGTGGAATCGACCGTCTTTCCGATCCCGAGCGAAGTCGTGGTCCCGCCGGCCGCATACTGGGCTGCGCAGGGCGAGATGAGTTTCTGGGGGATCGTCCTCGCGTCGACGCTCGGCTCGTATTTCGGCTCGAGCGTTTCGTATTTCGCTGCGAACTGGATCGGCCGCCCGCTGATCCTGCGCTACGGCAAGTACGTACTGGTACCGGAGAAGAAGTGGCTACTGGCCGAACGATGGATCCAGCACTACTCCGCGGGAGGTATCTTCTACGCCCGTCTTCTCCCCGTCGTGCGTCACCTCGTCTCGTTGCCGGCCGGGGCGGCTCGCGTTCCGTTCGGCATGTTCTCGGCGATGACGCTCGGCGGCTCGTTTCTCTGGAGTGTCGTGCTCGCGTGGTTTGGCGGACAGGTACTATCGGATCAGCCTGATCTCCTGACCGATCCCGACGCACTGCTCCGCGTGCTCAAGGCCAAGCTGCTGTGGTTCGTCGGTGCAGCCGTGGTTCTGTTCACAGCGTACATCGTCGTCGACGTGATCGCGCGCAGGCTGCGAAGGGAGGCGACCCCGGGCTGAGTCAAGAATCGAGCCGATATTCGCAGAGCTCGGCTGTCCGGACGACGCCCATTCGGCCGGAAGATGCAAATTCAGCGGTCCCGCCGGCAGGCGGATGCGAATGGGAACTGCACGCAACGTCGTGCTAGCTTCCGCGCCCATGTCACTCCAGAACTCCGAGCTTCCCCAGCGGCTGCAAAAGCGCGTGGCTCACTGGCTTTCGCGTTGGGATACCCCGTCTCTCGCCGACACGCTGCGGATCGAATTTTCGCCGCGCCTTCGCCGCGCGTTCGGCCGCTGTTACCAGGAAGAACAGCTCATCCGGCTGACACCGTCGCTGCGCGACTCGCAGTCGCACCTGCTCGCCGAAATTCTCTGCCACGAAGCCGCGCATGCCGCCGTCTTCGAGCTCTACGGGAACGCGGCCAGGCCGCATGGCTCGGAATGGGAAGAGTTGATGCGTATGGCCGGTTTCGAGCCGCGCGTCCGCATCCCTGTCGTCGTCCGCAGCAAGGACGCCGAGAGCCGCATCGTCTACCTGCACCATTGCCCCAACTGCGAGAGGTCGCGCCACGCCGCGCGCCCGATGCACCGGTGGCGTTGCCGGACGTGCCTGACCGAGGGCAGCGACGGTCGCCTCGTGATCCGGCGCGAGGAGGCAGCAAGAAAGAAGCGGCCGGTGGCTCCCGAGCGACGGGATCGCAAGCGCGCGGCGGCGAGCAAGAGCAGCCTGGCAGGATCAAAGCATCCGCGGCCGCGCTGACGTCGCGCCTTAGTCGCAGCGCACTGTGATCCAAGCGTCATCACGCCCGCGTCATTCGGATTTTTACATCGACATCAGGTGAAAACCGTTGTAGTTGGCGATTTGGGCCCGCCGACGCTGAGCCACGGGCCGGATCCGGCGAATCGATCGCGTGATGGCCGTTCGCGCGAAAGAGAAAGCCGGAATCCATAGCTGTCTCACGCCCGCAACAGGGGGAGTCATGATTTTTCCGAGCCCGGTTTGTGGCCGTCGTACCCGTCTGTCCGCGCGTGCGCTGGTGCTCGGCGCATTGCTCTCGCTCGCAGCCGATCGCGGGTTCGCTGCAACCATCACCGTCAATACGACGACCGACGAAAACGGAACCGGCCCAGCATGCTCGCTGCGCGAGGCGATCGCATCCGCGAACAACGACGTCGACACCGGCGGCTGCGTCGGCAGCGGCGCTTATAACGACGATACGATCCTCGTTCCGGCCGGCACGTACTCGACGACCGCACAACTGACCGTCGGCGACACGACGCCCAACAATCTCGTCATCACCGGCGCCGGGGCGGCTGCGACGTTCGTCGAGGGGACGGCGTCGACACGCGTCTTCGAGATCACGAAAGGAAACTTTTCGGTCTCGGGGGTCACCATACGAAACGGTCACGCGGTCGAAGGCGCAGGAATATTCTTCAACTCCGCTACGGGAACGACGCTGACGATCAGCGATTGCGAATTTACCGGCAATCAGGCGACCGGTGCGAAGGCCGGAGGCGCCGTTCGTGTGGCGGTTACCAACGCGGTCACGACCATCAGCGGCAGCCTTTTCACGGGCAATACCAACACAAACGACGGCGGCGCGTTCTCCAGCACGAGCAACGGCGCGGGCGCAACCATCACCAACTCGAGCTTCGTCGCCAACTCTGCCGATGGCAGCGGCGGCGCGATCTTCTGGTCCGGCGATGCGTCGAGCGTGCTGCTCATGAACAACGTGACGATCGCGGGCAATACCGCTGATGCCAATTCCAGCGGCGGCGGCGACGGCGGCGGTCTCGCGCGAGGCGCCGGCACCGTCAACGTCGGCAACACGATCATCGCCAACAACACGGATCTTAGCCCGCTTGCGGCCAACAAGGTGTTCGACTGCTCGACCGCGAGCGCGGCAGCCGTCGTTTCCCAGGGCTACAACCTGATCGGTGTTCGCGACATCGGCGGCTGCACGGGATTTTCGAATACCGGAGATCAGTTCGGAACGGTTGCTGCACCGCTGAATCCGGGACTGTCGGGCGCACTCGCCACCAACGGCGGCACCACTCGAAACCTGCAGCTGACTTCCTCGAGCGTCGCGCTGAACGCCGGCAATCCGGGAACGCCCGATGGCACGCTCGTAAGCACGCTGCGTCGCTGCCAGCCGAACGATCAACGCGGGGAGACGCGGCCTCAGGGCACGGCGTGCGATATCGGCGCGGTCGAAGGCATCTGCGGTGACGGCTCGGTCGGCCTGAGCGAGCAGTGCGAATCGGGCATCTGCTGCAATACCGTGACGTGCCTGTTCCGAACTGTCGCAACGACCTGTCGCGGCTCGGCCGGAATCTGCGATCCGGCGGAATCGTGCACCGGCTCCGCGGCGAGCTGTCCTTCGGATTCGCTGTCCGCCAGCACGCAGGTCTGCCGTTCGTCCGCCGGCGTCTGCGACACGGCCGAGAGCTGCACGGGCGCGGCCGCCGCCTGCCCGGTCGATCTTTTCGTTTCAGCGTCGACGGTCTGCCGCGAATCCGGCGGTGTCTGCGACATCGCCGAGAGTTGCACGGGATCGACCGCGCTGTGTCCGGGCAACGTCTTCGTCGCGTCCGACATCGTCTGTCGCTCGACGGTCGGCGTCTGCGATGCTGTCGAATCCTGCACCGGCTCGAGCGCGCTTTGTCCGGCCGACGGCTTCCTTGCGTCGAGCACGCTGTGCCGGGCGACCACGGGGGTCTGCGACACGGCCGAGCTCTGCACCGGAGCGTCGGCCGGTTGTCCTGCCGATATTTTCCAGCCGTCGAGCACGGTCTGCCGGCAGACGGCCGGCGTATGCGACGCGGCCGAATCGTGCACCGGATCGTCGGGTGCATGTCCGATCGACAATTTCCTCGACTTCCCGACCGTCTGCCGCGACGCCACCGGAGTGTGCGACCTCGAAGAAGACTGCAACGGCGCATCGCCCGATTGTCCGTCGAATGATTTCGCCGCGTCCGATACCGCGTGCCGCACGGCTGCGGGCGTCTGCGACACCGTCGAATTCTGCAGCGGGTCGACGTCCGCATGTCCGGCCGACGTGTTCCGGGCTTCGGATGTCACATGCCGCGGCTCGGCCGGCATCTGTGACACGGTAGAGAGCTGCACGGGAACTTCCGCTGCGTGCCCGGGCAATGCGTTCGTGCCGACGACGACGGTCTGCCGCGCGTCGGCCGGTGTCTGCGACACCGCGGAATCCTGCACCGGAACCGCCGCGGCCTGCCCCACCAACGCGTTCATCGCCACGTCGTCGATCTGCCGCGCCGCTTCCGGTGTCTGCGACACCAGTGAATCGTGCAGCGGAACCGGCGCCGCGTGTCCCGGCGATCTGTTCCTGCCGGCGTCGACGGTGTGCCGCAGCTCGACCGGCGTCTGCGACGTGGCCGAGAGCTGCACCGGCACGACGGCCGCATGCCCGGCCAACGGATTCGTTGCGTCGAGCACGGTCTGCCGGGCTGCTGCCGGAAGCTGCGACAGCGTCGAGTCGTGCACCGGGGGCGGCGCCGCATGTCCTGCGGATTCTTTCCTCGCGTCGGACATCACGTGTCGCGCCGCCGCGGACATCTGTGACGTTGCCGAGGCCTGCACCGGAGCGTCGGCGACATGTCCGGCCAACGATTTCGTGGCCTCGACGGTCACGTGCCGCCCGGCAAGCGGCGTCTGCGATACCAGCGAGGCGTGCACGGGAACCGCCGCGGCATGCCCAACAGACTCGTTCCTGACCACGGCAACCGTGTGCCGGACGTCGAATGGGATCTGCGATGCCGCCGAGACCTGCTCCGGCTCGGCGGCCGCCTGCCCGGCCAATGCGTTCCTCCCATCCAGCACCGCCTGCCGGCCTTCGGCGGGAATCTGCGACAGCGCAGAATCGTGCTCCGGCAACAGCGCAGCCTGCCCGTTCGATTCCTTCTTTCCATCGACGCTGACGTGCCGCGCCTCGGCCGGCGTATGCGATGCGGCGGAAACCTGCACGGGCGCGTCGGCAAGCTGCCCGGCAAACGGATTCGTTGCATCGAATGTCCCGTGCCGGAGCGCAGCCGGCGCCTGCGATACGGCCGAGAGCTGCACCGGAGACGCGATCGCTTGCCCGTCGGATCAGTTCGTCGCGAGCACCACGACGTGCCGCACTTCCGCCGGCGTCTGCGATACGGCGGAGACGTGCACCGGCGGCAGCGCGTCGTGCCCGGCGGACTCGTTCCTCGGTACTGCGACGACATGTCGTTCTTCGGCCGGCGTGTGCGACGTCGCCGAGACCTGCAATGGAGCGGGCCCTTCGTGCCCTGCCAATTCGTTCCTGCCCACGACCACTCCGTGCCGCGCGTCCGCAGGCAGCTGCGACACTGCGGAGTTCTGCTCCGGAGTATCGGGGGCGTGTCCGTTCGATGCGTTCGTGGCGGTCGACACGGTATGCCGAGCCTCCGGCGGCGTCTGCGATTCGGTCGAAGTCTGCAGCGGGACCGCGCCGGCGTGTCCGACGGACCTGTTCGCATCGCCTTCCGTCACGTGCCGAGCATCGAGCGATGCGTGCGACAGTGCGGAGACCTGCAGCGGATCGGCCGCTGCGTGTCCGGCAAATACGTTCGCATCACCGGCCACGATCTGTCGCGGCGCGGCCGGCGTGTGCGATTCGGTCGAGACCTGCACGGGTACGAGTCCCGCGTGTCCGGCCGACTCGGTGCTCTCTACGGCGTCGATCTGCCGCACGTCGAGCGGCGTGTGCGATTCGGCGGAGACGTGCAGCGGACTCAGCGTCAACTGCCCGGTCAACTCGTTCCTTTCGGCCGCGACGACGTGTCGCGGATCCGTCGGCGTATGCGACGCCGCCGAGACATGCTCGGGATCGAGCGCTGTGTGTCCTGCCGATTCGCTGCTGACGAGCACGACCGTCTGCCGTCCGTCGGCAGGTGGATGCGATCCGGGCGAGGTCTGCTCGGGCGCGAGCCCGGATTGCCAGGCCGACGGCCTCGTCCCGTCGGGAACGACGTGCCGCCAGCTGTCGGGACCGTGCGATACGATCGAACAGTGCAACGGGACCAGCCCCGCGTGTCCGGTCGACACGTTCCTGTCGCCGGCTACGACGTGTCGCGCGTCGGCTGGAATCTGTGACGCTGCGGAAAGCTGCTCGGGTACAGCAGCCGCCTGCCCGGTCGATGCATTCGCGTCCGGTGCAATCTGCCGCTCATCAACCGGCATATGCGACGCGACCGAGACGTGCAGTGGAACGAGCGCGTCGTGTCCGTCCGACTCGTTCCTTACCGGAACGACCTGCCGCTCGGCCGCGGGAATCTGTGACGCAGCCGAACTCTGTCCGGGATCGTCGCAGGCGTGTCCGGCCGACACGTTCGTTTCGAACCTGACGTGCCGTGCATCGGCGGGCCCGTGCGACGTTGCGGAGATCTGTTCCGGGCAGTCGGCCGCCTGTCCGGCGGACACGCTGGTTGCGTTCAACACGCTGTGCCGCGCATCGACGGGCATCTGCGACTCGAGCGAAGGGTGCACCGGCACTTCCGCTTCGTGCCCGTCGGATACGTTCGCATCGAGCCAGACGCTGTGCCGCGAATCGACCGGCGTGTGCGATCCCGCCGAAACCTGCACCGGCGCAGCAGCGACATGTCCGGCAAATGCGGTTGCCGGTTCGTCGACGGTCTGTCGAAGCGCGTCCGGCTCGTGCGATGTGGCCGAGAGCTGCACCGGAGCGTCGCCGGCGTGTCCTGCCGACGCGTTCGCTTCGAGTCAGGCGGTCTGCCGCACTGCCGTCGGTGCGTGCGACGCCGCCGAGCTCTGTTCCGGATCGTCGACGGCCTGCCCGGCCGATGCATTCGCCACCAGCCAGACCGTCTGTCGCAGCGCCGCAGGAGCCTGCGACGTTGCAGAGCTGTGCCCGGGTTCGTCCGCAACCTGCCCCGCCGATCTGCTCGCGACGAGCCAGACCGTGTGCCGGGTTTCCACCGGCATCTGCGACACGGCGGAGATCTGCAGCGGGACCTCGATTGCATGCCCGGCCGAAATCAACACGAACGGCCAGAGCTGCGGCACCGCGGCGTTCTGTTCGACCGAGGGCATCTGCAACGGCGGCGTCTGCTCGGGTACTCCGCGCAACTGCGCGGATACCAACGCCTGCACGACCGATGCGTGCGACGAGGTCAACGACACCTGCACGCACACCAACAACACGGCGCCGTGCGACGACGGTCTGTTCTGCACTTCCGCCGACACGTGCAAGGACGGCGCGTGCTCGGGAACGACGCGCGACTGCAGCGATACCAATCCCTGCACCGACGACGGCTGCGACGAGGGTGGCGACATCTGCTCGCACACGGCCAGGCCCGACCAGGCTCCGTGCGACGATTCTGCGTTCTGCACGGTGGGCGAGAAATGCGTCGGCGGCGCCTGCACGGCCGGTACGGCCCGCGACTGCAGCGACACGACGGCCTGCACGAACGATTCGTGCAACGAGGCCACCGATTCGTGCACACACGTCAGCAACTCTTCGCCGTGCGACGACGGCGCATTCTGCGACGGCGCCGACACCTGCAACAACGGGACGTGCAGCCTCCACGCCGGTAACCCCTGCCCCGGTCCGGACGGTGACGGCAACTGCAGCGAGTCGTGCAACGAGGCCCTCGACAACTGCAGCGCGGCCGATTCCGACAGCAGCCCGTGCAACGACGGCGACGAGTGCACGCAGAACGATATCTGCGCGAACGGCACCTGCGCCGGCATCTCGATTCCTTCATGCGGGGTAACGACGACGACGCTGCGGGATGAAATCCTCTGCGGCGACGCCAACGACGACCACAAGCTGAGCGCCGGCGATGCCCTTGCGGCGCTGCGAACCGCGGTTGGAACGGGAACCTGTCCTCTGGTGCGGTGCGACTACAACGGCGACAACAAGGTCAGTGCCGCCGATGCGCTCGCCATCCTGCGCAAGGCAGTCGGCCTGAGCGGCACGCCGCACTGTCCCGCTGCGGCAGCCGCCGACGAATCGGGCGAAGCGTCGACGACGACGACGCTGCCCGAGGCGAACTGAATCGGACACACCGACCGCATCGCCGCTCATCCCGGTGATGCACGTGCGGTGTCATCCATGAGTGCGACGGCAACGGCGCACGTTGATATCGCCGCAAGAAGGTCAGCGACGGTCGATCGTGTCACCTGCAAGACCGGAGCCCCGGTGAAAAAAGGCTGTGAGTCGTTGCGGAAGCGAACCGGCAGGGGCCTGCTCGGACGGCCGCATCCAGGCGTCGAAAACATTGCCCACATCGAAGCTTGTTGATGTAGGCGACGAGCAGCAACCGGTCGTCGCCCGTCGTCCATGAAGCACTGCAGATGACTGGAGGATTTCTCGCAGTCACGGCAGCTGGCAGCCCATTCGCAAGGGCCGCATCCCACGGCGCCTCGGACGAAGGCAGCGTCGACAGGCGCTGCGGCCGCGGTGCGCGACAACCACCATCGTCTGCACCGCCGTTGGAATGGTCGCCAAAAGAAAAGGGCGGGTGCCGCTTTCGCGACACCCGCCCTTTCGGCTTACGACTGCCGGCTTACGCCGGCGAACCGTTTACGGTGCGCAGTCGTCGATCGTGCAGTCGTCGAACCTCGCTTCCTGGCAAGCCTTGGGGCTCGAAGCGGGAGTGTTCTTCGGACAGAAGTTGATCTCCTCGTTGCACATCGCCTGCGCGTGGCAGTTGTTCTCGAACGCCACGCAATCCTGCGCGACTTCGTTGATCAGCGGGCACGCGCCGAAGTCGCCACCGCAGTAGGTGAGCACCTGCTCGTTCGGGCAGGTTCCCGTCGCGCACTTGCCGGTGCCGAGAATGACCTGTCCGCCGTTGTTGAAGCAGTCGAGCTGACCGATGCACTCGCCAACCGTCGGCGGATCGACGACCGGGAGGCCTGCGCAGATGTCGCTGCAGTCCTGGAAGTCGACGTCCATGTACGTGTTGGCCACGTTGTCACAGTCGGTCGCGCCGCTCGCCGCACAGTTGAGGGCCGCAGCCACCAGCTGACGGTAGAGCTGCCTCTGATGGACGCCCTTCGTCTTCATGCAGAGACCCTGCAGGTCCGAGGTCAGTCCGAGTCCGTCGAGGAACGGGCTGTCCTGGTTGCTGGTTGCGCTGATCGTCTGGCCGCAAACCGAGAGCGGTCCGACGATGTCGAGCAGCGTCTGCGCGACGTTGACCGAGCCGTCCTTCTCGTAGCCGCTGTGGGTCGCCCAGTAGCCCGGGCTGCGGCAGATGTCGGCGCAGATCAGGTTGTTGACGCAGCCGCTCGCGGGCACGCAGGTGTCCTCGGTGCAGTCGTCCTGGTCGTCGCAGCTGAGCGGCGATCCACCGGTGCACGTGCCACCACTGCAGATGTCGCCCTCGGTGCACTGATTGTTGTCATTGCACGGGTCGCTGTTGTTCGGGTGGTGGCAGGTTGCATCCACGCCGTTGCACTCGTCGTCCGTGCAGATGTTCGAGTCCGGGGTGCAGCCGGTGCCGTTGCCCTTGAAGCCGTCGCCGGGGCAGGGGCCGGTGGAACCGGTGCACTGCTCAGCCACGTCGCACTCGCCGGCCGAAGCGCGGCAGATCGTGCTGCTCGGGAGGAACGAATCGCCCGGGCATGCGCCGGTCGAACCGGTGCAGAGCTCGGCCGGATCGCAAACGCCGGTCGACGCACGGCAGACCGTGTTGCTCGGCAGGAAGCCGGTCGCCTGACAGGCTGCGCTCGTGCCGGTGCAGACTTCCTGCGGATCACAGACGCCGGCCGATGCGCGGCAGACGATCGTGGTCGGCTGGAACTGGTTGGCCGGGCAGCTCGTCGACGAACCCGTGCAGTTCTCTGCGATGTCACAGAGGTTCACCGCACCACGGCAGAGAGTGCCGGCCGCGGCGAAACAGTTGTCGTCGGTCTCGTTGCAGGACTCGCAGACGCCGCCGCCGGTGCACGGGTTGCCCGGATGCGTGCAGGTGCCGCCCGCGCATACATCTACGCCGTTGCAGAAGAGGCCGTCCGGACACGGGGTGCTGTTGTTGACGGTCTCGCATCCGAAGAAGTCGCCGCCGGCCTCGCCCCTCGGGTGGCACACGATGTCGGTGCAGGGGTTGCCGTCGTCGACGCAGAGGGTCGGATCGTCCGTGCAGTGCGGAGTCGGAAGATCGGTGGGCACGAAGTCGCACTGGCACTTCGACTTGGTGCCGGCCGCGAGATCGTCCGGCCCGTTGCATTCGGTCTGCGCGTTCTGGGCGTAGCCCGCACATACGAAGATATCGAAGAAACCATCGCTGTCCTGATCTTTGCAGGCGACGGTCACGTCGGTGACATGAACCGACAGCGGAGTGCTGCCGGGTACGTCGCCGCACTGATCGCTGTCGATGTCGTAGACTCCAGTTGCCGGAGCGGCGACCACCGTGCACTGGCCGGTAAGGGCCTGGACGCTGTCGGAGGCAATGTAGAAGCCGATGTCGTAGCGGGTCGGCGACGCCGCGTCGACATCGAGGTCTCCGCTGAACGTCAACGTTCCGCCGTTCTGCGTACAGTTGGTGGTGTCACCGGTGACGTTGGTTGCGCCGGCGAGCCCGAGGTCGTTGGCTGTACAGTTGACCGATGTGCCGGCCGCGTCTGCGAGGCACTGCGCAGCAGATGCACTGCTGCTCCAGCCGACCGCAGCAAGAATTGCCGCCACCGCGAGCGAGGTGGTCGAACGAGCGACCCTCGCATGAAGCGTTGAGATGCTTGAGGTTTCCATTTGTGTTTCCTTTGCCTCCAGAAAAGCCGACCGTCTGTCTATGGAGAACCGGCGGACCAGGCCGACTCTTCCCCCGTACCGATGTCGGCCGCCGAACTTCCCTCGACGGCCATTCCTCAAATCGCGGCTTCCAGGTCTACCGCCGCGTCGACGGAATACAGATCACGCACGCGTTTTCGCGCACCTGACGGTCTCTTAAATGCCCCGTGTTCACCAGTAGTACAAGCGAATTCGCCCACATCGGGGAGCGGCAACATGAACTTCGGGGATTGCGGGGCGAAACTGAATCGGAGTTCCGGCACGGGCCGGACGGCCGGCCAAGGACGATCGGCGCTCCCTCATATGGAGGAAAATCAAATACTTACAGCGCTGTCTGTGAGATTCCTCTCCGATCTGCCGGCATCGCGCGGCCCTTACAGAAGCGCAGAAATACGGGTAAGGACTGCCGTATGAAATTCCTTCACACGATGCTCCGCGTCAAAGATCTCGACGAGTCAATCGGGTTTTACTGCGGAAAGCTCGGAATGGAGCTCCGGCGCCGCACGGACTACCCCGGTGGCGAGTTCACCCTGGCGTTCGTCGGCATCCCCGGAGAAAGCGGGCACGAAATCGAGCTGACGTGGAATTGGGACGGCCGCAACTATGAGGTCGGGACCGGATTCGGCCATGTCGCAATCGGTGTCGAGGACATCCACGCGCTCTGCGAGCGTCTGCGGGCCGACGGAGTCCCGATCACCCGCGAGCCAGGGCCGATGAAACACGGCTCGACTGTGATTGCGTTCATCCGCGACCCGACTGGTTATCCGATTGAGCTGATCGAGCGGCCGGACTCCGACTGACTGGGGGGCACCCGTCTGACGGGCCATTGCGCCAGGCCGAAGTTCAATCGAGAGCGCGCAGTCGACGTTCAGTAAAGGAGCGCGGCACCTCGCCCGGCGTCGTAGCGCTCTCTGCCGGCAACGGACAGCGCCACGATGTCGTCGAACGGGCCGCCGGCGTCGATCGCCTCTCGAACGGCGGGATGCCCCGTCAGCAGGTCGATCGCCGGAACGTCGTCGCGGAACTCATACGCCTCGGTCCTCCACCGGAAATCCTCGGGCCAGAGCTTTTTGACCGAGGCCAGCACCGCGAGTCCCGTGCGATACGAATCGAAGCGCGCACGTTCGGTGACATGGATCTGCACGGCGCCGCACGGCTGTCGCGCGTGCTTGTGAAAGGTCGGCTCGATCGAGCACGCGCGAAAGATCGCGCCTTCGATACCGCATCGATCGAGCTCCGCACCCAGGGCGCGGCCGTCGATGAACGGCGCGCCGAACAGCTCGAACGGCCGCGTCGTGCCTCTCCCCTCGGACAGATTCGTGGCTTCGAGCAGACACATTCCGGGATAGACGACCGCGGTATCGACCGTGGGCATGTTCGGCGACGGCATGACCCATGGAAGTCCCGTCTCCTCATAATACTGGGTGCGGTTCCACCCTTCGCACGCGATCACGTCGAGGTCGCATCCGATCGCGAACGTCGTGTTGTAGAGACGCGCGAGCTCGCCGACGGTCATCCCGTGCCGCTGCGGCACCGGATACAGCGCGCAGAAGTTTTCGAGGCCGCTCTGGAGACCGCCGCCTTCGACCTGCGCGCCGCCGATCGGATTGGGCCGGTCGAGCACGACAAACCGTACGCCGGCCTTCGCTGCCGCCTGCATTGCCAGCGCCATGGTTGCCGCATACGTGTAATAGCGCGCGCCCACGTCCTGGATATCGAAGAGCATCACATCGATGCGCTCGAGATCCTTCGCACGCGGCGTCAGCGACTCGAAGGTCTTTCCGTAAAGACTCACCTCCGGCAGATGCGTGACCGGATCGTGGGCGTCGCCGACATGGATCATGTCCTGCGCGGCGCCGCGGATGCCGTGCTCCGGTCCGAAAAGGAGCACGAGGTTCACGTCGGGATGGGAATGGAGAAGGTCGATCGCATGGCGGAACCGGCGATCGACAGTTGTCGGGTTGGCGATCAGCCCGACGCGCGCGCCGCGAACCCAGCGTGTCGGATCGTCGAGAAATCGTTCGAGACCTGTCTGCATGGACCGATCATACCCGGCCGTGTACAACGTTCCGAGCTTTTCGGCGAACTTTTCGGGGTGGAGAATCTCTACGAATGATGGCGCTGCACCACCTCGCATTTCGAACCGCGGACGTCGCAGCGCTGGCGTCGTTCTATCGCGAGATGTTCGGCTTCGAAGTAGTGCGCGACGCGTTGCCGAAGTCGCTCTGGCTCGCCCTCGGCGCGGACGCAGTCCTGATGATCGAAGCGCGCACGGACGCCGAGACGCCCATTGCAGCCGGATCGATGGAGCTGGTCGCGTTCCGCGCCGATGAGCGAACTCTCTCGCACGTCCGTGAGAGAGCCCGCGAACGCGACTGTTACGACGGCGAGACGCCGTTTACAGTTTACGTTCGTGATCCGGACGGCCGGCGCATCGGCGTTTCGAACTACCGGCTGCGCGAAGACTGACGCCGATCAGTGCGCGGCCAGCCCGCGCACGTGCGCGCGCAGGGCCTTGATGACGGCGGGCTTCGCGACGAGGTCCGGATTGGCCGGCATCAGCATGCTGAGCCCGACGGATTGGCCGCCTTCGGCGATGATCTTTTCGATGTGTTCGTCGGATACCGACGCCTGCCAGCTCGCCGAGGAGAAGTCCCTCGGTTTCGGCGTCAGCGCCGCCGCCGCCGCTCCATCGCCTTTGCCGGCTGCACCGTGACACGTCGAACAGCGGCTCTGCCAGATCGTGTCGGCTTCTTTCTGCACGTCGGGAGGAACATCTTCGGCCCGCACCGGCGCGGCGACGAGCACGACCATGCAGCAGGCTACGCCAAACGCATGACGCCAAAGCCGTCGGGCACGAAACAATGTCATCTTCTTCACGTCGATCTTCTCCACGTTGCGATCGGGCTCGAGCTTCGGACTTGCATTCGGCCGGTTACCCAATGTTCCGGCTGCGCCGATCAAGCCGATCATAAGGAAGCAACGCGCAGGCGCGACCGCCGATGCCGCCTGGCACGAGCGGTCGACACGGAACGGGCCTGAAACCATACTCGCGCCATGCGACAGATATGGATCACGAAAGCCGGTGCCCCCGAAGTGCTCGAGGTCAAAGAAGCGCCCGATCCCTCGCCGGGGCCGGACCAGATGCGCATTCGCGTCGAAGCGACCGGCGTAAATTTCGCCGACATCATGGGACGGCTCGGAATCTATCCGGACCTTCCGAAGATGCCTGTCGTCGTGGGCTACGAAGTCGGCGGACGCGTCGACGCCGTCGGAAGCGGCGTCGATTCGTCGTGGGTCGGACGAGACGTCTTCGCAATGACGCGCTTCGGCGGTTACTCGGACGTCGTCTGCGTTCCGGCGAGCCAGGTCTTCACTCGTCCGGCGGGGATGACGGCCGAAGACGGCGCTGCGCTGCCGGTCAACTATTTCACCGCCTGGCAGCTCATCGTGGTGATGGGCGGCCTGCGCGCAGGCGAAACCGTGCTCGTGCATTCGGTCGGCGGCGGAGTCGGCATTGCCGCGACGCAGATTGCCAAGCATCTCGGCGCAACCGTGATCGGCACGGCGTCGCGCGGCAAGCACGATTTCCTGCGCGGCATCGGCGTCGATGCGCTGATCGACTACCGCACCGAGGATTTCGAGAAGCGCACGATGGAGATTACCGGCGGACAGGGAGTCGAGCTGATCCTCGATGCAGTCGGCGGCGACTCGTTCAAGAAAGGCTTTCGCATTCTCGCTCCGACCGGACGCCTCGGAATGTTCGGAATGTCGTCGGCGGCGGTCGGCAAGGAGCGCAGCATCGTCGCCGCGCTCAAGACCGTGGCGTCGATGCCGTGGCTGCAGTTCAACCCGCCGGCCCTGCTCAATGCGAACAAGGGAGTGTTCGGCGTCAATCTCGGACATCTCTGGGGCGAGATCCCTCGCATCCGCATCTGGGCCGAAGATCTCCTGGAGTTGTGGAAAGCCGGCGTCATTCGCCCGCACGTCGACAAGGTGTTTCCGTTTGCCGAAGCGGCAGCGGCCCATCACTACGTGCAGGACAGGAAAAACATCGGAAAGGTCCTGCTTCGGCCGTAGGTCTGCTGCATCAGACGAACGGAGCGGCGGCTTCGCCGGCGCCGGCCGGCCCGCGACTCTCGGCAATCAGTTTCTCGTAGAGCTCGATGTAGGCGCGGGCCGTATTCGCGAGCGTGAAACGGTCGAGACTCTCCTGCATCACGCGCTGAAGCACAGCCCTGCGCACCTCTTCCGGCTCGCGATAGAAATGAACCGCCTCGGTGATCGCGCCAGCCAGGCCGCTCGCCGTGTGGGGCTTGAACACGAAACCGTTGCCGGCCTCGCGCGATGCATCGAGCGGCATCACCGTATCCTTGAGGCCGCCCGTCGCGCGCGCGACCGCGAGCGTGCCGAAGCGAGGGCCCATCATCTGCGGCAGGCCGCACGGCTCGTACAGCGAAGGCATCAGCACGAAGTCGGATCCTGCGAGCGCGCGCATGCTGAGGTCCTCGCGAAACGGACGATGCGCGATGCGTCCGTCGCTGGTCGCGGCAAGCTTGCGGAAAACGGCTTCGACGGCGCGGTCTCCGCTCGCCACCAGCGCGATCTGCAGTCCGTGGCGCCGCACGGCAGCCGATGCGATCGCAGCCAGAAGCTCGGGGCCTTTCTGCGCGTAAAGCCTGCTCGGCCAGAAAAACAGCGGAGCGTCGGGCTCGACGCGCAGGCCCATCTCTTTCTGGAACAACTCCTTGTTGGTGCGCTTGCCCTCGATGACGTCGTGGACGTCGTACGTGGACACGTGCGGATTGATGCGCGGGTCGTCGGAGTCGGCCGGCGCATTGAGGATGCCGAGCGTGCGGCCGGCAGCGTGCTTCTCGCGCATCGCGTGCGCCACGCCCGGCGGTACGATCTCGTCGAACTGTCCGGAGATCATCTCCTCGAGAAAGGTCGGACTCACGGTATTGACGACATCCGCGGCGTGAATTCCGGTGGCGGTGAAATCGACGCCGTTCTGCCTCCAGTTCTCGGCCGTGTCGATCGGATAGTCTTTGAAATAGAGGAACTCGTAGATGCGCCGGATGTCGATGCCGCTGCGGTCAATGTCGGCAGGGGGCGCGTGCTCGGTGAACACGTTGTGCAGCGTGAAGACGCTCTTGATTCCGGCCGCACGCGCCGCCGCCGGAACCAGCCCTGTCATCCAGTCGTTGCAGTGCACGAGGTCCGGCTCCAGACGCGGCATCAGGTCGTTGATGATGTAGCGCTGAAAAGCCTCCGCGCGACGGATTCGCGGGTTGGCCTCCTGCTCGCCGTAGACATCGGTCAGCGACGAGAACGCACTGTCGGTGACCAGATGCACGCCCTGGCGCCCGAGCACGCGTCCCATCGCATCGATCTCGCGATACGTGATGCGTGCGAGGTCGCGGATCCTGGCATCGTAGCGCGGCAGCACCACGTGCAGCTCGAAGCGGCCGTCGGTGTGAAGATACTGAATCAGCCCCGCAGAGATATCGCCGAGGCCGCCGCCCTTTGCGCGGATGTTCTGCGCAGCGTTGCCCATGCCCTCCGGAAGCTCCGTGATCTCCGGAGTACAGATGAGAATACGCGGCTTGCGGTCGCCGGTTGTCGTGGTGTCCATCGCTGAGGTGCCAACCGTCGGGAAAACCTGCCGCCGGCTGGGGTCGTTATCACGAGGGAGCGGTTTCGTGGAACTTGATCGACGGCTTTCTGAGGACTAGGGTCACATCATGCAACATATGAATGCGCTCACCTCTTCGATTCTCTCGCTGACTGTCTCGACCTTTGGCACCCTCATCGTGGTCGGCGTGTCGAATGCGCAGCCTCCGGCAGCCGCAACTGCGTCAGGCCCGGTCAAGATCACGATGAATCTCGTCGACGCCAAGGGCGAGGCCAAACCCGTCGGCACCGTGACGGCATCCGATACCGGCTACGGACTGATGCTCAAGCCTGCCCTGAACGGGTTGCCGCCAGGGCTGCACGGCTTTCACGTGCACGAAAATCCGTCGTGCGATCCGGCCGAAAAGGACGGTCAGATGACGGCCGCGCAAGCGGCCGGCGGCCATTACGATCCGGCCAAGACCGGACGCCACGAGGGACCGTACGGAACAGGTCATCTCGGTGACCTTCCTGCCCTGTACGTCGACCCCGACGGCAAGGCCGAGTACCCCGTACTTGCGCCGCGCCTCAAGGTTGCGGACCTGCTCGGACATTCGCTGATGATTCATGCCGGCGGCGACAACCATTCCGACCATCCGGCTCCGCTCGGCGGCGGCGGCATGCGCGTCGCGTGCGGGATCGCTCCGGCATCTGCCGCGCCGTAACTCGGCAGCGTCGCGGTCGCGGCGATCGGCTTGCCCCTGTCGGGCGGCCCCGCCAAGTTGCCGCGATGCAAACGCAGTCGTCCGCGCCACCAGTTCGCACTCGCGTCTCCGAGCTTCTCGGCGTCCGCTATCCGATCGTGCAGGCCCCGATGGGCTGGATCGCACGCGCACAACTCGCCTCTGCGGTCTCCAACGCCGGCGGGCTCGGAATCATCGAAACGTCTTCGGGTGAGCTCGATGCCGTGCGCGGCGAGATCCTCAAGATGCGCGAGCTGACCGACAAGCCGTTCGGCGTGAACATTGCGCAGCTGTTCGTGCGCGACCCCTCTATTGCGGACTTCGTCGTCGCGCAGGGCGTTCGATTCGTGACGACGTCGGCCGGCGATCCGACCCAGTACACCAGCAAGCTGAAAGACGCCGGCCTCGTCGTCTTTCACGTCGTGCCTACGCTGAAGACCGCGCTCAAGGCGGTTGCTGCAGGCGTCGACGGGCTTGTCGTCGAAGGCGGAGAAGGCGGCGGATTCAAGAATCCGCGCGACGTCGCATCGATGGTGCTGCTGCCGCTCGTCTGCTCGAAAGTGGATGTGCCCGTGATCGCGGCCGGTGGAATCTGCGATGGCCGGTCGATGGCCGCAGCCTTCGCGCTCGGCGCCGAAGGCGTGCAGATGGGAACGCGCATGGTCTCGGCGGCCGAGTCGCCGGTGCATGCCAACTACAAGGCCGCCATCACCGGTGCAGCCGAAACCGACACCGTATTTCTCAACCGTCACAGCCGGCCCGGTCTTCGCGCGATCCGCACGACACGCACCGAAGCGCTCGAGCGCCAGGACCACGTGCCGATGACGGAGTTCGGCCGGATTCTCGACCTGTATTTCGGTGGCGACATGGAGGCGGCGATCGGGCTGGGTGGCCAGGTTGCCGGACGCATCGACCGTGTCGAGCCGGTGGCCGAGATCCTCGAGCGCACGGTTCGCGAGTTTCACGCCACCATCGACGAGCTTGCCGACCGCTTCGCCACCGCACGCGATCGCGCCCGCGCACTCGGATGACCATCTGAAACGATGAAATCGGGGACAGACACCGATTTCCGGAAATCGGTGTCTGTCCCCGATTTCATCAGCGACCGCGGCGACGCACGAGCGGAACGCCGACGAGCAGCAGCACGACGACAAGACCGGTCGGACCGACCCAGTCGCCGAGCGCGACCACGAGGGTTCGCGCGGGCTTTTGCGGCACCACGTCGGCAACCAGCGTGCTGCGCTCACCGACGCCGGCGCTCGACGTGATCTCGCCGGTCGGATCGATGACGGCCGTGATGCCGTTGTTGGTCACGCGAATCTGCGGAAGGCGCGTCTCGATGCTTCGGAACGCCGCGACCACCAGATGCAGCCACGCACCTTCGGCGTGCTCGGTGAACCACGAATCGTTCGACATCGTCACGATCATCTCGGCGCCGCGCCGCGCGCCCTCGACGGCGAGGCCGACGTCGACGTCGTCGAGACAGATCATCGGCAGCACCGGCACCGTACGACCGCCGCGCAGGCGCAGCGGAAGCACTTTGGCGCCGGGGCCTGGCTTCCACGTGCCGGCCCATGGCATCCACTGCCGCGCGCGCGGGCCGTCTAGCCATGCCGGCACGTATTCGGTCAGGAAGAAGAGCCGGGTCTTGCGGTAAACCGAAAACTTCGCGGGAGCACCGACGGCACCCGGCTCGAGGAAGACCGCCGAGTTGTACTCGCCGTCTTCGTCGCGGTCGTACGAGCCGAACACCAGCGGAACGCCCAGCCGCGCAACGAAGTCCTCTATCTCCTGGTCGAGCTCGCCGCCGGTTTCGTTCTTCGGCTTGCCGAACGTGGTCGGAAATACGGTCTCCGACCAGACGAGCGCATCGACGTGGTTCTTGTCTACCGCCTCACGCGACATCGCGAAGTGCGTATCGAGCACGTGGCGCACGGCTTCGTACGCTCCCATTTCGCGCTTCAATCGGTCGTAAGCAGAAATGTTCGACTGCACGAGGCCGACGCGCACCGGAGGAATGCCCTGCGATGCGGCAAGCGCGTGGAGCCGCCATGTCCCGTATCCGGCCATGGCCGCGATGATCAGTGCCGCGCACGACACGGCGGCGAGCGACGCGCGCGGATCGCGCCGCACGGCTGCGGACAATGCCTCGCACAGCGCTTCATTGATGAGCACGATCAGGAACGTGATTCCCGCGATGCCGCCGAGATCGGCGGTCTGCCGCAGCACCGGAGAAGGATAGAAGCCGTGCGCGAGCGAATCCGCGAGCAGCTTCGGGAACATCCATTCGGCCGCGACCCACGCCGACGCACCCGCAATCGCGGCCAGAAGAGGTCCGTGAAAACGGCGTGCCGCGTGACGCACGATCGCAAACACAAGGAACTGCGGCTGCAGCAGCGGCGCCGCAAGCGCGAGCACGACGATCCCGGCGAAGGCCGCTCCGGCCGAATACACGGCAATCGCGAGCCCGAACCATGCGAAAATCGCGAGCACGAACGCGAGACACATGAAGTAGCCGGACGCCGCCGCACCCGCGAGCGTGCGCGTACGAGAAAGAACCAGCAGCCACGGCACGAGGCCGAAAAAATCGAGCAGGTATGTGTTGCCGCGGATCGGCGAGCACAGCGCGAGGACGATCGTCGCCGCGGCGATGCCGGCGAACGTCTGGATTGCGGACGAAAGACGCGGGGATTCGATCAGCGGCCGGTATCCCCTGGTTCTCTTTCTCGCGGCTTGGGAATCTCGATCGGACGAATCGGAAAACCGGGCGGCGCCTTGTCGGCCGGCACTACGCGATCCTCGGGGATCGGAACGGGGTTGCCGTTCTCGTCGAAGAACTCGTAGTCGGGTGAGTACATCAGGATCGGCTCGATGTCCTGACCGTCGTCGGTGGTCTGATAATGACGCACGTAGCCTTCGGGCAGGACGTAATCCTCGGGAACGGCAAGGCCGTCGAGAGGCGGGCTCGTTCCCGGCGGATTGAACGCCCCGATTCCTTCGTAGATGCCGGCGTCGTGCAACGCCTGGATGTATTCGGCCGCGGTCACGTCGCGCGGGATTCCGACGAGCTCGGGCTGCTGGCCGGGTTCGTCGTCGGCATTCTGAGAGGAATGACTCGGAGCGCGCCGCGGCGTGAGCCTTCTTGGCGTGGGAGTCGCAGGCTGAGCCTGCGGCGTGCCGGGCACTGCCGCGGCAACGTTCTCCGGAGTCGCGGCCGCGGTTCCAGCAGCGGAAGCAGCGACCGGGTGATTCGCGGACTCTGCTCCGATCGTCGGACGGGGTTCGGGCCTCTTCGGAGTGTTGTCGGGGCCGGCCTGAGAAACCTGTCGTGGCATCAGCACGTAACCTGCGCACGCGGCGGCGAGAAACAGCGCAACTCCCTGCATTATCCTCTGCTGGCGGCGGCCCGCGGGGTCGCGCGCGACCACACGCACGCCATCCGGATCCGATGCGTCGGAGGAAGTGCTGCGTGGCTCGAGCTCAATCATCGCGTTGCAACTTATTTTGCGTCACCGCCTCCCGCAACCCGGGGACGACGAGCGGCGTGCCGCGAGGCGATCAACGGGATGGCAAGGCGATCCCCGGGCCGGGTTCACTCCGCATAGCCGAGTGCGCGCAGACGCTCCCTGTCGGCCGGGCTCAGCACGTTCGTGATCGGCGCGCTCTCCGACGGCAGCATCCATGCGTGCATCTGCAACGCGGAGCCGCCGCGCACAGGAGGTGACGATGTCATCGCAAGACGCGCCAGCGGCAACGTCGCGCTGCCGTCGACCGAAGGCGTACAGGATTCGCCCGCGATGCAGACTTCGAGCGTCGCGTTCGGCTCGGTCACGACATTCGCCAGCACGGCGGCATCGGTCGAGAGAACCGCGAAGCGGACTTCGTCGGAATCTCCGGGCGCGAGCAGGCCGGAAGCGCTCATCCCGTCGGCGCGCGGATTCTGCGCAAGATCGTCGCCCTTCTCCATGTCGAATCTCGCAAGATCGAGAAACGGCGCGAGCGGCTTGAGCCCGATCGCAATCCGGTAACGGATCGGTGCCGCAGTGCCGTTCGACAGGCGCACGTGGATTCCGGTGTTGCGTAGAGTCTCGAGCCCGGCGTTGACCAGCGATCGCAGGTCGGCGAGCTCACGCGATCCGGCCCGCTTGTCGACGATGTTCTCGCGCTCGCCGGGATCGTGCACGACGTCGTAGAGCTCTTCACTGCCGCTGCGCATGTCGTAGATGAGCTTCGACGTCGCGGTGCGGACGGCGGCGAGCGGCGGGCTGCGATCGTCGTTGCGGCCGATCGTCGCGAACAGCGTGCGCGCCGGCGCGTCGCCGGCAACGAGCGGCACCAGCGACGCGCCGTCGGACGGCGGCGTCTCGACCTCCGGCGACGCGCGATGCAGAAGATCGGCAATCGTCGGCAGGATGTCGACCGTGCGCGCCAGAGCGTCGACCGACGCGCCGGCTGCCCATCCATCGGGGAATTTCACGATCAGCGGCACGTGCAGCAGCTCGTCGTACAGCGTGTGGCCGTGGAAGAATCCTCCGTGATCCCAGAGCTCCTCCCCGTGGTCCGCGGTCAGCACGATGAGCGCGCGATCGTAGAGGCCGGCCGAGCGCAATCCGTCGAGCAGCTTTCCGAGCTCGACGTCAGTCGCGGCAACGGCGGCATCGTAGAGGTCGGCAATGCGGCGCCGGTCGGCGTCGTCGTAGCGCCCGTTCCACGCGCCCGCGATGTCGTGGAACTCGAGCCCGATCGGACCGTGGTACGAGCGGTCGACGAGCTTCGCCGCGATGTCGGCCGGAGGGTTCAGCGGCACGTGCACGTCGAGGTAGTGCATGTACATCGCGATCCGGTCCGACCTGCGCGCGCCAAACCAATCGATCGCATTGTTCGTCAGCGCAGCCGCATCGAGATCGCCTCCACCAAGATGATCGAACGTGGGGACGAGGCGATCGGTCCATTTCGTCACGTACGGATTGTGGATGAACGCGCCGGTCGATTCGTAGCCGGCCTGCCGGAGAACCGTGAGCAGGGTCGTCTCATGCTGGAGATCGGGAAAGTAGCGCGACGTAAGAATCTGCGGGACGGACGGAATCGTTTTCGGCGCCGACGAGAATGCATTGCGGAAGATGACGCCGTCTCTTGCGAGCATTGCGATGTTCGGCGCCAGCTCGACTCCGTTTCGCACGGCGAGCGCGCGATCTGCGCGCATCGCGTCGACGAGGACGAACACTACGGGGAAAGCGGGCTGCAGCTTGAGGGTGGCCGGGTCCGGGGCTCGTGTGCAGGACGTCACAGCCGCGGCGGCCAGGATCGCCATCAGCCTGCCGCAAAGACGCAGGTCAACGCTCAACGCACCTGACTCCTTTTTGTCGCCGGCATGGCTCCGCTGTGACCAAACCCGGCCGAGGAGGCAAGGCGCCGACGGCCAGCGCGACGGCCGATAGCCCGGGACAGCACCGGGAATTCATCTATTGACAACACTGTAGGTTGAACGTACCTTCGCGTCATCCCGAAGGTTTTTCCATTTTGGTGGTGGTCAGATTGAGCATGTGTGGGGAGCGAGGAGCGGTCGGATCATGAGAACCCGTGGCGTTACACCCCGTCCTTTGCAGTTGAAGACCGCGATGCGCGCGATGGGCGCGCTGATCGACGATCCCGACGATACCGCCCAGGTCTTCCGCATCATACGGGCCCTGTCGGGCAACAGCTTCGAGCGCCTCTTCCAGCGGGTCCTCGCCGACCCGGTCGGGTCGAGGATCCTGAACGAGCGGCGCGACATCCTTCCGGTCCTTCAGGACCGCGACCGCCTGCGGCAACTCCCCGAGGGAACGCTCGGGCGCGAATACGCGCGGTTCCTCGACCAGGAGGGCATCAGCGCCGAAGGCCTGGTCGAAGCGAGCGACGGATTCGACGATTCGGTTTTCCTCGACGACCGCGCCGAGCTGCTGAGCCGCCGGCTGCGCGACATTCACGATCTGTGGCACGTGGTGACGGGGTACCAGCGCGACCTCTTCGGCGAAGTCGCGCTGCTCGCGTTTACCTATGCGCAGATTCGCAACGGCGGCATCGGGTTCATCGTGCTGATCGCGATGCTCAAGGAATGGCGCGAAGGCTACCGCGACGGGCTCGCGCTCAGCCGCGGCGCGTATTTCCGGGGACGGCGTGCAGGGTTCTTCGCCGCAGCCGACTGGGAAGCGCTGCTCGAGAGGCCGCTTGCCGAAGTTCGCCGCGAGCTGGGCGTCACCGAGCTCGCGCCGTACACGCCGCTGTTCTCCGCCGAGGCGGCTGCCGCCAGCTGAGCCGGTGACCGCTGGCGTGAGCTGAATCCGCGGTGATCTACTCGGCCGCCGGCGCCGGCTTCCTGCCGACGATCAGCACGAAGGTCTGCTCCGGGGCGAAGCTCGAGCCCTGCCAGTCGGGCGACTCCTTCTTCTTGTTCTCGTAGTAGGATCGATACCCCCGGCCGCTCGTGACTTCCTCGCCGATGGCCTCGATCGCCTTCTGGGCCGCCGTTACGTACGACGGGGGCTCCGTCTCGTCGCCGACGAAGAAGAGCAGGCCGGGCTTGAAGCGCAGGCCTTCGTTGTCGAGCACCTTGGTGTCCCATCCCTGGTCGCGAAACACGGCGGCGATCTGGTTGGCGAACGACGAGGCCTCGCGGTCCCGCGGATCGACGCGGATCCACGCCTTCTTCTCGTCGCCCGTGGCCTCGGCGAGCGCGTCGATCATCATCTGGCGGGCAGTCTCATCGACCGTACGACCCGACGCATTGGCCGGAGCGGCGGCTGCCCGCGCGGCCGCAGGCCGCGGAGCGGCGGCTTTCGCGGACAGGCTGGCCTGCTGGGAGCGCAGGTTCGCCTGCTCCACCTTCAGCTCGTAGTTTTCGAGCTTGAGGCTCGTGATCCAGAGCGCGGAGCCACCGAGAAGTACCAGTGCAATAACGAGCAGTGTCGACTGTTTCATGGGGACGGGACCCTAGCCCACTCCGTGTTCGCACCCAACCTGCGAGGTCGCCGAGGTTCCACGACACCGGTGCACCGCCTATCCTCACCGGTGATGCAGCGCGGGTGATGCGTCGATAGCCGCGATGATGACCGAGCCGACGGAAGTGGAGAAACGATTGGAATACGGCGAAGCCGGGAGCTCGCGCGATCCGGCGGCGCGCGCACCGTGGTGGAAGACGGCGGTGTTCTACCAGATCTATCCGCGCAGCTTCCTCGACACCGACGGCGACGGCGTCGGTGATCTCGAAGGGATACGCCGCCGCCTCGAATATCTCGTCTGGCTCGGCGTGGACGCGCTGTGGATCTCGCCGTTCTATCCGTCGCCGATGAAGGATTTCGGCTACGACGTGCGCGACTATTGCGACGTCGATCCGATCTTCGGAACCCTCGCGACGTTCGACCGGCTGCTCGCCGAAGCGCACGCATGCGGACTGCGGGTGATCATCGACTGGGTGCCGAACCACACGTCGGACGAGCATCCGTGGTTCGTCGAATCGCGCAGCAGCCGCCGCAGCGCGATGCGCAACTGGTACGTCTGGCGCGATCCGGCGCCCGACGGATCGCCGCCGAACAACTGGGTCGGACAATTCTCTCGCGGACCGGCATGGACCTTCGACGAAGCCACCGGACAGTACTATCTGCACTGCTTCCTGCCGGAACAGCCGGACCTGAACTGGAACGAGCCGGCGGTCGTCGGCGCAATGCACGAGACGCTGCGTTTCTGGCTCGACCGCGGCGTCGACGGCTTCCGCATGGACGTCGTGCATCTGATCGGCAAAGACCCCGGGCTTGCCGACGATCCCGACGACATCCGCGGCGTGACGCACGTGCCGCTCAATCACCGGCCGGAGACGCACCCGCTGCTGCGCGAAATCCGGCGCCTGCTGGAACGATACGAAGGCGACCGCCTCGCCGTCGGCGAAGTCTTCCTTCTCGATACCAAGCAGGTTGCCGAATACTACGGTCGCGGGGACGAGCTGCACCTGTGTTTCAATTTTTCGCCTCTCTACACGCCGTTCGATGCGGCCGCGTGGCGCGACCAGATCGAGCGCATTGACCAGGAGCTCGCGCCGGCATCGGCGTGGCCGACGTGGGTGTTGTCGAATCACGACAACCAGCGTCACCGGACCCGCTACGGCAACGAGTCGCGCACGCGTGCAGCCGCATTCCTCGTCGCGCTGCTGCGCGGAACGCCTTTTCTTTACGCAGGCGAAGAGCTCGGCCTGTCGGACGCGGTCGTTCCGGAACCGCGCCGCGTCGATCCTGCGATGCGCGACGGCTGCCGCGCACCGATTCCGTGGGATGCGTCCGCGACGCACGGATGGATTCGGGACGACAACTGGCTGCCGTGGCCGCCCGACGCCGGTGTGCTTTCGATGGAGCAGCAGCGAGGCGACCCGGCTTCGATGCTCGCCCTTTACCGGCGACTGCTCGACGCGCGGCGCGGGTCGAGCGCGCTTCGCACCGGCGACCAGGAAATCCTGTCGTTCGGCGGCGAGACCGATGCGGCCGTCCTCGCCTTTCGCAGGCACGACGATGGCGACGAGCGCATCGTGCTCGTCAATTTCTCGAGCCGCGATGCGGGCGTGGCGGCCAAAGGAATCGTCGAGGTCAGCTCGGACGGCGCGGGCGAAGGCCGCGCGTTCGGCGGCACCGTGCGCGCGGAAACCGCCGTGCTTCTGCGTCCCGAACGTCTTCGACAGGAGCACGCCAGCCGGTGAGCGCGCTGATCACGCAGACCGACGCCCAGCCGCCGTTCGATCCGGTCTACTTCGAAACGGTCTTTCTCGTTCCGAGCCCGCCGTCACCGTGGCCTTCGCGGTTCGCGATCGTGACGGCGCACAATCCGGACGGCCGGATCGCGCCGGATCAGGCCAACAACGAATACGAGCGCGCGCTTGCCGAGCATCTGCGGCGTGAGCGGATCGATTCGTTCGCGGTCGTCGGTGCGTCGCCCGACCTTCGGCATCACGAAGCCGGGCGCGGATTCGCGTTTGCCGATCTGTCGGTCGCCGCCGACGTCTCGGCGAGATTCCGGCAGCGGGCGTTCTACGTGATCGATCTCGGCGTGATCTTCCTGTGTGTCGATGGATCCGGTCGCGGGTGGGAAGTCGGCGAGTGGCGCGAGCGCCTGCGCACGGCAGCGCGTGGCGGGATGTAGCGGCGGCGGCTCTACCAGGTCGAATCGGCGGTTGTCGCGCCGGCCGGTGCGGCGCTCGCGGTTGTCCGGCTCGCCTCTTCGCCGCCGAGAAACAGGATCGCCCAGTACGTTCCCAGCGGATACTGTTTCGTCTTGCGGAACGTGACGGCGAGCCCGTAGCTGCTGGCCTCCGACACATGCTCGAGCGCGCCGGGCGGAGGCGAGGAAAGATCCATCGACGTGAAGGCCAGCGTCCAGCCGACGCTGCCTGAGGCCGTACCGCGCACCGCACCCGACGCGATCATTTTTTCGAGCTGGCGGTTGAGCTGCTTCGACATCGCACGGTCTTCGACGAGCGGAGTGCTGCGCGAGCGTGACCGCGCGCCCTCGAGAAGCTTGGCGATCCTGGCGGCCGCCTGGTCGTCGGTAACCTGCGGCATCGGCGTCGCGAAGTCTTCCGCAACATAGACCCATTCGCCGCTTGGCTCCGACATGACGCCCGGGCCGACGACGGTCAGCGACGGGTCGAGGATGTTGCGGCGATGGCCGGGAGAAGCCATCAGCGCGCGATGCGCCCTCATCACGTCGCTGTTGTAGGCAACGTTCTCGGCTGCGCCTTTGGCGCTGTAGGCGCTGCGCGACAGTCTTGCTTCGAAATTCGCGCCGTCTCTCGACGAATGATGCGACATCTTGTGGATCGAGCTCATGTCGGCCGCGTGAAGACGGGCAATCTGCGCGAGCATTCCATCCCAGCGAACCGGCGAGATGCCGCGCGACGTGCGCTCGGTGTTGATGAGCTCGAGCAGCAGCGCTTCGTCGCGGCTCGGCTCGGGCAGCGGCACGATGTCGTTCTCCGACTTGCTGCGCGAGCCTTGACGGCCCGCCGTCAGCGCGCCGAACAGTCGCGAGAACACTCCAGGCTTTTCGCTGGCCGGCGCGGGCGCATCGGTAGCGGCGGCCGCATCTCTCTGCGTGCTTCGGCTGCGAATGACAGGTGGCGGCGCGATGCTCACAGCCGCCGTCTCGCGCTCGGTGCTGCGGCTGCGGACGACCGGTGGCGGCGCAATGCTCACCGCGGTCAGCTCGACGGCCGCGGCGCGTTTGCGCGGGGACGAACCCGCTTGCGGCTGCGTCTTCGACGCGGCTTTCGTCGCGTCGGCCGCAGCATGCTCTGCGGCTGCGTCTGCAGCGGAGTCGGCGTCGGCCGTCTCGTCGATCGAGTGCTCGGTCGTGGTCGCTTCGTTGATCGAGAACCATACGGTCGCGGGCGCGTGGGCCCTTGCATGCGCGACGGCCGGTTGATGTCGCCGTGTGGACTGCGTGGTTTCGTCGGCTGCAGCTCCGGCTGTCTCGACGACGTCGAGCTCGTGCACGGCGGAGACGGCGTCGGTGGATGGTTGCGCGCCGGCGTCTGCCGATGCGTGCGCATCTTTCGAAACACCGCGATGCAACGCCGAGCGCCGCGCGCTCAGTCTCTGGATTCCAACACGAATCGCTTCGTCTTCTGTCGAAGCAGTCTCGCGCGACGCTGATTCGCGAACGGAAGGAGAGTGAATCGAAGATCTGTGCGCGGAGACCGAGACGGATTTTTCGGAAGGCGGAGGAGGAAGAACGTGGACGAGGCCGGCGACGTCGCGCTCGACGATGCGCTCTGCTGACGATGCGTTGCTGGAGAGAAGAAGGTTCGATGCGAGAAGCGCAGTTGCGCCGCAAGCTCGCGCGATCGAGCTGCGCCGATCACCCCACAATACCCCTATGATCGTCCCTCCCATTCGCACGCATCATGGGGTGCGGCACTAGAGAACGGAACCTGTTTGGGTGTCACCCAGGCGCGCACAGAAAATATTTTGATTTAGGCCATCTTCAAGAAAGCCGCGGGCTTCTGCCGAAAAGTCAGCGTGGCTGGAGGTGCCGCGGCTCGAAGACTTCGATCGCCTCGGCGATCGCGGCATGCGGTCCGTACAGGACGAGAAGGTCTCCGCTCTGAAGCCGCAACGATTCGTCCGGGTTCGAAACCGGCGTCTCGTTGCGGATGACCGTCAGGATTGCCGCACCGGTGCGGCCGCGCAGGTCGAGCTCGCCGATCGATTTCCCGTCGCCTTCACTGCCCTTCATCACCTCGGCGGTCTCGATGATGCCGCCGCCGATCAGCCGCTCGATATCGGACATCGTCTCGAAGCTTGCCGCGGTGCCCCGAAGCGAATGGTAGTTGCCGAGCCGGATGATGCCTTCCTGCACGCGCGTAACGTGGCGCGGCACGCCGAGCCGCTGCAGAAGCCGTACGAAAATCTCGATCGACGCCTCGAATTCGGCCGGCACGACTTCGGAAGCCCCGAGACGCTCGAGCTCGGCGATCTCTTCGACTCCGTGTGCGCGCACCAGGATGTGCGCCCGCGGATTGAGCTGGCGGGCAAGCGACGTGATTCGCTGCGATGCAAGCGCATCGCTGACGGCAATGACGACCGCACGCGCCGAATGAATCCCGGCCGTCTCCAACGCACCACGCCTCGATCCATCGCCAAAGAATACGGGAAGTCCCTCAGTCGTACCGGCACTCACCCTTGCCGGATCCATGTCGAGCACCACGAACGGGATCGACGTCGACCCGAGCACGCGCGCGACGGCCTGTCCGGTCACGTCGTATCCGATGATGACCACATGAGCCTCGGCTTTTCGCACGGGCCGCGCTGCCTCGCCGGCCGCGAGCGCGAGCCGGCGCGCGCCGAAATAGACAAATGGTGTCGCGGCCATGCTGAGGACGGCCGCACCGAGAAATGCCTGTTCGAAAGCAGACGGAAGAAGCCCGAGCGCGACCGCCTGCCGCGACAGCACGAACGAGAACTCGCCGATCTGCGCGAGCGCGCAGCCGGCAAGCAGGCCCGAGCGCATCGAGCCCCAGCCCACGCCGATCACCACGCCCGATATGGCGCCCTTGATCGCAACCGCACCGATCAGCAGCGCAACCCATTCCCAGTGACCGGCGAGTCCGAACGGATCGAACAGCGCCCCAATGCTGGTGAAGAAGATGGCGACGAACGAATCCCGAAGCGGTAGCAGCTCGGCAAAGACCTGGTGCGCGTACGGCGTGCCGGACAGCGCGAGGCCGGCAAGAAACGCTCCGAGCGGCAGCGACAGTCCGAGGCTCGTCGCGGCCAGTGCCGTCCCGAGCGCAACCAGCAGCGCGACCGACGGGAACAGTTCCGGAAGACGCGCCCGCGCGGTCAGCTCGAGCGCGCGTGGCAGCACGAACCTCGCGAGCGCGACGATGGTTGCAACCGCGATCGCAGCGCGAAGAAGCGCCATCGCCGTCGCGGCCAGCAGCGACTCACCGGGCGCCGCAAAGACCGGCAGCAGGAGCATCATCGGAACCAGCGCGAGATCCTGGAACAGCAGGACTGCGGCGGCCGCCTGGCCGAACGGAGCATCGAGCTCACCGCGTCCGCCGAGCATCCGGAAGACGAGCGCGGTGCTCGACAGCGCGACCAGCGGCCCCGCAACCACTGCCGCCGGCCCCGGCAGCCCCGCCATCCACATCAGGACCGACGTGGCGGCCCAGCTCGCGACCACCTGAACCGTTCCTCCGATGACGAGAAAGCCGACAAGCCGGCGAAGCTTCTCGAGCGAGAACTCGATTCCGACTCCGAACAGCAGCAGCGCCACGCCGATCTCGGCCAGCCGATCGGTGCTTTCGGAATGTTTTGCGAGCCCGAGGACGCCGGGACCGGCGAGCACGCCGACGACGAGGTAGACGACGATCGGCGGTATCCCGATGCGGCGTCCGAATACGCGCTCGGCGAGTGGATTGCCGACAAAGCCGGCAATGAGCAGCCCGGCCACGGCAACGCCGAGCAGCACGACGACGTCGACGAGTATCATCGAGCGGCGGCTCCGCGCGCGACCGCTACGCCAAAGTGGATACGCGCACGTTCGATCCATGCGCGCTTGCCGCATCGGGTACGACGCATCGAGGCAAATCGTCGCAGATTGCAATAACCGCCACTAACGCGCTGCAAAAAGGGATTGCTCACAACGGGATCCGGGCGTTACTGTCCACGTGCAAGGAGCATGCGATGCGAACGGCGCAAATAGCGACGCACGAAAGCATACCGCGACGCGTCTCGTCGCGGACGATGCTCGTGCCGGCGCTCGCCCTTCTTCTCACGCTCGATGCTTCGACGGTGTTCGCCCAGGACGGCGGTGTCACGTTCTCTCCTTACTTGATGACGCGGCCGCCCGTCGGCTCGACCAGCGACGACGCCCTCATCCATGGGATCAGTCGCAAGATCGCGCCTCGGCTCAAAGCCTCGTACGGGCTCGGCCTCGCCGAGGAAACCGATCTTACGTCGGCGTTCCTGCGCTACGACCAGACGCTGGCCTACGGAACCCGAAGCGATCCCGGCTCGCGCGAGAACTGGAGACACTTTCTCGGGCTCGAGTACTCTCCGTTCCGCAGGTTCTCGCTCGTCGGCGGCATCGCCAAGGCGGGCGGACTGCGCGGAGGCTTTTCGCCGACCGGTTACGAGCGCCTGCGCCTGAACACCGGACTACGCTGGGCCGGAGAGAACTGGGGCCTGGACGGCTCGTTCTCGTACATTCCGACCGGAACCAGCCACTATCCGGGCGACGCCGGATACATGCCGGGTCCGGGCAGCGGCTCCAACCCGACCTACTTCTTCTCGCTTTCCGTAACCCGCCGCTTCTGACGCGCCTCCGGGAGCGCCGAGGATGGGCGGGCCGGATTTCCGACCCGGAAGAGCGCCCACGGCTGGGCGCGAATTCGCGGTGCGTGCTATAGCGGCGCGTGCCTGTCGTGACTGCCGAATCCGCCTTTCGTCCCCGCCCCGAGCAGCGCCAGAAGACCATCGTCTTCTGCGAGCCGCCGTACGTGTTCTGGGACCGCAGCATGGACGGCCTTCGCAAAGGCGAAGAGACGATTCCCGGAATGGGCGTGCTGATCCTGGCCGCCGTTGCGCGCGAGCGCGGCTACCGGGTCCACCTGATCGATGCGAAGGAACAGGGACGTCCTCTCGAGGAAGTCAGTCTCGAGATCGCCAGACTCCGTCCCGATTATCTGGGGCTTTCCGCGACGACGATCTCGGTCACGAACGCCGCGAGGATCGCTTCGCGCGTAAAGGATCTGGTGCCCGGCGTCGTGACGATCGTCGGCGGCGCGCACGTCAGCGCAATTCCGGAGCGCACGCTCGAGGCTTTCCCGGACATCGACTACGGCATCATCGGCGAAGGCGAGCATTCGCTGTTCGAGCTTCTCGACCAGCTCGAAGCCGGGGGTTCGACCGACAAGGTGTCGGGCCTTGCCTACAGGCGCGATGGAAACATCGTCGCCAATCCGCGCGCGCCGTACATCGACGATCTCGACGAGCTTCCGCCGCCGGCATGGGACCTGCTCGAGGATTTTCCTCACCGCTTCCAGCCCACTCTGTTCAGCTATCCGAAGTCGCCGGTCGCCTCGCTGATCACATCGCGCGGATGCCCGTTTTCGTGCAGCTTCTGCGACCGCTCGACGTCCGGGCGCAAAGGGCGTCTCCACAGCATCGAGTATGTGGTCGAGCTCTGCCGGCATCTCGAAAGCGTCGGCGTCCGGCACATCCTTTTCGTCGACGACCTGTTCACGGTGCGTCGCGATCGCGTGGTTCAGCTGTGCAACTCGTTCCTCGAAAACAATTTCCAGTTCACGTGGAGCTGCACGAGCCATCCGAACCTGCTCGACCTCGAGACCATGCAGCTCATGAAGCGCGCCGGCTGCTGGCAGATCGCCTACGGCATCGAGTCGGGCTCACCGCGCATCCTCAACGTCGTCAAGCATGAGGTGAAGATCCCGCGCATGCGCGAGACGCTTCGTCTGACGCGACAGGCCGGCATTCGGGCAAAGGGTTATGTGATGCTCGGCCATCCGACCGAAGGCCTCGACAGCCTTTCCGAGACGCTCGAGTTCCTGCGTACGGTCGAGCTCGACATGTGCCAGATCACGAAGTTCACGCCGTATCCGGGCACTCCGGCGTACCCGACGATTCATTCGCACGGAACGTTCGAAGAGAAATGGGAAGAGATGAACGCGATGAACTTCGTGTTCGTGCCGAACGGACTCACGCGCGAAATCCTCGAGACGTACTTCGACCAGTGCTACCGCACGTTCTACTCGCGGCACGACGTGCTGCGCGGGCTTGCCATGCTGATGCTCCGCGAGCCGCGCTTTCTCGGCCGGCTTGCGTCGAATGCCGCTCTCTACCTGCGCAACAAGTCGGGCGCCGCCAGGAACTTCTTCCGGCGCGACGTACCGGCCGAGCTCAAGCAGAGCGCCTGACCTCCTTTCCGGGGACCGCTGCCACCTCACCTGCCCGTCCGGGCCGGCCGCAACTTCGCTATTTACACTTTTGAAAGCCTAAAATCCCTTTAGAAATTCCTCGCTTGCCCCTTCTCATCCGTCTTGACGCCATGCGTGCAAGGCTATTTACTCCCGTGTAAGCATCCGGCTCCGGGCGGGTTCCCGGCGGAACGAAGCCGGCAGATGCCGAAAACCACGAACACAAAGGAGTGAACATGCGAGCGAGGGTCCAGTTTATCGCGACGATGGTCGGGGCTTTTTTTCTCTGGGGCACGGCAGCAGGTGCCCAGACCTGTCCGAACAGTTGCACGCCGGCAATCACCGGCCCGCATGACGGCGTCCACACCCAGTTCGACGGGAATTCCGACGCGGTCCTGTGGCCGCCGAATCACAAGCTGAGAACGATCCAGATTTCTGCAGTGAACAACGACGGTGACGCGTGCAACATCACGATCACCGATGCGCGCCAGGACGAGGCTCTCGACGGCAAGGGCGACGGAAACACATCACCGGATGCGACCAACTGCAGCAACACCGGCAACGATTCTTCGATCGACCTGCGCGCCGAACGCGCCGGCTACGGCACCGGCCGTTTCTACCATGTGTCGTTCACGATGAGCGATCCGGACTGCACGCTGCTGCCGGCCATGGATCAGGCGATCATTCTCGTGCCGCACGACCAGGGCGTGGTGCATCTGAACGCCTACGTCGACGAAGGACCGATCGCCCCCTCGTACTCGGGCGCAATGCTCAGCTGCACGCAATGAGTTGGGGCCGGCGCATCACGAGCCGGCAATGCGGGATGGCCGGCGACGATGCCGATCTGGTGTGGTCGCCGGCCTCTCTCGTGAGCGGCCGCTGACTTTTCGCTGCCGCTGACTTTTCGCTGCCCCTGCGTTATCCGGATCCTCCTGCCAACACGCGACAGCCCGGCGACCCGCAAATTGCCGCGCCTGGAGGACCACCGATGCGCATCGGCGTGCCGAGAGAGATCAAGGACGATGAGAATCGCGTGGCCATCACGCCGTCCGGCGTCGTGGCGCTTCGCGCGCAGGGCCACGAGGTCGCGATCGAGACCGGCGCGGGACGCGGCAGCCGCATCAGCGATGAAGCCTTCGCGAAAGCCGGCGCCGACGTGCTCGCGAGTGCCAGCGACGTCTGGAGCTGCGATCTCGTCCTCAAGGTGAAAGAGCCGCTCGCCGCCGAATACGGCTTCCTTCGCGACGATCTCGTGCTGTTCACGTACCTGCACCTTGCGGCCAACGAGCCGCTGACGCGCGAGCTGCTGAAGAGCCGCTGCACGGCGATCGCCTACGAGACGGTCCAGCTCGACGACGGAAGCCTGCCGCTGCTGGTTCCGATGTCGGAAGTAGCCGGACGGCTTGCGGTCCAGGCCGGTGCGGCTTCGCTCGAGATGTACCAGGGAGGAAAAGGCATCCTGCTGCCGGGAGTCTCCGGCGTGCGTCGCGGTCGCGTGACGATCCTCGGTGCAGGAGTTGCCGGCTTCAATGCATGCGTCGTCGCCGCCGGCCTCGGCGCCGACGTGCGCGTGCTCGACGTCCATCCGCGCCGGCTTGCATACGTGTGCGACGTGCTGCGCGGCAACGTGACCAGCCTGATGTCGAATCGCGCCAACATCGAGGAGTCGGTGGCCGGAGCAGATCTGGTGATCGGTGCGGTGCTGATTCCGGGCGCGAAAGCACCGCGGCTGATTTCGCGCGAGCTGCTGCGCCGCATGGAGCCCGGTTCGGCGTTCGTCGATGTCGCGGTCGACCAGGGCGGGTGCGCCGAGACGACGCGGCCGACCACGCATCACGATCCGCGCTACATCGAAGAGGAGGTCGTGCACTACGCCGTCGCCAACATGCCTGGCGCGGTGCCGCAGACGTCGACGTACGCATTGACCAATGTGACGCTCAGCTATGCGCTCGAAATTGCCGAGTGGGGCTGGCGCGCCGCCGCCGAAGCCAACCCTGCGCTTGCGCGCGGCGTGAGCTGCACCGGCGGCAAGCTCGCGAGCCGGCCGGTGGCCGAAGCGTTCGCGATGCCGTGGCACGACTGGCGATGAAATCCGCCGAACCTTCAGCATCCGGCGCGCCGCTTCGCACCGAGCACGCCTTCGCGTTCAAAGGATGGACCAAGCCCGGGCCGGTTCCGCCCGGCGCAATCGGCCGCGGCCCCGAGCCGGCGACCGGCGAAACGCTCGATGCGATCAGCGGGCACTTCCGGATCTTTCAGCTCACCGACGGCCACCGCTTCTCGACCGACGATGTTCTTACCGCCTGGTACGGCACGACCTGGTGTGCGAGCGCGCGCACCGTGCTGGATCTCGGCAGCGGCATTGGCTCGGTCGGAATGATCGCCGCATGGCGACTGCCCGGCGCGCGCTTCGTTACGATCGAGGCGCAGGCGCAGAGCGTGCGTCTCGCGCACAAATCGGCCGAGTGGAACGGACTGGCAGATCGCTACGAGATCCGCTGCGGAGATTTTCGCGAAGCCGGCGTCGTGCGCGACGATGAACGTTTCGACCTCGTGCTCGCGAGCCCCCCGTATTTCCCGCCGGCAGCAGGCATCCACGGAGGCCATCCGCAGAAGGTCGCGTGCCGCTTCGAAATGCTCGGCGACATCTCGGACTACTGTGCTGCGGCTGCGCGATCCCTCGAAGGCGGTGGAACCTTTGCGTGCGTCTTTCCGGTGTCGCCGGTCGAGCAGCACGAACGGATCCGGCGCGCTGCACGCGAGGCCGGCCTTGCGATCGTGCGATGGCGGCCCGTCGAGCTGAAGGAAGGCGAGCCGCCGCTGCTCGGCCTGTTCGCGATGTCGCGCGCAGCCGATCTGCCCGAAGCAATGCGAAGCCGCACGTGGACGGAGCCGTCGCTGGTGATCCGCTGCCGCGACGGCAGCGTGCACCCCGAATATGCCGCGGTGAAGCTCGCGTTCGGTTTTCCGCCGTAACCGGCCGAGGCAGCTCCGGTCGATGCGACTCGCCTCGGCCTGCCCAACGGCGCTACTCGATGCGACAGCTCCCGCCTTTCATGCTCCCCGACGACGCTGCGCCGATGTCGTAGCGCGAGCACCACAGGTCCGACAGGTGCACGTGGCTCATCTTGAGCCGCTCGTCGGCGCTGTAGCAGTCTGCGCCGCTGTCGCACGGCGCGAAGTCGCCGTAACGATCGACGCTCTGGATGACGCCGCCCGTCACGTGCGCCATGCGCCGCCGGATGTTTCCGTTCAGGTATTTGTCGAACCACGCCAGCGTGTAGTGATACTCGACGTCTTCGTCCCAGCTCGGCGTGTAGGCCCACGGCACGTGCGAATAGTCGAGATGCGTGCCGGCTTCGGTGACGATGATCTGGCGGTCGTGCGGTGCGAAGTCCGTCGTGCCGTCGAGATTGCGGTCGCCGGCAAGGCGATTGTAGCGGCTCTGCATCTCCGGCTCGCGGTTGTCCGTGCTCGGCGGCTGGATGAAGCCGTTGTCGTTGTCTCCGGTGAAAAGCTGGATCGGTACGTTGCCGATGGTGCCGTCGGCATCGAAATGCGACCACGCCACCACCGCTCGCGCACGCACCGGATACGCCGGCGCAGTCGACTGCTGGTACGCGATCGCTGCAGTCGCACCCGCCGAATGGCCCGCGAGGCCGAGCACGTACGGCTCGAGATGATCCTCGGCGCCCGGCGCCTGGTTGACGATCACGGCCGGGTCGATGCGGATCAGGTCGCGCACCGGATTGGCCGCGCTCACCATGAAATTGAGCGCCGTGCCCTGATCGCGAGCGAATCCGCCGCCGACGCTCCCATCGACTCCGTCGGCAATGCCCGCGTCGCCGTTCGGGAACGTGCCTTGCGAAAGGCCCTGGCCCGACACGTCGAACGCCATCGCAATGAAGCCCTGCTCGGCGAGGCGCTCGCCGGCCCAGTAGTACATGCGCTGCGAGCCGACGAAGCCGTCGCAGATGACGACCGCCGGATAGGTTTTGCCGCCCGGTCCGCTGCAGGTGACCGCGTCGGTGATGCCGTCGCAGATCGGCTCGTCGGTCGGCGCGCAGCTGACATCGGGCGGAAGGAAGATGGTTCCGTGCAGACGATTTCCGTCTTCGTCGGGGAAGTTCACTTCCACGGTGCGGCCGGCTGTGTAGTGCGCGTACTCGGGATCTCCGCTCCACGGCCATACGCCTTCGCATGCCTGCGGCGATCCGATGTTGGTTGCCGACGCGCAGTACGCCGAACAATCCGCTGCGTTCTGTGCGACCGTCAGATTGACGGCCAGCGTGTAGGTCGGATCGGTCTGCCGGTTCGTCGAACCCCACGAATCGCCGAGCGTGTCCGAGAAAATCGTCTGGTTCGCGCAAAGGCTGTGGTCACTGAGCGGCGTGCTCGCGGCATCGGCCGGGTTGGAGCACGCAGCGAGCTCGACGTTGTTGGCAAAGCCGTCGCCATCGGCATCGCCATACGGTGCAACGATGCTGAGCAGATTGGGCAGCGACGGCTGCATGGTCGTGGTAGTCGTCGTCATCGTGGTCGACGTGGTTGTCGTCGTCGTCGTTGCCGGTGCCGCGGCAGGATGCTCGCTCTCGAGCATCGAGCGCGCGATCGCATCGTGCGTGTCGACCAGACATACGGCCAGCTCGTCGGCTTCGAACGGTGCGGCATCGTCATTGCAATCGGCGGGAAAGCCGAGGAGAGCCAGGTCGACATCGGCGCAGGCACGCTCGACGGCGTCCGTCAGCTCGGAGCCCGCTTCTTCCAGCGTCGCGTCGGCGTCGCTGTTCCCGGTCGCCGGCCCTTCTTCGAAACATTCCGCACCATCGCCGCCGGCAACGCATCGCTGGCGAGCGTCGAGATTGGTTTTGAGAAACGACTGCGACGCGCGCGTGATCTTTTTCTGGCAGCCCGCAGCGTTCCCGCTGAGCGGCTCGGAGCTCCCGGGAACTTCCATTGCGACCGCGGCATCGATGGCATCGCGATGCGTCGACGCGATGCAGTCGGTCAGATCGGCTGCGCTGAACGTGCCGCCCGTGTCGTCGCCGCAGGCGGCGGGAAATCCGAGACCGGCAAGGTCTTCGTCGGTGCACGCCGCCGACAACTGCGACGCGAGCCCGTCGCGGGCTTTCGCGAGTGTCGCGTCACGCTTGTCGGTCTTGCATCCGGCGCCGGTCGCGGCGCGGACCTCGCAGTCGGCGAGCGCCTTGTGGATCCGCGATTCATAGCGGACGCTCGCGCGGTCGATGGCCGACGCGCAGTCCGTCGACGCGAACGCCTCCCCGCGGCCGGCGACGAAGACGGCCAGACCCGCACCAGATACACAAATGGCGAGCAAAGCCGCACGCTTGCCCGCTCCTCCCAGGGCGATATGCCGCATTCCGACACCTCGTTCCCTCCCCTGGTTCTTTGGCTTGCGACCTAGCTAGCGGGCTTTTTACAAGTCTGTCAATACGGCGCGGAGAAGCCCTCTGAAGGAGCCGCCGGCTGCTTGCCGACGTTTGGCCGAATTGCCCGGGCGCGCGCGAGGCGCCGAAAGCCTTATGCGGAAGGCTTGTTCATGCGCGCCTTCGCCGACGCGCCCAACCGATTGACGAGGCCCGTCATGTGCAGCTTTGCCGCCGCCCATGATCCGACGCGATAGCCGAGCCTGCTCTCGTCGGTTTCGCGGCTGTCGAGGTCGCGGCCGATCGACGCGCGTGACTCCATGCCCAGCTCATCCAGCCGGGCGCGCTGCTCGGCCGACGGCGGCGGATTCGGCAGATCCGTCGGCATGCCGCGGAAGTCGGCAACGTGGATCCACAGAAACTGTTCGTCGGGGGCCACGTCGAGCGTGACGAGATGGGCTCCGGGACCTTCGTTTCCTTCGATCTCGTCGTCGTCGACGACGACCGTCACGGCAACCATCGGAGATCCGAGCACCGGGGACTTCAGCGTGGATTTCGGAGCCGATTTGCTCGCAGTCCAGATCGCGTGAATCTCGTCATCCTGAAAATGACCGTACGCTTCGGTCAGCGTCACACCGATCCCGTGACCTTCCGGGCATTGCCAGGCGTCGAAGTCGCCTTCCTTGAGAGCAGCAAGCGGCGTCCTGCATTGCGGACAGTGGTATCTGGTCTCGCTCATGTCTTCCCCTCCCGATCGTTTCCCGAGGCCGTCGTGTCCCGCTGTGGATGACGGCTGCGTCGGGCGCAGTGCATCAAATGTCTAGCACCGTGACGGGGCGTTGGCGATGTACCTCGCGGGATTTTTGACGATTGACCTGCTGCCGCGAAAGCGGTTCACACAGCATCGTCTGCTTTCAGTTTCCGCGGGGAGGACCGGCACCATGGCGAAGCTTCATCCGACTCACTACGACTTTGGAGCGGAGATTCCGCCGGCGGCCGAAGTCGATCTTGCGACGCTCGACGTCGCCGATCCCGAGCTCTGGCGGCGCGACCTGTTCTGGGACCGTTTCGAGCGGCTTCGCGCCGAGGATCCCGTCCACTACTGCCCCGACAGCTTCTGCGGACCGTACTGGTCGATCACCCGCTACGACGACATCATGGCCGTCGACACCAACCACAAGGTGTTTTCGTCGGACGTCCACAACGGCGGCATCGTCCTTTACGATGCCGATCCGCAGTTTCCGGCCGGATTCATCACGATGGACGAGCCGAAACACACCGCGCATCGACAGACCGTGCAGCCGATCGTCGGACCGGATTTCCTGCGCAAGTTCGAAGAGCTGATCCGCGTACGAACCCAGACCCTTCTCGACACCCTTCCGCGCGGCGAGGCGTTCGACTGGGTCAACACCGTGTCGATCGAGTTGACCACGATGATGCTCGCGACCCTGTTCGATTTTCCGTTCGAGGATCGCCGGCGCCTCACGCGCTGGTCCGACGTCGCGACCGGCGAGCACAACGAGGCGATCTGTCCCGGCGGACGCGAGCAGTGGGAGCGCGAGATGCTCGAATGCCTCGAGGTCTTCACGGGCCTGTGGAACGAGCGCATCAATTCTCCCGAGCGCCGCGGTGACCTCGTCTCGATGATGGCCCACCACGACAACACGCGGAACATGACGCCGAGTGAGTACTTCGGGAACCTTATCCTGTTGATCGTCGGCGGCAACGACACCACGCGCAACTCGATGACCGGTGGCCTCTACGCGCTCAGCAAGAACCCGGACCAGTACGACAAGCTGCGCCGCGATCGCAGCGTCATTCCCAACATGGTCTCCGAGATCATCCGCTGGCAGACGCCGCTCGCGCACATGCGGCGCACGGCGATTGCCGACTGCGAAGTTGCCGGCAAGACGATCCGCAAGGGTGACCGCGTGGCGATGTGGTACGTTTCCGGCAATCGCGACGACGCCATCTTCGAGAATCCGAACGCGTTTCTCGTCGACCGCAAGAACGCGCGCCAGCACATGGCGTTCGGCTTCGGCATCCACCGCTGCGTCGGCAACCGCCTGGCCGATCTTCAACTTCGCATCCTCTGGGAGGAGATCATGCAGCGCTTCGATCGTATCGAAGTGCTCGAAGAGCCGGAGCGGGTACCGAACCCTTTCGTCAAGGGATACAGCCGCATGATGGTCGAGATTCCCGCGGCGTAAGCGACCTGCCGGAGCATTCCGGCCGGCACCACGCAGATCATGACCCGTATCGTCATCGTCGGCGCCGGTCAGGCCGGTGCGCAGGTCGCATTCTCGCTTCGTCAGTGGGGGCACGACGGCACGATCGCGCTCGTAGGCGACGAGCCCGCTCCGCCGTACGAGAGGCCGCCGCTCTCGAAGGAATTCCTGAAAGGCGAGCTCGACGAGGCCGGCCTCTATTTCAAGACCGCCGCGTGGTACGGCGACAACGGTGTCGAGCTGAAGACAGGTGTCGCTGCCGATGCGATCGATTGCGCGCAGCGAGTCGTTTCGCTGTCCGACGGCAGTGAGGTCGGGTACGACAATCTGGTGCTCTCAACCGGATCGCGCCCACGCGCGCTTCCGGTCGCCGGCGTGTCGCTCGCCGGCGTCTTCGAGCTGCGCACGATGGCCGACGCGCGCCGCATCGGTGAAGCTCTCGTGCCGGGTGCGCGCGCGCTCGTGGTCGGCGCCGGCTACATCGGTCTGGAAGTCGCAGCGGTCGCGAGGCTGCGCGGGCTCGACGTGACGGTGCTCGAAGCAATGCCGCGCGTGCTCGCGCGCGTCGCCGGCCCGGTCATCTCCGAATTCTTCGAGAGCGAGCATCGCTCGCGCGGCGTCGACATCCGCTGCGGCGCCAGGCTCGCGGCGCTGGAAGGGCGCGAACGGCTCGAGGGAGCGCGACTCGCCGACGGCATGCAGATCGCCGCCGATATCGCCGTCGTCGGCGTCGGCATCCAGCCGTGCGACGAGCTTGCGCGCGCGTGCGGGATCGAATGCGACAACGGCATCGTCGTCGATCGCGATGCGCGCACGAGCGATCCTCGCGTATTCGCCGCCGGCGATTGCGCACGGCGTCCGCTCGTCCACTACGAGCGCGCCGGCCGCCTGGAGAGCGTCCACAACGCCATCGAGCAGGGAAAGCTCGCAGCCGCAGCCATTCTCGGCCGCCCGCGACCGGCCGAAGACGTACCGTGGTTCTGGTCGGACCAGTACGACCTCAAGCTGCAGATTGCGGGGTTGAGCGAAGGTCACGACCACATCGTCGTTCGCGGCAACCCCGCCGATCGCAGGTTCGCCGCGTTCTATCTGAAGGACGGCCGGCTGATAGCGACCGATGCGGTAAACAGCCCGATGGAATTCATGGCATCGAAGCAGCTCATCGCACGCGGCGCCCGGCCGGATCCGGCTTTGCTTGGCGATACCGACGTGTCGATGAAACAGATCGTAGCCGCCCATGCAGTCTAGAAGCACGGCGAGATGCCGTGCCTGAGCAAGCACGGCCAGATGCCGTGCCTGAGGAGCGAGGACCAATGCCCAGGATCATTTTCACCGACCACGTCGGCAACCAGCAGACCGTCGAGGCCGACTGCGGCGAATCGGTGATGCAGGCGGCCAGGCGCAACAACGTGGCCGGTATCGACGCCGATTGCGGCGGCAAGTGCGCCTGCGCGACCTGCCACGTGTTCGTCGACGAGCTGTGGCTGGCGAAAGTCGGCACGCGCGGCGAGACCGAGGATTCGATGCTGGCGTTCGCGCCGAACGTTGCCGACAACTCGCGGCTGAGCTGTCAGATCAAAGTCAGTGACGACCTCGACGGGCTGAAAGTCACAACCCCGGAGAGCCAGTCTTAGGCGGAGCTTTCGCCGCAGATTCGCGAATTCTGCCGGTTTCTTCCCTTGCCGGTCTGGAAGCAGGCTGATAGAGCATTTGCTCCGCGTTTGCTCGATGGCGGTCGGGCCGTCGGATGCTGGTTCGGTCCTGAACTGGTTCAGTCGTGAAACGGAGGGGCACGTGAAAAATTCTACTCTCGCTCTCTGCCTGGCGGCATCGATGGCGCTCGGGACTTCCACAGCCTTTGGCGCAGACTGCGAACCCGGCTTCTCGAGCCCGACCGGTCACGACCCGTGCACGCCTTGCGAGGCTGGCACGTACAGCGAGGCGGCGGCGCGTACGACGTGCAACGACTGCACCGCCGGAACCTTCAGCCACGACGTCGCATCCACGACGTGCTCCAACTGCACCCCCGGCACTTACTCCAACTCGTCGCGCACGGTCACCTGCTCCAGCTGCGACGCGGGAACGTTCACAAGCACTTTCGGGTCGACCTACTGCGCGAACTGCAATCCGGGCACGTTCAGCGATTCGTCCGGTGCAATGCTCTGTCAGAATTGCGGCCGGGGACAGTTCAGCGATACCGCCGCGTCGACCGTGTGCACCGACTGCTCTGCCGGCAGCTACAACGAAGCCACGGGCGTTACGGTCTGCACCAACTGCTCGGCCGGGAAATACGGAACCACCGCCGGCGCCACCACGAGCGAGGCATGCACGGACTGCAACGCCGGCAAGTACAGCTCGACGAGCGGTGTGACGAGCTGTTCCAGCTGCAACCCGGGCACGTTCAGCGATGCGTCGGGTGCAACGTCCTGCTCGAGCTGCGATCCCGGGACTTTCAACGATACGGTCGCTTCAACGAATTGCCAGGACTGCGGCAAGGGGGAATTCAGCAACACGTTCGCTTCGACCGTGTGCACCGACTGCTCGGCCGGCAGCTACAACGAAGCGACCGGCGTCACGGTCTGCACCAACTGCTCGGCCGGAAAATACGGAACCACCGCCGGCGCGACCACCAGCGAGGCGTGCACCGATTGCAACGCAGGCAAGTACAGCTCGACCAGCGGCGTGACGAGCTGCTCGAGCTGCACGCCGGGCTCGTACAGCGATTCGTCGGGTGCAACATTCTGCGCGAACTGCAATCCCGGCACATTCAGCGATACGGTCGCTTCAACAGCTTGCCAGAACTGCGGCAGGGGCGAGTTCAGCAATACGTTCGCCTCGACCGTGTGCACCGACTGCTCGGCCGGAAGCTACAACGAAGCCACTGGCGTTACGGTCTGCACTGACTGCTCGGCCGGAAAATACGGAACCACCGCCGGCGCAACGACGAGCGCGGCATGCACCGACTGTGATCCGCACACCGTGTCGTCGTCCGGGTCGTCGACGTGCCTCGCGTGCGAAGCGGGAACCTACCAGCCGTCGGCCGGTTCGGAGTCGTGCGAAAGCCGCAACGAGCTGCGCTGCTGGAAGGCGAAGGATCAGAAGACTCCGGCTTTCGCCGCGCAGGATGACGTATCGGCCAGCGACGAGGTCGTCGCGTCGGACACCATCGACATCAAGAGTCCGGCGATGTTCTGCTCGCCGGCCGGTTTCGGAGCCGAGCCGGTATCGAATCCGGACGCGCCGATGTGCTGCTACAAGGAAAGCGGCGCGAAGCTGGCCTCGCCGGTGTCGGTCGAAGTCACCGGCGCGCACCTCGGAACCGTGCAGCTTGCCGTCGGCAAGCAGGCGCTTGTCTGCAGCCAGTGCGGCGGAAGCGCGTCGACCGAGCAGTCGCTGCGCTGCTACAAGGTCAAGGATCTCAAGAACCCGGCTTTCTCTGCATTGGACAGTCTCGCCGTGACCGATGGCCTCGCCACCGACAGCGTGAAGGTCAGCAAGCCGGCACTGTACTGCGCACCGGTGGCGCTCGGCGCTGCGGCGGTCACCGACTCGACGGCGCATCAGTGCTGCTACAAGGCAACCGGTCCCGCGCTCTCTGCGACGTCCATCATCGATGCGATCAGCCTCGACGGCAGCACGCTCCATCTCGGAGTGAGCAAACAGTCGATGGTGTGCGAACCCTGCACGCGCACCGTTCTGCCGTAGGAATTAACGCTCGCGCCGGAGAACCGGGCTGTCCCCGACTCTCCGGCGTGCAGCATTTTCGCCGGCTGGCTGTCGCTTCTAGCGTCGAAGCAGCGCGCGCCCGCTCTGGCCGCTGACGATAGTCGCCAGAACAAGCACCGCCAGCGTCGGCACACCCCAGGTCCGAACCGTCGAAAGCACCGCACCGAACGCTTCGATCCCGGCTGCGCTCGCGATCGGATGCAGCAGATATGGCCCGGTCCAGAGCACCGCAACGGCGGCGCTCAGTGCAAGGAGCCGCCGCTGCGGTTCGTGCTGCCCGGCAGCCAGCGGCGCGAGCATCAGCGCGACAAACACAAGGTGATGCTCCCAGCAGTTGAGTGTCGCGAGCTCGATCGCCGCGAGGCAAAGTGCATACGCAGCTACGCGTCCCGTCGGCGAATCCGCCGAGCGGCGCGCGAACACGAGCGAAGCCGCAACCAGCAGCGCACCGACGATGCCGCCGACAAGTCGCAGCGCGCCTCGCGGCAGTGCGAACAGCAGAGGCCCGTGCCATCCGCCCAGCTCCGGAAACGGCGAAAACGCCACGCCATCGCCGAAGAGCCTGTGCAGCACGGCGACGATCGAGTTGTTGAGGACGTAGAACTGCTCCGCCCCGACAACTTTCGCGTCGAACGCCGCCGGTGCGAGCACGACGCGCACGTAATCGAAATGCATCGCGATCGCATGGCCGACTCCCGCAGTCAGCCCTTCGCGCGGAACGGTGACGACGGCCGGTAGCAGGATGAGCGCAGTCGTTGCGGCAATGCCGGCTGCGACCGCGCGATAGCGGCGCTGCGCAAGAAGCGCCGCGAACAGCACGATCGGCAGCAGCTTGATGTGCACGGCGAACGCGAGCATGCCGGCGCCCGCCCGCCATCGCCGGTTCTCGATCCATCGCAATCCGACGACCACGAGGCACGCGACCAGCAGGTTCGTCTGCCCTTCCTGGAAGTCGCCTCCAACCGGCGCCGGAAGCCAGGCAACGAGCAGCCCGGCGTAGACGAGCAGCGAACGCGCGTCGCGGATTCTCGCCAGGCGGATACATCCAACAACCATCACGGCGAGAAACACGAAGTGCAGCGCCATCCAGACCGCATAGCCGGTCACCGGAGCGAGCAGCGTCAGCGGCGAGAACAGCACGGCAAATGCCGGTGGATACAGGTAAGCCTTCGGCGAAACCCCTGGCGGCGGCGGGACGTACAGCGCTTCGCCGTGTCGCAACCGCAGCGCCGCATCCCAGTACGCCGTGACGTCCGGCCTCGAGTTGCTCCAGTCGAAGAACCAGACGAACGATGCGCTCGCCAGCATCAGCAGACATGCCGCCGCCATAAGACAGACGAATTTTTGCGACGCGGTGCGCGCGCTGGGCAGCGTGGTCTCGGCGACCCCGGTGCACTCGGATCCTGGCGAGCCGGCCCACATCGAGCGCAACTGCTCCGGGATTTTTCGCGTTAAGGCAATGAACGACGCCATTGCCGTTCGGAGACGACTCCGCTAGTGACGGCGGCATGCGCGCGCAGCCGCTCTTCTACCATCGCGTGCTGTTCCTCATCTGTCCGACCGGCGCGTTCTGCCGAGAGGATCGCTGCCAGTCGTATTTCAGCCCCGAGCTGATCCCGTCGATGCGGCCTCCTATGGAGGAATGCGAAGCGGCCGGCGCGATCCGCCATGCCGGCGCCGAGCCGTTCGTGGTCGATGCGCCGGCGCTCGGGCTTTCGGCCGCGCAGACGTTCGAGTCGATCGAGCGCATCGGTCCGGATCTGGTCGTGCTCGTCGCAACCTTCGGTACGCTCGACGACGACCTCGCGTGGGCCGCGCGCATCCGCGAGCGGCATCCCGATCTTTCGATCGGGCTTCGTGGTGCGCCTTGCTACGTGCTCGCCGAAGAGATTCTCACCCGCCAGCCGGCCGTCGATTTCTGCGTGCGAGGTGAATACGAGCTCGTGTTCGAGTCGATCGTGCGCTGCGGGTTCCGCGATGCGTGCGGAACCGTTTACCGCGACGGTGACCGCATCGTTTCGCCTCATCCGTCGGCCGTTGCCGAGGATCTCGATGCGCTTCCATGGCCGGATCGCACCGTCATCGACTCGTCGATCTACCAGGTCCGCGGCCTCGGGGCTCCGCAAGCGACCGTGCGCGTTCAGCGCGGCTGTCCGTTTCCGTGCACGTACTGCCTCGTCCATAGCGTAAGCGGCGACCGTGCGCGCCACCGCTCGCCTGCAAGCGTGGCAGCCGAAATGGCGGCCGTGCAGAGGACGGGCATCGACTATTTCTATCTTCGCGCCGACACGTTCTCGCTCGACCGTGCCTGGGCCATCGCCACGAGCGAGGCGATTGCCGAGCAGTGTCCCGGCGCGCGCTGGGTTACGACGACGCGAGTCGAATGCGTGGACGATGCCGTGCTGGCTGCGATGCGGCGGGGCGGCTGCTACGGCGTCAGCTTCGGCATCGACGTCGGAAGCCGCGCGATCGGTCAGAAAGTGCGGAAGATGCCCGACGCGAAGCGCGCGACAGCGGCGATGCGAGGCTGCGACGCGCACGGCATCGTCTCGCTCGGCTACGTGATGATCGGATTTCTGTGGGACACGCCCGAAACGCTCGATGAAACCGAGCGGTTCCTGCGCGTCGTGCGGCCCGATCTCCTGACGATCCATCATGCGCATCCGTATCCCGGCACGCGTTACTACGACGACGTGATGGCCGAAAAGGTGTCAATCGCGTCGCCCCGGGCGCAGGCCGAGCCCGCGCTTGCATCCCACACGCTCGCTCCGGGCGAACTGTCCCGTCGCGCGCGCGCGATGATGCTGCGGCACTTTGCGCGGCCGGCCGTCATCGCGTCGCTCGCGCGAAAGTCGGTCGGGCTCGCGTCGGATCGCTGGCTGCGGCGATGGCCGCGCGGATCGGAGAAGCGCGCGAGACGCCCGTGGAGAGCCGCCAGCGCTACGGATTCAACGCGCTGAACCGATTCCCAACTGCGGTGGTTGACCGGTCGCCGCCGCAATTCCTGCCTGAACCCGTGCGAGCGCTGCGGCGGCCGGAGCGAAGCCGGGGCGAAGCGCGAGCGCCTCCCGGTACTGCACCTCGGCAGCCCGAAAGCGTCCGCGCCGTTCGAGCGCATCGCCGAGCGCGTAGCGCGCATCGAAATACGATCCGTCAAGGTCCAGCGCGCGCGTGTAGTGCACGATGGCTTCGTCGAAATTCTGTTCGCGTCCGTACGTGGTACCGAGGTTGTTCTCGGCCTTCGCGAAAGCCGGACGGATGCGGAGCGCTTCCTCGAAACGGCTGCGCGCTTCGCCGAACTGACCGCGGCGCGCGAGCGCAATGCCGTAGTTGTTGAGCGCTTCGGGCCACGTGGGATTGATGCGTACGGCTTCGGCGTAGTGCTTTGCGGCGTCCTCTTCGCGACCGAGATCGTCGAGCGCGACGCCGAGGTTGTTGTGCGCCATGTAGTTGCCATCGGTGACGGCGATGGCCCGCTCGAACAGCGCGACGCTGCTCGACCAGTAGCCAAGCTGGTCGCTCGTGCGCGCGGCCAGGCCGCCGAGCAGAAGCACCGCAACGCCGGCGATCGCGGCGCGCGGTACCTGCCAGCGCTCGAACAGATCCGCCGCACCCCAGGTCAACATCAGGAACAGGCCGATGTGCGGAATGTACGAATAGCGGTCGGCGATTGCCTGGCCGCCGAACTGGATGATTCCGCTTTCCGGAAGCAGCGTGCCGACGAACCACAGCCACCCGACGAGGACATACGGGAGCTTCCCGCGCACGCGCCATGCAAGGATCGTGACCAGCACGAGACCAAGCGCCGATGCGACCGCGTTCGCCGACGGCACCTTCTGCAGCGGGTAGAACACGGCGAGATCCAGCGGCCGGAACGTGCGGTCGAGATAGAGAGCGTAGTGCCAGAAAGTGTTTGCGACGCGCGTCGGGAACGGCAGATAGCCCTGCATGACCGCGCCTGCGGCATGCTGCGCAGCCCACGTCTGGCGCAGAGTCAGCGCCGCCAGCGCCACCAGCGGAAGCTTTTCTGCAATGAGCCATCCCACCGGGACCTCTCGTGGATTCACGGCGATCGAAGCTGCACCGCGCAAGCCGGGAAAGCTCCGGCGCCGGAGCGGCCAGAAGTCGAGCAGCAGCAGGCCGCACGGAAGTATGGCCACCGTCGGCTTGGCGAGAAGAGCGAGCGCGAACGCCAGCATGGTGAGCAGATAGCGCCGCAAGGATGGGTTCTTCGCGTACGCAACCCACGCCCAGACGGCCAGCATCAGGAAGAGGCCGCTCAGCACGTCCTTGCGCGCGGCGACCCACGCGATCGATTCGACACGCAACGGATGCAACGCAAACAGCGCCGCAACGAATGCACTCCGCCAGAAACAGCCCGTCGCCGATTCGACCCAGAGAAAGAGCAGCGCTGCGGCCGCCGCACCAAGCAGCGCGTTCACCAGATGCAGCGCGCCCGGAGCTGTACCCGACCACTGGCAGTCGGCCATCAGCGAAAGCCAGGTCAACGGATGCCAGTGTCCCGAATGAAACGCCGTCAGCGCCCACTCGACGTTCTCGCCGCTGAGCCCAGTGCGCACGAACGGGTTGTCGGTGACGTACTCGTTGTCGTCGAGGTTGATGAAGGGGTAGTTGCGCACCGGCGCGTAGAGCGCGAGCACTGCGAAAACGATGGCGGCAACGACAGCGACGCGCTGGAACGACACGCCGGGTCGAGCGGCAGGCGCGCGGGGCATGCGGGAGTGTCTAACAGCGCCGCAGATGCCCCGCCACCAGCAGCGAGAGGGATGCCAACGGAAACGAAGCAATGGCGCGGAGCTCGATAGCGCGAGCAGCGAACGGCAGCGGCGCCCTGCAACGTCGGGTGAGCCGATGGACGGCGCTTTGACGTGCTGTCACGAAATTTTTGATCGATTCCGGCTGGATTCAATTGTCGGTTTGTACGTAGAACTACGTGGTTGTCCGGTCCCGGTAAGAATACGCACGTAGAACTCCGACTGCGCGCGCTCGTGTAGTTCCCGTACAACAGTGTGAGGTCCGGGTCGCCGCGGGACGAGAACCGCGTCGAACTCCCACACGCGGGCCCTGGACCGGAAGCTCAACTCTTGGAAATACGAAAGGATCCGATGCCCAGGCTCCCCAACTCGCCGAAACCGTCGTTTGTCGAAGTCGATCGACGCCTCGATCTGGCCGCTGTTTGCCCCGACCCGAACGCGATCACCGCGGACGAGCTTCGTCACCTGCGTGAAGCCGAAATCATGGGCGACGAGCCGGAGACACTGGAAGAGCTCCAGGTGCGCGTCGAGAAGTTGCGCGCCGAAGCTGAGGCGATCGAGAGAGGAGTTCTTGCGCCGGCGCCGAAGGGTCGTTCGCGGCGCTAGCAGAGCTTGTCCGGAGGCTCTTCACAGAGCCTCCGGTGTCAGTGCGGGGAAGGCGAGTCGCGAAGGCTTCCGAGCAGCATTGCGACGACGCCCAGGCTAGCGGCAGAGATCGTGCCGTCCGCCGCGAACCCCGGATGCGAAACGACCGAACAGATCGTCGTTCCAACAAGTACTCCGAAGAGCACGCATCCGGAGTCGCGAAGAACGTTTACGGCGGCGGAAGTATGCCGCGTCGTCCCGACACCAGCGCCACTGCGAGCACCACCACCGCCAGGACGGCGAACAGCCAGCCGATATTGGCCGACATTCCGGCCACTCCATTGAATCCGAGCACTGCCGCGATCAGTGCAATCACGAAGAACGTTACAGCGTAGTGCAGCATGGTGAGCTCCTTCTTTCGATGTTAGTCGCCGCGGCAACCGCGGCGCCGAGTCCGCTTCATCGACCAGTGTCGGCGCGACATGTACGCCGGCCCACTCGTGTGTGTCGCGACTCATGCCTCGACTGTAGGCCGCGAAAGAACGGTTAGTAAGGTCGAAGAACCTGCCTGGGTGATACGAATCGGCAGAAACATGCGTGCGACAATGCACGATTGTCACGCAGGCGGGTCAATTGCGGAATTGCGCAAGCGCAACTCGCGTCGCGGTGGTGGCGCACCGCTTCGCAAGCGGTATCGCGGGTTAGCGAAACGGGCTCGAGCAGAACATCACGAGCGAACGGTGGCGAGCATGAAGTTAAGGCCGATGGTAGCAGCGGGGTGCCGCCGAGAGGCCGGCCGCGTCTCTTAGACAACGGCGGGTTCGCTGCTATAGGCCTCTCCGGTTTTTCCGATGAGCTCTTCACTCACCACCGAAATCGACGTCGCAATCATTGGCGCCGGCCCGGTCGGGCTTACACTGGCGGCCCTGCTCGATCGGCAGCGCGTCACGAGCCGCGTCTTCGAAAGGCGGTCGGCGCTCCACCGCGATCCCCAGGCCCACGTCATCAATACGAGGACGATGGAGATTCTGCGCGGGCTCGGGATCGAGCAGGAAGTGCAGGCCGAGGCTGCGTCGCCGCTGCTCCTTCGCTGGGTCACGTGGTGCGAGAGCCTTGCCGGGCGCGAGCTCGGCCGCATCTCGCTCCAGGGGGATTCCCCCGCAGGCCTTACGCAGCGGCTCGCGCTCAGCCCGACGTCGATCGCGAATCTCGCGCAGAACCGGCTCGAACCGCTGCTCTGCGACCTGGTGCGCAGAAGCGCTCGCAGCGAGGTCCGTTTCAACTGCGAGGTCGTGGCCGTCGAGGAGCGCGGCGACCGCGTGATGCTCACCGTCCGCCAGCCCGACGGCAGCGAGCAATGCACGAACGCAAAGTGGGCTGTCGCCTGCGACGGCGCCGGCAGCCGCACGCGCTCGCGGCTCGGCATCGAGCTCATCGGGCCCGCGTCGCTTCAGAAGTTCGTGTCGATCTACTTCGAAGCAAACCTCGATCGGTGGATCGGCGCTCGCACCGGCCCGCTGTTCTGGATTGCCGGCGCGAAGACACGCGGCGTGATCATCGGCTTCGATCTCGCGCGGACGTGGGCGCTGATGGTCCCGTACGATGAGGCGCATTCGGCGGAGGACTTCCCGATGCCGGTTGCCGAGCGCCTCGTTGCCGCAGCGATCGGCGACGCTTCGGCCGAGTTTCGAGTCACGTCGATCGGCAACTGGAACATGAGCGCACAGATTGCCGACCGTTATCGCAGCGGGCGCGTGTTCCTCGCCGGCGATGCCGCGCATCGGTTTCCACCGTCGGGCGGTCTCGGCATGAACACCGGCATCCAGGACGCCCACAATCTTGCGTGGAAGATTGCTGCCGTCGTACGCGGCGACGCCGGCGAAGGACTGCTCGACAGCTACGAAGTCGAGCGGCGCCCGGTAGCGCAGATCAACTGCGACCAGAGCGTGCGCAACGCGATGCGCATGATGGAGGTCGACATGGTGCTCGGCGTATCGACGCTGGCGCCCGTCGATCCGGCCGTTGTCATGAGCGACGACGTGGCAGTCATGGATTTCGGAATCGATGGCGACCGCGAAGAGGCCGTCGCAAAACGCCACGCGCTCGGCGAAGTGATCCAGTCGCAGGCCGAGCATTTCGACTTTGGCGGGCTCGATCTCGGATTCCGCTACGAGGCCGGCGCCATCGTTGGCGATGGGACCATCGCGCCGCCGCTCGACGTACGCGTCTATTCGCCGTCGGCGTGCCCGGGCTCGCGGCTTCCGCATGCATGGGTCGAAAAGCGAGGCCGCCGGGTGTCAACGCTCGACCTGGCGAAGCCTGGCCGCTTTACGCTGATGACCGACCCGGACGGTACCGCGTGGATCGATGCGGCGCGTGAGCTCGTGCGGCGCGCCGGCATCGACCTCGGCGTTGCAGTGATTGCGACGTCGCGATCGGGCGATGCCGGCGAGCTCTGCGACGCGTCCGGCGCCTGGGCCGAGGTCAGCGGTCTGCGAACCGGGGGCGCCCTGATCGTGCGTCCGGACGGCCACGTGGGGTGGCGGATGGCCGATGGCGCGGCGCCGCATGCGGCGTTCGGCATTCTTGCGCAGACGTTTGCATCTTTGCTGTCGCGGCCGATGCTTGCCGGGTTAGAAGAAACGGCAGCGTGATGACGTAGTGAGGATGAAATGAAAACGACGAACCGCTCCAACGATTCGGCGCGAGCGATCGCACCCGCCAAGCTCGCCCACCTCGTCTTCCGCACCCCGCGCTACGACGCGATGGTGAAATGGTATTCGACGGTTCTGAACACGCGGACCATGTTCTCGGACGCCATGCTGACGTTCCTTACCTACGACGAGGAGCATCACCGCGTTGCGTTCATCAATCTTCCCCAGCTTGCCGACCTGAACCCGCTCTCGGCCGGGCTGGACCACGTCGCGTTCACCTATGCATCGCTCGCCGAGCTCCTCCAGACTTACGAACGACTGAAGGGCGAAGGCATCGAGCCGGCCTGGTGCGTCAACCACGGACCGACGACGTCAATGTACTACAGCGACCCCGACGGAAATCGTGTCGAGCTTCAGATCGACAACTTCGCGACCAACGAGGAGCTCGACGCTTGGTTTCACAGCGGCGCGTTCGAAGAGAATCCGATCGGCGTGGGGTATGATCCCGATGTGCTCATGCGCATGTGGAAGGAAGGGGTTCCGGTCGAAACGCTCGTGCAGCAGGGAGCGACCGCGGCACAGTAAGAGCACCAAGGCATGGCTTGAGGCTCGGCCGGCGGATAGCCTGCGGTGCAGGTACTCCCGGAGCCGCAGACCATGCGAAATAGCATTCTCATCTCAGCACTGATTTTCGCGGTCGTTTCAGGCTGCCACCGCTACGTCCGGGGCGAGTTGAACTACATCCAGCACCCGGAGCTGGAAGATGCGTCGATCTACGACAAGCGCGATTACGTGTGCGGCAAGCCCCTCGGCCGAATCGAAAAAATCCGCGTCGACAAGATCGACTGCTCGGAGCTGGCCGCGTTGGCCGTGGCGGACCTGATCGCCGAGGCGAGGGCCAAAGGTGGAGACGGCGTACGGGATGTCCAGTTCCGCGGTCACTACCGCTTTTCCCCCACCGTCTTCTGTCGTCATTCCCTCAAAGGCGCGAACAAAATCCGCGTCGTCGGCTTCGCGTACAAGAAATGCCAGGAAGGAACGCACTGATTTCGCCAATCGACGCGCAGGCGGAATTGCGGTCGGGATGCGCGGCAATGTAAGTTGTCGCCATGAGCATTCCCGTCATCGTTCAGACAGCCATCCTGCTTACGATTTCGAACGTCTTCATGACGTTTGCCTGGTACGCGCATCTTCGCGAACTCGGCAGCAAGCCGTGGATCGTTGCGGCGCTCGTCAGCTGGGCCATCGCGCTGCTCGAGTATCTGTTCCAGGTGCCCGCCAATCGGATCGGCTTCACGCAGTACAACATCGGGCAGCTCAAGATCCTGCAGGAGGCCGTCACACTGTCGGTGTTCGTGCCGTTCGCGGTTTTCTACATGCGGCAGCCGCCGAAGCTGGACTACTTGTGGGCGGCGCTGTGTATCTGCGGGGCGGTGTACTTTGTGTTTCGGGGCGCGCCGGTCGTCGGTTCCTGAACGCCGAACACTTCAGAGAAACACGCAGTCGGGACAGTTCATCCCCTGCGCAAGTCCAACCGACTTCCGCAACATCGCGAGAGCGTCGCTTACCGATACAGAGTTGCTGTTGTTGGTATCGCAGATGCACAGCCGGCACGTACCCGTTCCGACCGAGGTTCGCAGCGCTACGAGCGCATCGGAAGCAGCAACGTGCAGGTCCTGATTCGTGTCACCGCAGACGATGCAGCGGTCGAGCTGGAGATGATCGACTTCGATGCCGCCGATCGCGTTCGATATCGTGATTTTTGAGATCCCTGCTGCCGTCTGGATCGCATAGCTGCGATCTTCCGCCGTTTCGCCGGTATTCGTGAGATCGGCATGCAACGGCGCGTCCGCGACTCCGTACGACTGTCCATCCGGACCGAATGCCTCGAACGTTACAGGCGTCGCCGGACCGCCGTCCGTCCATACGACAGCAAGCTTGGTAGGATAACCGTTGGTCCGCCCTTCAGTGAACGTGAAGGTGATGGTCCCGCTCCCGGAGAAATACGAATGCCCGTCTCTGCCGAATCCGTCCGTGACACCATCGTCATCGTCGACGGAATCGGTATTCGACGAGGGGCCGAGAACGCTGCCGTCGCCCGTCGTACCCGGCACGTCGAATGTGCCGTCTTCAAACGTCTCCAGGCAGAAATCGTAGTCGTGCTGTACGGAGAATGGACTGTCGAAGAATCTCACGTACGGCTGGGGAGTAATGTACGGCGACGGCTGGCCGGCTTGCGCGGAAATGACGAGCAACACGGTCATAAGAACTGGAAAGGATCGAAGCATGGGGTTCATCCGGCCCTCCTGATTCGCTCTAAGCGTGGCGTGTTCCGCTCGAGGGCCGGTAGACAGGACCGATCTGGAGAAGGCAAGCACCCGCGGCGCAGCTGAGTTGTTTGTTCCGGCTGAAGCATCGTCCAGCACGTCACGCCACACGAGGCGCCGCAGGATAGCTTCGTGGCCGAGGCGCAATCTCAACAACGGAGCTGCCGCCCTGTTCCGCTTACAGAAGACTACTCCAGGCCCGGTACCGGATATCTCGAACAGAGCGCCTTCACTTCGCCGGCGAGTCGATCGAGATGCGTTTCCGAGTCGGCGTGGCGAAGCGCGTCAATCATCCAGGCGGCGATCTTCTCCATCTCTGGCTCTTTCATGCCTCGCGTCGTGCACGCAGGAGTTCCGAGCCGGACGCCGCTCGGCCGCAGCGGCGGGCGCGGATCGTCGGGAATCACCTGCTTGTTCGTCGTGATGCCGATGCGGTCGAGTACTTCCTCGGCGCGCCTGCCGTCGAGGTTGAAGCTCGCGATGGTGTCGATGACGAGCAGATGGTTGTCGGTGCCGCCGGTAATCAGCTCGACGCCCTCGTGCAGAAAGACTTCCGCCAGCGTCTTTGCGTTTCTCAGAATCTGTTCCGTGTAGACTTTGAAATCCGGCTGCAATGCTTTCTCGAACGTGATCGCCGCTGCAGCGACGTTGTTCATGTGCGGCCCGCCCTGCAGGCCCGGGAATACCGACGAATCGATCGTGGCCGCATGATCTTTGCGGCACAGGATCATGCCGCCGCGCGGTCCGCGCAGCGATTTGTGCGTCGTCGTCGTCACGAAATCGAAGCCCGCATCGAGCGGGTTTCGCATGACGTCAGCGGCGACGAGACCTCCGATATGTGCGATGTCGGCCATCGTCATCGCACCGACCTCGTCGGCGACCGACTTGAACGCGCGATAGTCGTAGTCGCGCGGGTACGAGCTGTAGCCGCACAGGACGATTTTCGGACGCGTTTCTTTCGCGACACGCAGCAGCTCGTCGAAATCGATCGCGCCCTGCTGGTCCACGCGCGTCTTGTAGCGCACGAAGTTGAAGATCTTTCCCATGTGCGAGACCGGCGCTCCGTGCGTCAGATGCCCGCCGTGGGAAAGGTCCATGCCGAGCACCGTATCGCCCGGCTTCAGGTACGCGAAGTAGATCGCCTGGTTCATCGGCGACCCGGAAAGCGGCTGAACGTTCGCGTGCTCGGCGCGAAACAGGCGTTTCGCACGACTGCGCGCGAGCTCTTCGATCTGGTCGGTATAGGTCTGGCCGCCGTAGTAGCGGCGTCCGGGATAACCTTCCGAGTACTTGTTCGTGAAGACAGAGCCGAGCGCAGCGAGAACTTCGGGGTACGTGTAGTTCTCCGACGGGATCAGCTCGACGCCTTCACGCTGGCGCTGTTCCTCACCGACGAGCGCGCGGTAAACATCGGGATCGGTCTTCGAAAGCAGCTGACGGAAATCCTGCATGGCAACCTCCAGACAAACGTCGAGAACGTTTTTTTGAAGTTGCCCAGGCGAGCGGCGGGACGATCGCCCTCCGTTTCCTTGTGGTTAGTCCACGGGTTCGCCAGTCGCGGAGGGAGAGGGGATCGTAGGACGGAGCGGGGTCGTACGCAACGACGTTAATTGCCGCATCGGATCCGGCCTTGAGGGTCAGCTTGCGCGGCGCGCCGTCAGCCGTAGTTTCCGGAGCCCGTCACGGTCGACACGGAACATTCCATCCCTGTCGTCGCAGCATCGGCAGTCGAAAGAGTACTTTTCCCGGCAGAATGAGTTGGGGTACGCTTGGAGGGCCATGTCGGTGCAGACCGCGTTCCGATCGGACGAGAAGTTCACGCAGGCCGAGTTCTGGGATTGGCTCCAGGAGCTTCCGGCTTCCGACATCAACCGCTACGAGCTCCTCGGCGGACGGATCATCATGACGCCGCCTGCCCGGATCGGTCACAGCGTGGTCGCGGCCCGAATTGTATTCGCCCTGGGTCGATACGCGAGGATGACCGGCGGCCTGGTCCTCGAGTCGAGCGCCGGCTTCGATCTGCCTTCGGGCGATACGCTCCAACCGGATGTGTCTTTCATTTCGGCCGCGAGGCGCACGAACGAAATGATGACCAAGCCTACGGGGTTCATCGACGTCGTCCCCGACCTCGTCATAGAGGTGCTGTCTCCGTCAACCGCACGGCGCGACCGAATCGAGAAAAAGAAAATCTACGAGCGCTGTGGTGTCGATGAGTACTGGCTTGTCGATCCTCGCCGCTGTGAGGTTACGATTTTCGCGCGTGACGGCGAGGGCTTTGGGGCGGCGCGGGTGTTTGGCGCCGGCTTCCTGATCTCGCGAGTCGTCGCCGGCGTCGAGTTGTCGATCGAGGAACTGTTCGGCGACTTGGACTGACGTTCCGGAAGCGAACAGGTCAGCCCTGACCCGCTTGCCCGGAGTTTCGTCATTGGACGAAGTCGTTATCGCGATCGAACGGGACGGCGGCGTGATCGGCGAGTACGCGTTGGCGTGCGACGATCGAGTCGCCATGGCTCATTTCGATTTCCGCAGCGTGTCGACCAACTCGAGCGCATGTTGTTCCCGGTAGCGTCCGTGCCCGCCGTCGAGGATGGATCTTTCGAGACCCGACAGAACCTGGCGTGTCGCGGCGCCCCGCCGAGACGCAGGAATTCGTGACAGCAATTGCGCGGATTCGTAACGGACCGCACCTGCAGATGTCCTGTCCGGGATGCGTTTGGCGACCTCGGCGAGCTGTCTGACGACATCGAGCCGTAGCCGGCGCGGCCGATGATACAAAAGGATGTGGGCCATCTGCGGAGATTTCAGGATCGCGCTCGCATTCTCGTACTCCTTCATGCCGGGCCGCGCCGGTTTCACGTTCAACGTTTCGATGTTCGACCAGAGAACCTCGCGCGGCCCGACGCGGTAGCTGGCCCGGATGCGATATATGCCGGGCGTCTTGAACGTGTAGCCGGCTGCCCCCGCGAACAGCGTGACATCGCGGACAAAATCGCGTCCCGGGGCGACCACGACTTTCGCGGGGTTCGAGCAGTATCGTACGGGAGGTCGATAATACGATCGGCGTCCGTCCGGCTCCTCGAGCCAGATTCGCAGACGTTCGTAGCCCGGATCTATCTGGTCCGGAATTCTTCGCACGCGGGCTCCTCGCTTCGCGGAAATGCGCAGATCCAGTTCCAGCGGCTCGAAGTACCACATCTCCTGACGATCCAGTGCGATATGAAGACGCAGATCGTTCTTTGCCGGCTCGCGTGGATTGTTTTCAACGGCTCCCCAGGAAGATGTTCCCTTGCCCCAGCCGTCCGGACGCGTGTCGAACGGGGTGCCGCCCGGTAGCACGTACGGCAAAACATCGTCGTGTCCGCCCGCGAGCCTCAGGTAGCTCTCGTGATCCGGATGAAAGTTCCATGCATTCAGATCAAAGACCTTCTTGCCGCTCGACATCATGAAATTCGGGGCATACTCCGGCTTCTCTGCGTGCCAGAGATTGAAGCAGTGACCGAGCTCGTGAATGGCGGTGAAAGCCATTTCGTCTGCTTGCGCCTGTGGTCCTTCACTCTTTCGCCACGAACGAATCGAGTCCAGGAACACTGCTGCGCCTTCCCTGTAAAACTCTCCGGCAAAGGGAGCGATGTCGAACATCAGTCCCAGCACCGTCTTGCTGTATGTGTACGTGTCGGCGAGCACCAATCCTACCCGTCGCCGGCTTCGCGACGACGGCTGACCGGGAAAGAGCGAAGTCAGCGAGGCTTGAAGCGTCGGGATGTCAGACGGTTCATTGTTCGGTCGGTTTCCCGACGCCAGATTCGAATACGAGAGGTCGAACCTCAGCGGGCGCGTTCCACCATCGCTGGCTCCGCGCATGAGGCTTTCCTCGATCCGGATACCCCCGAGCTGAAGAGGAAGACTCGGAAGCACCGACGTCGGTCGCAGCGCACCGACGTAGCCTTCGATCCTCGCCACTACTTCACGTCCAACGTGACGGTGAGTAAGACAGGGGCAGCTCCCGCTGTCGCCGTCACGTTGAAACGATACTGGTAGACGCCGGTCGGCAACCCGGAGTCGAGCGTCAGGATCAAGTGATCCGCGGCGCCGGTTTTCACGACGAGCCCTTTTGCCCGCGCCGTGTGCTCAATGCCGGTTTGCGTGTCCCGTAAATCCTGCGTCGTCGCGGCAGCGACCTTCGCGCTCAGCTCGATCTCGGCAGTGAAGTCACCAGAAGCAGGCTTTTTGATCGTGATGCGGGCTTTGTCAGTCGGAACCACGACAGCAGTATCGGTCGTTGCCGCCGGTTTGGTGCCGGCGATCGGCGTGCGAAGCTGGAAATCGCCCGCTTCGGTTCTTGCCGGTTTCAGACTCGGACGACCGTCCTTGTCGACGTGAAGCACGAGCAGCATCGGTGCAGGTGCTTTCGAGAACCGGTCGAGCGCCGCCTTACCCGCAGCATCGTTCGATACGTTGGCCAAATCGTTCAGTACGGCTGTTGCATCGTTGCCGGTGAGCAGGGCGAGCTTGGCCTTAGCTTTCGCAAGCGCGACTTTCGCTTCCTTCTCCTCCTTGGATCCCAATCCATACTCCTTGAGTGTCTTGTCGTACGCCGCCTGGGCCACCACCACATCCATTTTCGCGGCTGCAATGGCCGAATCCTTCGAGTCTTCTGCTGTCCGGCTTGCCTTGATGGCCTCCGAGGCGAGACCGCCGGCAGAGGCGAGTGTCTGTCCGAGGACCGCCGTCGAATCGGGATTCCATCGTACTTGCGTCAGCACTCCATTCTTCGTCTCGACGTTCAAACTGTAGGCGGCGAACAGGGCGTCACCGTCGATCGCGAAAGTGTTGGCTGGATCCGGAAGATCGCTACGTTCGACCGAAATCCCACCCTCGCCGGTCGGCGTGACCACGAATGCGACGACGGGAAGTGCGAAGCGCTGGCCGACTGGCCCATGGGAATGTCGAGAGGCGTCGGTGGAAACCCGCTCCACGCGAACGCAAGTGCACCCACACAGGAAGATGCCAAGACTGAGAAGGCTCATAGATACTCGCATCGAATTCCTCCTCAGTAGACTTCGACTAGGAAATCGGATTGCTCGCCGACAAACGTCACGATGGTCGCGTCGCCCGGGTTCGACGGTGCTTGAACGTCGATCCGGTAGATACTGGGCGCGGGAACGGAGGTCACGGTTTCTTCTCCGCGGCTGGCGCTGACGTCGTTGGCGACCATTGACGTGGCCGCCTTCTCGGCGGCTTTGAGAATGAACGACGGAACGGCGGTGGTATCCGCTTTCATCTCGGTCGCCGTGAGAACGCCGCCGTCGAGCTTGAGCAGCGATTCGACCGAGGCGAACCACGCGCGCGGGCGCGCCTCCATCTTGAACCGCGGATCCATCATGTACAGGAACGAGGATTTCACCGCGCCCTTGCCGTCCGGGTAGAGCAGCAGGTACCAAGAGCCAAGGTAGTAAGGGATGCCCTGGACTTGATCGAAGCTGTCGACCGGATGGTGTTTCACCTGGGCGCAGCCGGACCAGCCACAAAGCGTGACCGCGAGCAGCAGGATCCCGGCCTTCGTCAGTATGAATCGCATAAATCTCCTCCGCAGCACGGCTCGACTCCAATGTCGGAATTCGAGACTATGGCGTCTCATAGAGACCGTTCCGCACTGTGACTAGCGCCGCGGGAACGATGCAGTGACTGTGCTCACAGGCCGCTCGTGGCGAGAGCCGGCTACGTTGGGAAGCTGAGAGTCGGAACGTTTCCGCGAGCTGTCGTCCGGCCGGTGCGCAGATGCAGGCAGGAATCGAGACTCTCGGCCGCGGGCCGCGAAGCGCGCTGCCGATTCGACGGTCAAGTTGCCAAAGCCCGCGAGCTATTCCGAAAGACTTGTCTTCGGAGAGAGACGTTGTGCACGTCGAAGCGGTCCGAGTTCGGGCCACCAGTTAGCCAGACGTGCCCGAATGACATCGAGCACCATCGAACCCGGACCACCCGCCGCAAGAATCGCTTCGGGGGCGGCTTTGAATGCGTAATGCGTCATCGTATCCGCGTCGGTCCCGATCACCTTTGTAACAACTACTGGGTCAGGACTCGTATCGCCCGACGTATCCAGGTCGAAGATATAGAGCCACGCGCGTGGCTCTACAGGAGACGTGGGATGTACGAGTCGAAAAGTGCCGTCATCTACGGGCACGAGTACCGGCGCACCCAGGTGACGTTGCCAGCTATCCCAGACCGCCTGTGGAATCGCCAAGGCCGCACCCGCGCACGCACCGTTTCCGGCAAGCCGGAACTTTAGAAGCATCTGATAGAGCGTTCGCTTGAAGACGTTCGCGATATTCGGTCCCTCAATTTTCTTGCAAAGCCATCCGACATTCGCGCGTACATTCTGGTGAAACGCTTCGGCATGGAGCCGGAGAGCGTCGTCGAGGTCTTTCACGACATGACTGTAGCTTCCATGAAAATCCATCGTCTGGACTTCCAGAATTGCGTACTGTCCGACAGTCGGGGCCATCGGCCCGGGCACCAAGTTTACCAAGGTCACGTCAAACGACAGCTCCGGCGATCCCGGACTCGCGATTAAGGAGACTTCTCCCCCGAGCTTGTCCTGCATGTAGACAAATACTGCTTCCCCGCGCGCCAAAGCGTCGAGTAGCTCCGCGCGTACCTCACGGCGGGCTAGCGTCGTAGCCGGACGGATCATCACCCGCATTTCTGGAGAGATATCAAAAAGCCGACGCACGGCGTTCTCGACGAGATTCGGGTCAAGTGCTCTGTAAGGACAGACAAGCCAGTCTTGCCTTGTGCCATTGCTCGTGGAGCTGATTGTGCACACTCCCGCTGACCGCGGCGCCTTGACGCAGGCACAAGTCGATTCGATCGCTGCGGAGAGGAAAGGGCACCGGCGGTTTTGTTGATCCGAAAGTGCTTCCGGCGTCGCCGCGACCGTCGGATAAACTCGCCGGCCAAACCACTCAGCCACGACATTGTTGGGAACTCGCGGGTTAGGGGCGACGGGCATTTCGCACTCTCGCACTCGGTTTTTTGGCGACGATGGATTCCCGCGCCGCTTTTACGAAGTGTTTGGCAACGTCGAAGCCGATCGCTCGCCGCCCGCTTTCCGCGGCCACGACGAGAGTTCGACCCGTCCCGCAAAAAGGATCGAGGACAACTCCATTCGGCGGACACGAGCTCAGAATACGTGGACGGATGAGATCCTCAGGGAACGTCGCTGAATGTCCGTCCTGCCCAGGCCGAACGGGGACCTCGACTACATCATGGGCGCGTGGCTCAACGGCTGCCAAGTCATAGAAATATCGAGCTCGTCCCAGTTTCGGGCGCAAGACAAAATGGAAGAAATGCTCGTGCGATAGCCGAAGTCTGTCTTTCTCGGGTCGAGGCGGCACGTTCGGCTTAAACCAAATAACGTCATTACGAAGAATCCAGCGACGAGACTGCATCGCAATCGCGAACCGCGCCGGTACCATCAGCAACTGTTTTTCTTGCCGATAGTCGCCCATGGGTGTCCGACGACGTGTCCGTGGATTGTTTCCCAACCCTTGGCGGCCGTTCTCGCGAATACTCGCCCAGCGAGCGAAATAGGTATCCCCGATGTTCACCCAAACGCTAGCCGTAGATTTCAGTCGCGACCGACACTTGTCGAGGATCTCAACTAGATGCGCAACGTACCAATCAGGAAACGGCTCTAGCCCGAGTATCCCGCCCGCCCCGCGATACCAGTCGTATGGAGGTGCTTGCTCGGGCTGACCACCCGCGCACTTCCATTCGCTCAAGACAGACCAATTGTGGTCTGCCCCGTAACTACGCTGCCCCCAATACGGCGGACTCGTAATGAGCAGATCAATGCTGCTCGGATCGAGGGTATCGAGTAGATCGTAGGCATCTCCAAGCTCGACCCGGACATCGCACGCCGATTTGTCGGCCGCAGCGCGAGGCGCAGCCTTGGTCCTTTGGCTACTGGCACGCGCTACAGCGCCTGAACGCGGAGAAACTCTGCCCGTCTTAGTGCGAGCGGCCGGTGGGCTCTCGGAGTGACTCGCATCTGTCCCGCGTTGAAGCATTGAACTCCTGTTGCCCATCGCCATTGGAGATTCCCGCTGCCGGCCGATGGATTCCAGGCTCAGGCACGTACACGAGTCCTTCTAGCCGATCACCTGGTCTTCCCGCCAACCAGCCATCGACGGCTGCGCGCGGATCGCCCCACTCTGCGCGCCCGAACCTAACCCTGACGCCCAGCCATCGAAACGTCGGCCACTGTGCAGATTTGTGCCGAGCGCCTTCGGGAAACGGTCTACGATGTTCCTAGCGCGATCCGGTTGCAGCCGCAGAGCGACGCGACCCGAGCTCTCTTTTTTACCGGTTCCGTAAAGTCCCAAAAGACTGCGGGCCGGACCGCCGCGCTAACGGGAAATCACTCCCAAAACCTGCGCGCACACTCGCACGACTGTGAGCGCCGGTCCCCAAGTCACTCTCGCAGAGATTTGGCGCCCCCTCCCCTCGCGACCGCGAAATTCTGTCATTTTTGTCTCGATTACGACGCTCCACGAGAATGAATCGTGGCAGTTTTGGCGGTCGATCAGTTTCGTGAATCGACCTGGTTTCCGGTTCGGCGCTCCCGGCGAGCTGCGATGCGGAGTTGTGTCCGTCCGCCGACGTATTTCGCGAGTTTCGCGACCCGTAAAAAACGGCGCACCACTCCGCGTGATCTGTGCCGCACGTTCCCAATGCGAACGATTGTCCCGCGAGACTGGAAGGAAAACTCCATGTCACGATAGAGCGATAGTCGAACCGCGCCCCGTCGTAACCCCAGCGTAACCCCGGAATCGAAGCGATCCGCGGATGCGCGCTAAGTCTTTGATTTTCATGGAGCTGACGCCCGGACTCGAACCGGGGACCTGCTGATTACGAATCAGCTGCTCTACCAACTGAGCTACGTCAGCGTACCGAAGGACAACTCGCGCCCGGCGGACAGAATCCGACAGAGCCACGAGAAACGCCGAAGCGGGGCGGCCCCAACCCGGCAGCCGCGCGTTATAGCCCAGGACGCCTCCCGAGCAACGTTTCCCCATTCCAGGCGGATCAAGCGCCGCCTCGCTCCGCACTCCCCTCCCCGTATAGTCGCCGCGTTTGAGCGAAACCTCCCGACCCGCCGGCCGCGTCGCCGTCCTCGGCGCCAGCGGCTATGTCGGCGGCCGACTGCTGCGTCCGCTGCTCAACGCGGGATTCGCGGTGCGCGCGATCGCACGCCGGCCCGAGTATCTGGTCGCCCGCGTCCCGTCCGGCGTCGAAGTCGTCCGCGGCGATGCATTCGACCGCGCGTCGCTCGTCGCCGCGTTGAAACACTGCGAGTTCGCGTACTACCTCGTCCATTCAATGTCCTCGTCGGGCTCGTTCGAGGAACAGGACCGCGAGGCGGCGACCAGCTTTGCATCTGCAGCAGCCGAGGCCGGCGTGCGCCGCATCGTTTACCTCGGCGGCCTCGGCGACGACTCCGCGGAGCTTTCCACGCACCTTCGTAGCCGGCACGAAACGGGTCGCATCCTTCGCGAGAGTCCCGTGCCGACGATCGAGTTTCGCGCGTCGGTCGTGATCGGGTCGGGAAGCCTCTCGTTCGAAATGGTGCGCGCGCTGACCGAGCGGCTGCCGGTGATGATCACGCCGCGCTGGGTTCGCGTGCCGGCGCAGCCGATCGCGATCGCCGACCTCATCTCCTACCTGGTCACCGCCCTGACGGTTCCCGCCGAGACGAGCCGCATCTTCGAGATCGGCGGAGCCGACGTCGTCTCGTACGGCGGCATCATGCAGGAGTACGCACGCCAGCGCGGACTTCGCCGCGCGATGATTCCGTTCCCACTTCTCACGCCCTGGCTGTCGAGCCTGTGGCTCGGCTTCGTGACGCCGCTTTACGCACGCATCGGCCGCAAGCTCATCGAGAGCATCGTGCATCCGACGATCGTTCGCGATGATTCAGCGACGCGCGTCTTCGGAATCAAACCAATGGGGCTCGAGCAGGCCATTTCGTCGGCCCTCGTCAACGAGGACAACGAGCTCGCGGAAACCCGCTGGTCGGACGCGCTATCGGCAGTCGGCCGGCCGACCGATCCCGGCAGCGTCCCCGTCGGTAACCGGCTGATCGATTCCAGAACCGCGTTCGTTCCTGTGCCGCCGGCCGCGGCGTTCGCGCCAATTCGCCGCATCGGCGGAGCGCGCGGCTGGTATCACGCGAACTGGCTGTGGCGGATTCGCGGCATACTCGACATGTGGATGGGCGGCGTCGGCATGCGACGCGGCCGCCGCGATCCGGAAAAGCTTCGCGCAGGAGATGCGCTCGACTGGTGGCGCGTCGAAGCGTTCGAGCCCGATCGCCGCCTGGTGCTGTACGCGGAAATGAAAGTGCCCGGCCGCGCGTGGCTCGAGTTCGAGGTGACGCCGGCCGAAGGCGGATCGATCATTCGCCAGACGGCGATGTTCGACCCGGCGGGGCTTGCGGGACTCGCGTACTGGTACGGCGTCTATCCACTGCACGCGATCGTCTTCCAGGGCATGCTCGACTCGATCGCCGAGCGGGCGAGCGAGGAGGCGGCGATCAGAGTACGACGTTAGCAATTAGAAGTCGCCACCCGTTCCGGTGCCTGTCTGGAAGATATGATGATATTCGCGCAATCACTGGAAACGTCTCGCGGACGATCTCAGGCGCCATCTGCGCCTTCGACCGGCCGTTGATGCAGCTGAGACTGTTTATGGAATGAAATACGCAGTCCGTGGTACGCTTCGGGGACCGTCAGGAATCGTTCGGGAGGTCGTCTCGGTCTGGATCATACTCAAAGGAGAAGACTTCCCGCGATTGGTTAGCGCATATCCGGGAGAACCGTCATGAAATACCGAGAACTCGATATCGTTGTTTTGCGACGAGACATCCCGGAGCACCGTCTGAAGGCAGGCGATCACGGGACAATTGTGTTCGTCTACGAACCGGATGGCGTCGAAGTCGAGTTCGTTCTGCCGTCGGGTGAAACCCGTGCAGTTCTTACCCTTAACATTTCCGACGTTGCCGCCCATCCGTCCGGAGCCGAAGCACGCGACTGAACGCCGCGGGCGTCTCGAGACCGCGGCCCGGAATGCGGCTGTCGTGATGCGCGCCGCGAGAGCGGCTAGAAATCGTTCCGATCCACCACATCAATCACCAGCCGCGTGGTGTTGTTCGACGGATCCGAATCTCCATACCCGTTCGCCGTGATCAGCGCCGTGCACCGCCGCGGAGACTCGTCGCTCGGACTGTCGAACACCTCCGCGCGAACGACGAGGCCGAGCGTTCCTTTCGCACGCCGTCCGCGGCGCAGCATCATCCGCGACTGATGCCCGGCAAGCCGCTTGTCGAAGTCGATGTAGCCGACGGTCCCCGGCGGGCAGTCGCCGTCGCTCACGCTCACGGTCACCTCGAGATCGCCGGCGGTGTCCGGAAGATCGCGCGACCGGCGCACGACCGGCTTGATCTGTTTGGTGACGACGGTCTGCCCGTTCGGAATCTTGATCGTGATCGGGTCCATGCTGTCGATGAAGAACTCGTCTTCGTCCGAGTGCACGGGGTCATCGGTGTCGGTCACGTCGAGATGCACCGACGCAACGTTGTTGTCGGGCGTCGGATCGTCGGATGCGCCGCTCGCTTCCTCGGCTGTGAACCACAGCGTGCAGCGCGTCGGGATCTTGTGGTCGAACGGCGTGAATGCGTCGCGTGAAACCGTGACTTCCGCGATCGCAGTCGACGGCACGCCTCCCTCGACTACGGTCGTATCCTGCACGCCCGCCACGCCGCGATCGAAATCCGGCTGGCCGGCGGTTCCCGGCGGACAATCCCCGTCGGACGCCGTCAGGCGAATCGTGTGTCCGGGCGACTCGCGCTCGGGAGTCACGTCCGCGTTCTGAACCTGCACGACGACGTTCGACGGGAACGGAGAGTTTCCGACGGGGATCGACAGCTCGATCGGATCGACCGCGAATACGACACTGTCGTGCACGGCGCGCAGCGTGCAATCCGGATTGCATCCGGCGTCTTCGCCTTCGGGCGCACCGCCGCTGTCGCACTGCTCGTTCGCTTCGCGGCGGCCGTTGCCGCAGAACTCGATCAGGCAGTTCTTGTCGCAGCCGTCGCCGCTCGTGCGGTTCGCGTCGTCGCACTCTTCCTCGCCGACCGCGATGCCGTTTCCACACGCGGAAAGCGTGCAGTTGGTGTCGCAGCCGTCGCCGGAGGTTTCGTTTCCGTCGTCGCAGGCCTCGCCGCCGGCGGCGATTCCGTTGCCGCAGCGCGAGACCGTGCAGTTGGCATCGCACCCGTCGCCGCTCGCCTGATCACCGTCGTCGCACGCTTCGCCGGCGCCGGCCGTCCCGTTGCCGCAACCGCTTGGACGGCAGTTCGCGTCGCAACCGTCGTCGTCGACCAGATTGCCGTCGTCGCACTGCTCAGCGCCGGCACGCACGCCGTTGCCGCACGCAGTCGGCGTGCAGTTCGAATCGCAGCCATCGCTGTCGGCACGATTGCCGTCGTCGCAGCCTTCTCCCGGCGAGACCACGCCATTGCCGCATGCCGGTAACGTACAGTTGGAATCGCAGCCATCGCCGTCGGTCGTGTTGCCGTCGTCGCACGCTTCGCACTGCGCATCCACGTTGCCGTCGCCGCACGAGCTGTTCTCGCCGCCGCACAGGCACACGACGTTCGCGTACGCCCTTGCGTTTCCGTACCACGCGTTCGCGAAGCAGCCGTCGCTGAGCGCCGCCGTACGGATCGAATCGGCGCGTGCGTCGGCAACGATGAAATCGGGGCCAAGCGGAGAATTCGACGCGTCGTACGCACGGGCGCGCGCCGGCAGGAAGACCTCGTTCGTCGTGTCGTATTCGGTCCAGACCAGCAGCAGATTGCCGCGCGAATCGTAGTCGGCGTCTACTTCGAGGTAGTAGCCGTCGGGCGCGGTTCTGGCGATCACTCTGTCGCCGAGCGGTGATCCGCTGGAAGAAAATTTGCGGAACCATGCTTCCGAGTGAGATCCCGCCGGCCCGCCATCGTTCCACGCGTGCCCGACGAAAGTGATTTCACCGGTGCTGCTCGCGATGACGTTGTCGACGAGGCCGGGCACATCGACAGAAAATTCGGCGGTCGCCGGCGTAAGATCCGCATTATAGATGCGCGCCCAGCTCCACTCGGTCATCCACATGTTGCTCCACGTCACGATGAAGCCGCCACCAGGGAGCGCTGCGATCCCGGTCTCGAACGAAGGCGAGTTGCTCGTAACGGCGATCGCCGACGACAACGCGTTTCCGAAGTTGTCGTACGCGCGGATGAACAGCCCGTTCTGCTTCCACAGATAAACCGGCCCGGCATCGCGATAGGCGACCGAATGCGCGATCATCGGACCGGTGTTCAGCGTGTCGATGCGACCTTCACCACCGACGCCGACGCCGGCTGCACTCAAACGTCGCGAGTACAGCGCGCGCGGCGAGCCGTCGTGCGAGTACATCCACGCGCCGATGAAACCGCCTCCCGCGTCCGCGGTGATCGTCGGGTAAAGTCCCCAGCCGCTGGTATCGATCCGCACGGGAGGAGCCTCGGCGACGCCGTCGCGAGAGAAGCGATGCGTGACGATCGCGTTCGAGGATCCGAGCGTGTTGTTGAATTCTCCCCAGACCACAGTGAAGCCGCCGTCGCTGCCCGGCGCGACATCGATCTCCTGGAGCCACGTGCAGAACGTCGGCGATCCCGCGGGAAAGCTCGGAACGGCGACGTATTGCGCGTAGCCTCGTGTAACCGGGACAATCGTCAGAACACCTCCGGCAACTGCGGACAGGATTCGTCTCATGATCGATCCCCTCTGCGGCGGCTATCATGCAGGGTCCGCGGAGGTCAAGACTGCAGCATAAACAGACGCGAACGACTCGCGCCCGGAGCCCCGGAAAGCGTGCGAGGCGGATCGTCTGCCGTTTCTCCAGGCCGATGACCGCGTCCGTGCACGGGAATCGATTCGTTCCGGCCGCCGTGAGGCCTATGGTGCGGCGCATGGCTGAAGAATCCCTGATTGCCGTCTTCGTCGACTTCGAGAACCTCGCGATCGGCTCGCGCGACATGCACGAAGGCGAGTTCCGCATCGATCTCGTCCACAAGCGGCTTCTCGAAAAAGGCCGCCTCGTCTTCAAGCGCGCGTACTGCGACTGGAACCGCTATCGCGGCGCCGTGCGCGGCTTCCACTCGCAGGGAATCGAGATGATCGACATCCCCTCGAACAAGCTGACGGGCAAGAACTCTGCCGACATCCGCATGGTCGTCGATGCGCTCGACCTCTGTTACTCGAAAGACCACATCGACGTGTTCGCGCTGCTGACCGGCGACAGCGACTTCTCGCCGCTCGTCAACAAGCTCAAGGAGAACAACAAGCGCGTGATCGGCTGCGGCGTGCGAAGCTCGACGTCGGAGCTTCTGGTCTCGAGCTGCGACGAGTTCATCTACTATGACGATCTCGTGCAGACCGCCGACAAGATCCGCACGGTCGCGTCGGCACGGCGCGCGTCGCGCTCTACCGGAGCGCGCACGCGCGGCCGCGCTTCGACAAAGACTGCGCCGGTCGCCAAGGAAAGCGCAGCGCCGCTGGCGGAGGTCGTCGTCGAAGCGGCGGCTGAGCCGGTCGTCGAAGCAAAACCGGCGAAACGTTCGCGCACGACGAAAGCTTCGACAAAGGCCACGTCCACGCGCACGGCGCGCGGGCGGCGCTCGAAGAAGTCCGTGGACGCGGAGGCCGAGGCGGTGACCGACACTCCCGTCGAGCCCGAGACGGAGACGACGACGACCGAAGCGGCTCACGACAACAGGGCCGAAGGCATCGACAAGCTGCTCGAGATCGTCACGTCGCTGTCGCAGGATTACGATCCGGTCTGGGGCTCGCTCGTGAAACAGACGCTGCGACGCGTGCATCCCGACTTTCGCGAAGAGCACTACGGCTACGCGAGCTTCGTCGAGATGCTGAAAGACGCCGAGGCCCGTAGCCTCGTCACGCTCGAATACGACCAGGCGCGCGGCAACTACAAGATCCGCATCAGGAGCTGACGCGGTGATTCGGCACTCGCGAGTGACGCGAAGTAAGTAGCCCGCGAGCGATTCGTCCCTTGACACACTGGGTGGCAACCCTCTAAGGGAGACGAGACCCGCGGCCTTCAGGAGGGCTTCCATGACAAACCGTCGCTGCGATCGGACTGTTACCCGTACCACTACATCGTTCGGAGCCATGGTTCTGGCGGTGCTTCTCTGCGCGGCGCCGGCGACCGTCGCCAGTGCCGATCAGCCGACCGGGACGATCTCGTGCTCCATCGCAAGCGGCGACGAGCATTCGTGGCCATATACCGGATTCGAGTTTCACCCGGGCCTCACGGGAATTCCGAAGACGCAGACGGCACGGGTGACCGACACGCAAAGCAGTTGCGATAACTCGGGCATAACCGGGGGCTCCGCGCCCATCACCGAGGTTTCGTTCCGGCTCACCGGCAAGCTGCGCGAAGCAACCTGCGCGTCGTTCTTCAGCAGCGCTTCGACGCTGGACAAAGGAAAGATCAAGATTCGCTGGGTCGGCCTGAACCCGGCTGGAAACCGGATGACAGTGGCGACAAGCAAAGCCACCGTGGCCAGCGCTTCGTACGATGACGGAACCGATACGATGACGATCGTCACCGATCCGATCGACACCGGCGCGTTCGTCGATCAGGTCGCGACTTTGCATCTCGCTTTCCAAGGTGACCTCGATCTCTATTCGAGCTGCATCGACGAAAACATGACCGTCCGTTACGCCATCTACGGCGGAGAGCTCTCGACGCTCGAAGTGCAGTAAACACGGTATAGCCGCGGATTTCCGATACGACCGGCCCGCGGCAACAGCAGGATGCGAATCAGCGGCTAAGGCTACGCTCAGCCGCCGAGCTTTCCGGCCGCGATCTCGAGCGTCGTCTCGAACGAACGCCGGTCGATCAGTGGATCGGCATGTCGGTGCAGGCGCAGCCAGCGTTCACCGTCCTTTCGAAACACCTGCGTCGTGCGCAGCACGAACGGTTGCGGCTCGGTCTTTCCTTCGAACAGCACCGTGTTGCGCTCGAGGAGCACGATCACGACGAGGTTGCCTTCGCGCATCACGCTCGCGACTTCCGATCTCCCGGTTCCGCCGCGGAATTTCGCCGAGATCGCTTCCTGCCGCCGCTCGAGCTCCGGACTGTTGCTCACGAGCTCGCCGCCGAACGGACCGAAGATCGTCATGTCGGCGCCCTGCACCATGACGTCGGTGCCCGGCTTCTCGGTTCTTCCGTGAATCCACGATTCACGCGCGCGGTCGAGCTCCTCAATGAGCCCGAGTATTTCCGGATCCTTGATGTCCATGACGTTATGCGAGCGCCGGCATCACCTTGTCCGCGAACATCCGCATGCTGCGCATCGCGTAGTCGTGCGGAACGCCGGCGAAACGGAAACACGCGTTGAAGAAATAGTCGCCGATCTTCTCGCCGCGCGCGCGAAGCTTGTCTGCGACCATCTCGGGCGTGCCCCACGCCTGGACGTCGATGTAGCTCTCGACGACGTGCTCGAGCCCGATGGCGCGCAGCATGTCGACGGCGCTGCCGTAGAGCTCGTAGCCTTTCGCGTTCTTCAGATGATCGCTCATCAGCTCGTAATGATTGAAGACCGTGACGAGGTAGCCGCCGATGTGTTTGCGCGCCATGTCTTTCGCGCGCTCGGGATCGTCGTCGCAGACGATCATGTCGGCGGTGACGACGGGAGGAATCGGCTTGCCGGCGTGCTGCTCGCGAAACAGCGTGCGGTAGCGGCCGACCGACTCGCGCGCGCTGTCCCACGACGCCTGCGAGAACATCGCCATGCCGGTGCCGATGCGCGCCGCGGCCTCGACCGAATCCGGTGACATCGCGATGCACCAGACCCGATCGCGAAACCCGGCGCGCGGGCGCGGCCGGATCTCGGTAGGCTCACGCGTGAACCACGGGCCTTTGCTTTCGAAGATGCCGGTGTCGAGCGCGCTCAGCACGCTGTCGGCCGCTTCGTCGAAGCGTCCGCGCGACGTGTCCATCTCGATGTTGAAGCCGAGGTATTCGCAGCGCGCGAGGCCCCGGCCCATTCCGAAGATCGCGCGCCCGCCGCTCAAATGGTCGAGCACCGAGAGCTTCTCGGCGACGCGCAGCGGATCGTTCCACGGAAGAATGACCGCGCCGGTCGCAAGACGGATGCGGCTCGTCTTGGCCGCGAGCCACGCCAGGTACTGGAGATTGTCGGGACACGCCGCGTAGTCGCGGAAGTGATGCTCGACGACCCACACCGAATGAAACCCGAGCTTCTCCGCCTCGAGCGCCATCTCGGTCTCCTGCTGCCAGACGACTTCGTCCGCATCGCGGCTCTCATAATTCTGAAAAATCTGAAGTACGCCGTAGTTCACAATCCCTCCATCAAGCAACTACGCAGCGCGCCGGGGGCGAGGGCGTGCGCGGACGCGCCTATGAGCGAAGCGAATCGAAGCGTACGCGCATGCCCCCGCCCCCGGCGCGCGTCGCTCGAGCGAATTCAATCCTCGACGAGAGAGTTCATGCGCTCCATCGCGGTCACGAACTCTTCGACCATCTCCGAGACGACGCGCCGGGCCGGCATCGGCGTATTCATCTGCCCGACGACCTGGCCGACGAAGTACGTCGCGAGCTGCTGCGCGCCGCTTCCTTCCTTGTGCGCGATGCGATGGATGCGGCGCTGCGCCTCGCCGATCAGCATGCTCTGAAGCGGCATCGGCAGCGGCTGCGGCGCATCGGGATCCTGCCACGCATCGGTCCATGCGCTGCGAAGCATGCGCGCGGGCTTTCCGGTGAGCGACTTCGAACGAAGCGTGTCGGCCGAGGTTGCCGCGAGAAACTTCTGCCGGATCACCGGCGACGTCTCGGCTTCGTTGGTCGTCAGCCATACCGAGCCGCACCAGACGCCTTCGGCGCCGAGCGCCATTGCGGCAGCCATCTGCCTGCCGTTGGCGATCCCGCCGGCCGCGAGCACCGGCACCGGCGCAACCGCATCGACGACCTGCGGAATCAGCACCATCGTCGCGATCTCGCCGGTGTGGCCTCCGCCTTCGGTTCCCTGCGCGATGATGATGTCGACGCCGGCTTCCTTGTGAGCGATCGCATGGTCGAGACGCCCGGCCAGCGCAGCAACCGGCACTCCGGCTTCGTGGCAGCGGTCGACGAGCCATCGCGGCGGGCTGCCGAGCGCAGAGGCGAGGAATGAAACCTTGTTGTCGAACGACACGTCGATCAGTGGGCCCATGCTTTTCGGATCGACACGCATGCGCGCCATGCCGCGCTCGCCGCTCGCCGGCTCGGGAAGACCGGGAATGTCGTAGCGCTCGAGCAGGCGCTCGAGCCACTCGCGGTGCTCGTCCGGCACCATCGATTTCAGCGATGCGGCGTCGAAGCCGCCTTCGCTTGCGCCGGCATACTTGCTCGGGATCAGCAGGTCGACGCCGAACGGTCGGCCTTTGACCTGCTCGCGAATCCACTTGAGATCGATGTCGAGTTGCTCGGGGGTATGCGCAACGGCTCCGAGCACGCCGAGACCGCCGGCATTGGATACTGCAGCGACGACGTCGCGGCAGTGCGTGAACGCGAAGATCGGGAAGTCGATTCCCAGCATCTTTGTAACGGCAGTTCGCATGGGGGTCCCTCGCGATGGAGCTTGTGTCGTGGTGCCGCAAACGCACCGGCAAGGAAAACTGCTCAGTACACGTAGGGAATGATGCGCCACGGCACGCGGCGGCAGTATTCGGTCCACAGGTCACCGTAGCGCGCGGCGCAGCGGCGGTCGTCGTCGGCCTGGCGCGGCAAAAGCAGCGCGACGTAATACAGCGGGTAGAGCCACGGCGTGAGCGCGAGCGGATAGCCGAGGCTCAGCGCGAGGCCGCAGGCCATCAGGATCTCGCCGAGATAATTGATGTGCCGCGACAGGCCCCAGAAACCTCCGGCCAGCACGTGCTTTCCGCCGCCGCTGATCGCGCGCGGATCGAGCACACCGAATGCCCGAGCCGACGGATCGCGCTTGAACCAGAACTTCTGCAGGTTCGCGCCGCGCGACAGCATCCAGCCGCTGAAGAAGATTCCCGCGTACAGCACGAGCAGCACAGGCGGCGTATGCGGGTTCGGCCATTCCGCGAGTCCCCACAGACCAACGGCATAGAAGAACGGATAGAACACCAGGCAGCCCCAGCCCAGCTTGAAGCCGACGCGCTCGGCCATGAAGTCGTACGTGTAGAGATGGACTTCCTCGAAGTTCAGATACTCGGCGACGAAGAAGCTGAACAGCGCTGCGTACAGAAACACGCCCGGCGACGGGTCATCCTGATGAAGCAGAACGTGGTGGGCGGCGAACGACAGCACGTTCTGCTCGAGCATGATCGCGCCTAGCAGATAGAGCACCATCTTCGCGTCGAGAAGCCCGCCGAACCACTGCGGGTTGGCGAGCCGGCCCTCGTAGAGCTGCGCTGCAAATGACTTGTCCGGATCAGGCGCGGCCGGAAGCACGATCGCGAGCGTGAAGATGAGGCCGACGAGGCACGCACCGGCCGCGAGCTCCCAGCGGTGCACGTAAAACGCATCCCACGCGAGGAAACCTCCCCAGCATGCGCCCGCCCACAGCACGATCGCGGCCGCGAGCACGCGAAGACCGTTCAGCCGGTAGCGGAGCTTCTCGCCGTTTTCGCCGGTCACGTAGCCGGTCACCCACCGGCCAGGCACGGCAATATGGAGGAGAAGGATCACTCCATAGATGAGGACCGGCCACAGGAACGGGGGCATGCCCCTCGATGTCGAACGGCGCGGGTCAGGTCAATCTCCAGCAATTCCGGCGCGTACCGAGGCCGTTACCAGAAAGTGCTTGCGTCACGGCTGAGACAGTGGTGAGACAACAGAACCGGCGACTTTCGCGAGTTCCGGAAAGAGGGGAGATGCTGAGGCACGCGGGGTCCGTGGCAGCAATGACGCTGGTTTTTCTGCTCGTCCCGGTGGCGATGATCACCGGTGCGGCAGGCCTGGCGACGGCTGAAATGGAACCACGCGATCCCAGCGTCGAAGCCCCGGATACCGCCGATCTCGGCAAGCCTCCGATCCTGTATCGCGACGAGCTCGAACAGCCCGACACGCTCGGAGTCGGCCGCGTCGCGCGCAACGTCTCCGAGCATCTTCCCGCACTCGACGCGCTCGCCTCGTGGTTCGCCAGCCGCATCGGCGGGCTGGGATACGCCAGGGCCCGCCCGGTCGTCGCTCGCGACAACGCCGAGATGATCGAGTTCCTTCGGCGAGGCATCGTCGACGTTGTCTCGGAGACCCCGCTTTCGGCGATTCATTTCGTCAAGGCTGCCGGCGCCACGATCCTGCTGCGCGAGAGTCGGGGCGGACGGGCGACGTACGACTCGGTCGTCTTCGTCCGGAAAGATTCCCCGATTCATACGCTCGCCGACCTTGGCTCGCATCGCGTCGCATTCGAAGACTCCGGCTCGACGACCGCGTTCCTGCTGCCGCTTGCCGGCATCAAGCGTACGGGTCTTGCAACGGTCGCACTCGCAACCCCGATGCAGGCCGCGCCGAAGGATGCGGCCGGATATTTCTTCGCACTCTCGGAGACGGCGATCGTTGCCGCCGTCGCTCGCGACGTCGCAGACGCCGGCGCGCTCAGCAGCGAGGAATGGAAGGCCGCCGAAGCCGCACAGCCCACAACCATTTCCGGCTTGCGTATCATCTACGAGTCGAACGAGATTCCGCGCGCGTTCGTGCTGACCGGGCCGACGGTCTCGGCCGAGCAGCGCGCGGGGCTCGGCAAGCTGCTGCTCGAGATGAACAGCGACGCCGACGGGCGCGAAACGCTCGATCGCTACAACAAGATCGACCGCCTGAGCGCGATCGATGCGGAGACTGAGCGGTCGATCGCCGATCTCGAAGAGACCTGGTCGCTCGTTCATGCGGAATTGTCCGGCGCCGTGCAGGGAGCCAACTGAATGCGGCTCCGCGGACAATACACGATGGTGATCGGAGGGCTCGTGTGCGCGAGCCTGCTCGTGCTCGGCGCGGCGCTGCTCGCCGAGCAGCGCCGCTACGCCGAGGAAATCAGCTCGGTTGCATCCTCGAACCTGAGCGACACGCTCGAACGCCAGATTGAGAAGCACGGCATCTCGCTCGCATCCGCGCTTGCCGAGCGTCTCGTCACGCCGCTGTATCACAACGACTACCGCCAGATCAGCCACGAAGCCGCCGAGCTGCGGAGCTATCCCGACGTGCTTACGGCATCGGTCGTCGACGGCAGGGGGATGCTGATTCGTGAAAGCGGCGTGCCGCCCGACGGCGATGACAGCCGGCAGGCTGTTCCGTGGGTGCGCGAGGCTCTCGAAACCGGAAAACCTTCGAGTCGGCGCGACGGCCGGACGCTGCGCGTGGCCGCTCCCGCGGTTCTCGAAAATCACGTGATCGGCGCCGCGCTGGTCGACCTTGCGATGGACGGAATCCGCAGCGACATCCAGCTCGAGCAGGCGCGTCTGGATGGACTCATCCGCAGCCAGTCGACGGCGTTCTCGCTGACGGGCATCGCGCTCGGCATCGTGCTCGTCACGGTTTCGGTGCTTTCGGCAATCGGGGTCGCGGGCGGCCTTTCGCGTCCGGTCGTCGCGTTCGCATCGCGCGCCCGACGCATCGGTCGCGGCGAGCTGGTGCAATCGGACGCGCTCGAGCGCCGCGACGAGATCGGCGATCTCTCGCGCGCGTTCGACGAAATGGCCGCAACGCTGCGCACGACGACGGTGTCCAAGGACTATTTCGACAACGTGCTGCGCTCGATGGCCGACATGCTGATCGCCACCGATGCCGAAGGCCGCGTCGTGACCGCCAATCCGCGCTGTCTTGAAGAGCTCGGCGCGAGTGAATCCGAGCTTCACGGAAAGCTCATCGAGACGTTGCTGCCCGATCTGCGGCGCGCGCCGGTCGGCCTGCCGCGCTACAGCGATTCTCCTCGCACGTTCGAGCTGTGCCGGCCGGATGGCGGCCACATTCCGGTGCGCGTGTCTGCAGCCCCGCTTCGTGAAGAGGGCGGCGTACCTACGGGTTACGTGTTCGTCATGGAAAACGTCACCGACCGCCTCGCAGCCGAAAGACAGATCGAGCGCTCGCTCGTGGAGAAAGAGATCCTGCTGCGCGAAATCCACCACCGCGTGAAGAACAACCTGCAGATCATCTCGTCGATGCTGAGCCTTCAGGGCGATCGCAGCCGCGACGACGACACGCGCGAAATCTTTCATGAAAGCGAAGTCCGGATCCGCGCCATGGCGCTCGTCCACGAGCAGCTCTACCGCTCGGGAGACCTCGCCCATGTCGATCTCGCGCGTTACCTCGACACGCTCGCGCAGCAGGTGATCCGCTATCTCGGCCACGGCGAGTGCCACGTCGACGTGCACGTCGACGAAAGCGTGCGCGAGGTGAGCGTCGACCAGGCAATTCCGATCGGTCTGATCGTCAACGAGCTGATCGCGAACTCGGTCAAACACGGTTTTACAGGCCAGCCGAAAGGCCTGATCACGGTGCGGCTGAGCGGCAACGCGCTCGCACGCAGGCTGCTGGTGACCGACAACGGAAGTGGTTTTCCGGCCGATCTCGACATCGAGACGTCCGACAGCCTGGGGCTGAAGCTCGTGCAGGCACTGACCGAGCAGCTCGGCGGGCACCTTACGATGGCAACCGACGGCGGCGCCAAGTGCATCGTCGACCTGCCGGCTCTCGCGCAGACCGCCGGCGTCGACGACGTTTCCATCGAAGACTCGGAAGCCGTCGCGCCGGGCCGTCCGCGCAAGGCGGTCGCATCATGATCGCGCGCAGCCCGAGCGTGGCGAGCATGGAAGGAGCCGGGTCATGAGCGAAGTACCTACGGCTACTCTTCCGGCACGCATCCTGATCGTCGAAGACGAAAGCATCGTCGCGTTCGACATCGCCACGCGGCTGCGGCGCCTCGGCCACGAAGTGGTGGGAACCGCGCGCAGCGGCGAAGCGGCTTTCCAGCTCGCGATCGAGCACAAACCCGACCTCGTGCTGATGGACGTGCGCATCGAGGGCGAGGAAGACGGCATCGAGCTCGCCAAGCGCATCCGCCGGGAACACGACATCCCGATCGTGTTCCTGACCGCGTACGCCGATCCGACCACGCTCGAGCGCGCGCGCAGCGCCGCACCGCTCGGTTATATCGTCAAGCCGTTCGACCAGCGCGACATCGAGGTCACCGTGCAGACCGCGCTCGGTCGCGGCGCAATCCATCGCAACCTGCAGCGCGCGCACGACGACCTGAAGGCCGTGCTCGATGCGCAGCGCCACGGCACGCTTCTCGTCGACGGCGAGAGCCGCGTCACGTTCGCGAGCCGTGCGGCGCTGTCGATGCTTGGCCTCGAGGAGGAGAGCGTGCTCGGCAGCAACTGGCAGGATGCGCTCGGACTCTCCAAGAGCGATCGCCAGCGTCTCGACAACGCCGTTCGCAATCCGGCGGGACATGCCGGAACGGTGCTGGTGCACATACCGCACGGTGCCGGCGTTCCGACGGCGGTCGAAGTCGAGGTGCGCGAAGACGTGCGCACGGCCGGCGGCAGGATGTTCTTCCTGTACGACGTGTCGCGCGTCGTGCACCTCGAGCGCATCCTCGACGAGCGCTCGCGCTTCAGCGACATCGTCGGCAACAGCGATCCGATGAAGCAGATCTTCCTGCAGATCCGCGACTACGGCGCTGTCGAAGTGCCGGTGCTCGTCGACGGCGAAACCGGTTCGGGCAAAGAGCTGGTTGCGCGCGCGATCCACCGCAGCAGCGTGCGCGCCGACGGAAATTTCGTCGCCGTCAACTGCGCGGGACTTTCCGACGAGCTCGCCTCGAGCCAGCTCTTCGGACACGCCCGCGGCGCGTTCACCGACGCGATCGGCGACTACGAGGGACTCTTCCGCGCAGCCAACGGCGGAACGCTGTTTCTCGACGAGATCGGCGAGCTGTCGGCGCGCGTGCAGGCGAGCCTGCTTCGCGTGCTCGACGAGCGGCTCGTCTATCCGGTCGGACGCACCAAGGGAGAGCCGGTCGACGTGCGCATCGTCGCCGCGACCAATCGCGACCTTGCCGAGGAGGTGAGGCTCGGACACTTCCGTGCCGATCTTTACTATCGCGTGCGCGCGGCGCGCATTACGCTTCCCCCGCTGCGCGACCGCAAGGAAGACATCGTGCACCTGGTGCGGCACTTCCTCGCCGCGCAGAGCGCCGTTACCGGCAAGACCGTACGCGGCGTCGGCAACGAAACGCTGCGGCTGCTTCACCTGTACGATTGGCCGGGCAACGTGCGCGAGCTTCGCAATGCGATCGCTGTGGCGGCGGCGCGCGCCCGCGGCGAGCTCATCCAGGCCGACGATCTTCCGGTCGAAGTGCTCGACGGTGCGGCTGCTGCCGCATCGCTGCCGCAGGGTCCGATGGCCTCGCGGCTCGAGGTGCTCGAAGCGCTGCACCGCGCGGGCGGCAACCGGTCGCAGGCCGCCAAGCTGCTCGGAGTGAGTCGCGCCACGTTCTACCGGCGGCTGACGGTGCTTGGGGTCCCGGGGTTTGGTGCCGACGATCCAGAGCACGGCGAGCAGCCGAAGGATGAATGACGGGCAGAAATCGACCGGCGCGATGCCGGCGATCGAGGCCCTCCGGGATTTTCAGACGGTGTCTCTACGGTGTCTCGCGGGACACGACAGAGACAGAATTGAAACAGTTCACTGAGACACGATTGCGGTAAAATTCCCGCATAGCTCGAAAAATCCTGAGCGACTTCATGTTGTTAAGAACTGTGCCGTGAACGCCGCCGGCTGGCACGAGCCGTGCTCTGATGGTGCCACGGGAGTTGAACCGACTGACCATCCCCCCCATCGGTGCAGCTCCTGCTCGAAGTCTGACCTCCCCCCCGAGACTTCGAGCGATTCGGACCCGACGTTCCACGGCCAGAGGAACGTCGGGTCTTTTTTTGTGATCTTTTCCGCGCCAGCGCCGCGCCTTCGGTTCAGCCGATCCCGGCGAGACCTGCTACGACGGCCGAGGTGACGGCTAGCCCATCGCCTTGGCCGACGCGGTCTTTGCCGCAGGCCGCGCCGAGCACTCCATCAGCCACTTCCCGAGCGACGGGAAACCGGACAGGTCGAGCCCTACGAGCGGACCCCACGAAAGAACCGACGCAAGATTCACGTCGGCGACACTGTACTGGTCGCCGAGCACGTACTTGCGGCCGGCCAGATGCCGGTCGAGCACACCGAGCGGGCCCTGGAGCTTTTCGACGGCCGCTTCGGCGACTTTGGGATTGCGCTGGTCGGCGGGCAGGAACATGCGGTGCATCAGCACTTCGATGAGCGGGTTCTCGACCTCGGTCATCGCCCAGAAGCTCCACTGTATGGCGTGCGCTTCGCCTTCAGCCGACTTCGGCTGCAGGCCCTTGTCGTACTTCTTCGCGAGATACAGGTTGATCGCCATCGACTCCCAGTACGGCGTCCCGTCGTCGACGAGCGTCGGAATGTGGCCATTCGGATTCAGCGCGAGATAGTCCGGCTTCTTCGTGTCGCCGTTCGCGAAGTGGGTCGGGACATTTTCATAAGGGACGCCGAGCTCCTCGAGCATCCAGATCGTGCGAAACGCCCGCGAGCCGGGCACGCCATACAACGTGATCATCGTAGTCCTCCTGAAACGGAAAATAGGGACAGGTACATTTAAAATTCGTCAGCAAATCCGGCGCAACCTGATGGGGACAGGTACATTTAAAACTCAGTAACAAGAAACCGCTGCTGCTGGTCTCCGATTGACTTCCCGCCGTGCGGCAACGATTGGCCAGCGTCATGAGTCACCAGAACTACGCCATGCACGCGCGTGACGACGGCGCGGACTACGTGCTCGTGTCGAGCCCGCGGCCGCGCGTTCGACTGATCACGCTCAACAACCCCGAGCGGCTCAACGCGATGTCGTTTCCGCTCGTCGAGTCGCTGTACGCCGCGCTCCGCCGCGTCGCCGCCGACAACGACTGCATGGTCGCAATCCTGACCGGAAGCGGTCGCGGCTTCTGCTCGGGCATGGACCTGACCGACGTCGGGATGCCGCCGGGAAGCGACGGGCTTCCGATCTCGCGCATCGCGATCCGCGCGATGGCGTTCATGTCGGACGTGGTACCGGCAATGCGTGCGATTCCGCAGCCGCTGATTTGCGCGGTCAACGGCCCGTCGTACGGCGGCGGAATGTGCATTCCGCTCGGCGCCGACATCCGCATCGCGGCGCGCTCGGCGACCTTTCGCGGCGCCGGCATCAACAACGGCCTCGCCGGTACCGAGTGCGGCGTAAGCTATCTACTCCCGCGACTGATCGGCGCGTCGCGCGCCAACGAGATCATCCTGTCGGGTCGCGAGGTCGATGCGGACGAAGCCGAGCGTATCGGCCTCGTCTCGCGCGTCGTCGATGACGCCGAGCTCGTCGATTGCGCCCTCGAGATGGCCGACCGCATGTGCGGCTACAGCGCGCACGGTCTTTCGATGACGAAGGAAGTGCTGTGGGCGAACCTCGAGGCGGGCAGCCTCAAGGCCGCCATCGATCTCGAGAACCGCAACCAGCTGCTCGTGCGCATGACGACGCAGAATCTCGACGAGGCGATTCGCGCGCGAAAGCATGGACGTCCGCCGGTCTACGAAGACTGACACAGACGCGCCTGGTGGCCGGCTCTGGCCACCCGCCTTCTAGTCCACGTTTCGTCCTTGTGTAGAATCCGAACATGGGAATCGAGATACGCCCGGCAACCCTCTCGGACGAGGAGGGCGCGCTTTACCTGCTCGAGCAGTTGTTCGAGCCGCCCGGCGGCGTGCCCCCCGACTACACGCGACGCCGCTCGTCGACATCGTTCCGCTGGGCAGTGGAGCAACCGAATGCCGACATACTTCTGGCTTTTGATGGTGACAGAGCCGTGGGCTTGACGAGTGTCTATGCGGACATCCAATCGCTCGGCTTCGGTCCGAAGTGTTGGCTGCAGGACATGGTTGTCGATGAGAAGAGGCGGTCCGAGGGCATCGGCGGTCAGTTGCTGGCCGCGGCCGAGGACTGGGCGACGGCGCGCGGCCTCACTCACATCGAGCTGTCATCAAACAGTCGGCGCGCTGACGCGCATCGGTTCTACGAGAGAGCGGGGTTCAGTCGCGCCAACGCCTACCTCAAATGGCTCGGTTAGCCTCACTCCGCCAGATCAGGCGTGCCTGGCGGAGAGCTTACGGTCATCGATCTCGGCGATCGCGATGAGCAGCTCGGCCGTCGTACGACGATCGCGAACAACATTCCCCGGGGAATGTTCGTGAAGCAGAAGGGTTCCGCGACATGGACGGGACGATCGCCGTACGGGACTCTCGTCACGGCGCTTCGCGCTTCCTCGTCACGGCGCTTCGCGCCTACTGCATCAGCCTCAGCAGATACTCTGGTTCGCGGCCATCGCCTCGGTGATGTCCGCGGCAGCCGGCTCGCCCTCGAAGGAACCGAGAATGTCCTCGAGCTGCTGGCGAGCCTCGGCCGCACGCTCCGTCCGGGCGAGCAGTCGCGCGAGGCAAACTCTGGCTCGGAGCTCGAGCAGCCGGGAACGCTGATGGTGCGCCACGCGCACTGCTTCGCGGAACTGCGTTTCCGCTTCGGCGGCGGTGCCGGCGCCGCGTTCGTGCGTGAGCCGGGCCATCGCGATCTCGCCGCGCTCGCGGTGCAAGTCTGCCAGATAGATCGCCGAGCTGGTGTCGACGGCGTATTGGAAGCCGGCCTCGATCGTCTGAAGAGCCTTCTCGAGCCGGCCGACGCGCCTCTGCGCCGAGGCGAGCACTGCCGGCCAGGACAACCAGCGGCGTTGATTGATGCCTTCCATCGCATCGCACAACTCGGCCGAAGGTGTGCGCTCAAAGGCGGCCCAGCTCGCGATCGCGCGGTTTCGCGCAGTGATTTTTCCGATGAGCTGCTGCGTGATCTGCGACGATCGTTCGTTGCAGCGCGCGGCTCGATCGGGATTGCGCAGCACGATGCAGATCTCCGCGGCGTGGGTCTGTACCAAAGATTGGCTGACCGGATGATCCGAATCCTCACAGCGCGCGAGTGATCGTTCGAGCCACACTTCCGACTCGCGGAGTCTTCCGAGCAGCGCAAGCACGTACGCGTAGTGAATCTCCTGCCACGCGCGCTGATCGACGGTGGCGGGAATGCCCGGCTCCGGATCCAGCGTGACGGCTACCGAAAGACGCGCCGCGGCCTTCTCGAGCTCTCCTTTGACGACCGGTGCGAACGACGCCGCCGTGAGCGCTTGTGGACGAAGAGTGGGCAGCTCCCTGTCGGCCATCACGAGAAGCTTTTCCGCGGTGAGCTCGGCCTGCTCCGTTTCTCCGAGCGCAAGCTGGCCGACAGCGAGTCCGAGGCGCGCGGTGAAGACGAGGCGGCTGTCTCCCGCTCGCAAGGCCAACCGCTCCGCCGTCTGGTAGTACTGGAAGTAGTCGCCCCCCGTGCGCTGAAAGTCGAGGCCGGTAAGCTGGAACTGGGCATCCTCGCTATCACGCGCGCGGCTTCGGGGTTCTTCGTGAAGCCTTTGAAGCAACTGTTCGAGACGCTTGCGCGCTTCGGCCTGTGCGTCGGGTTCGACCGCGGATGCGGCGGCCTTCGACAGATACTGCACCGCCCTCTCGAGATCGTCCGCCGCCTCGAACTGCTCAGCGAGCTGGTAAACAGCCTCCGTCGTTCGCTCGCCGTGGGCCATTTCCATTCCGAGCGCGATCCGCTCGTGAACGAGCTGGCGGCGCGCCGACGACATGCGCGCGTAGCAGGCGTGACGGAAGAGAGAATGCACGAACTCGTATTCGCCGCTGCGAGTGCCGTCGGGACGAGTGACACTGCCACACGCGCGGATGAAATGACGCGCCTTCCCGAGGCGATGGCAGAGCGAATCGGCAGCAGCCACCGGCCGTCCGCATCCGCTGGCGACGTCCTGCGCGCAGAAGCGCAGCCCCACCGCGGCTGCAACCTCCAGGGCTTCGGTTTCGTCCGGGCCGAGCACGTCGAGCTGTGCTCCCACGATGTCGCGCAGATCGTCCGGAAGCTCGAGCAGCGTGGCAGCAGGATCGACTGGAAGCTGCCAGGCACTTCCGTCGCTGCTGATGATGCCCCGCTCGACCGCATGTTCGCTGAGCGCGCGGAGAAAGAGCGGGTTGCCCTCCGAGAGCTGTTCCAGCGCCGGCGCAAGCGCTGCGGCAACCGAGTCGCTGGCGAAGCGATGGGACAGCCACCGCTCGATCTCGACACGCAGCAGCGGTGACAAGGAGATCACGCTCGCACGGCGCGACGCCTGCAACCGCCGGACAAGGCCCGCGGCGGCGTGCTCGGTCGCAACGGCCTGCGCAGAGCGCCACGTAGCGAGCACCATGAGTCGTGCCGTCGCGGTGCGCTCGGCGAGAAGCCCGACGAGCGCGATCGTTGCCGCATCCGCCATGTGAAGGTCTTCGATCACCAGCAGCGTGGGTCGCATCGCCGCGACGGATTCCCAGAAGGTTGCTCCCTGGAACAGCAGCGAGGGAGCAGTGTCGAGAGGTGCAGCCGGCGAAAGCGGGGCTGATTCGGGCGCGGCAGTCCAAGGCATCATGGCGAGCCAGCCGGGAGCTGAGCGCTGCAACAAAGGCAGCACCAGAGCGCGCTCGCGCGACAGCAGGTCATCGATCGCACCGACAAACGGCACGTATGGCTCGAGGGCGCCTGTCGATTCGACAGCGCCGCCGCGCGCGATCAGGCTCTCTCCATCATCGAGCGAGCGCATGAGCTCAGCGACGAGTGTCGTCTTGCCAATACCGGCATCGCCTCCAACGAAAACGATCTGCCGCCGGCCCGCCTTTGCATCGGTCCAGCAGCGACGAAGTCGCTCCAGCTCAGTCTCTCGGCCAACGAATACTTCCGTGTGTGGCACGGAGCCGCGGGAATCGGATTCCGAAGGCGGACGACCGTCGCCCGCACCGGCCCCAAGCCAGCGGAATCCGCGCCTGTGCACGGTCTGGATGAAGCGCGGATCGGATGCGCTGTCCCCGAGAGCCCGTCTCAGCTCGTTGATGACGTTGCTCAGCGTGTTCGGTGTGATTGCTGTTCCAGGCCACGCGACATCGAGAAGGTCGCCTATCGAAACGAGCTCGCCCGCTCGTTCGCTGAGATACCGGAGCACGAGCCAGCTCTTGGGCCGCACCGCAATGGTCTGCCCGCCGCGGCAGAGTTGTTCGCCGGAAAGATCCAGCTCGAAACCCTGACCGATCCGGCGACGCGCGGGAGCAGCACCAGAAGTCCCGGCCATGGCGCGGAAGAATACCGGGGACGGCGAAACCACAAAATAGCTCGCCGGTGGACGCTCACGCCGACTGCGGCGGCGCGAGGCCGGAAACGAGCGCCTTCGTGCCCGGCAGCCTCGAAATGTGTGAGTTTTGTGGGGACTCGCCGGCGCCGGCCGGGGTAGCAACTGCGCATGACCGAGCGCTTCCGCAGCGACGACGAGAAACTCCAGCGTCCCCTCTATCCACAGGAGCGGACGTTCGTCCTGCGCTTCGACCGTACCACCGATCTCGGTGCCGGTACGTGCAGGGGCAAGCTGGAGGAGGTCACGTCGAGCGGCCGCCACCACTTCACGAGCCTCGCCGAGCTGCTCGAGCACCTTGGCAAACTGATCGACTGAGAGGGAGGGCCATGAACATCCGAAACATTCGAAACTACTCTGCGTGCGTCCTGGCGTTCTGTCTGCTGGCGATGACGCCGGACTGGTCCGAGGCGGCCGTGCTCACCGTCATGAACAGCAATGACACCGGCGCCGGATCGCTGCGCGACACGATCGCATCGGCATCGTCGGGCGACACGATCGACTTCGACGCCGGTCTGGCCGGATCAGTAATCCGTTTCGGCAGCGCCATCACCGTGGACAAGGACCTGACGATCGACGGTACCGGCGTGCCGGTCACATTGAGCGGCGACAGCAACGGAAACGGCAGCGCAGACGTTCAGCTGTTCGTCGTCGCTTTCGAGATCAACTTCACTCTCGACCACGTGACGCTCACCAAAGGTCTCGGCGACGTCGGCGGTTGTATCCTGAGCACGGGCCGGCTGTTCTTCTACGACAGCACGGTCTCCGCATGTCACGCTTCCGCCGCAGGCGGCGGCATCTACGCCACGTATGCGACCATCTCCGGCAGCACGATCAACGGCAACAGCGGCGACCAGGGAGGCGGGATCTACGTGGCGTCGAGCGCACTGATCGTCAACAGCACGATCTACGGAAACACGGCAGCAACCGACGGCGGAGGAATCCAGGGCCGGGTGACCGCGGGCGTGCAACTGTACAACACCACAGTCATGGCCAATTCGGCGCCTCTGACAGCTGGAGGCGGCATCGCGACTCGCGGACCGCTCGACCTCGTCAACACCATCATCGCCGGATCGACCGGTGCGGACTGCAAGCTGGAGTCCGGCGGCTCCATCGGGACGAACACCTCGAACTTGATCGAGGATGCATCGTGCCCGGCTGCGTTCAGCGGCGATCCCATGCTTTCGCCTCTTGGGAACTACGGCGGTCCGACCCAGACAGCACCGCCGATGAACGGCTCCCTCGCGAACGACCACGGCGACGAAACCTACTGCCTGGCCAGTCCCACAGGCGGTGTCGATCAGCGCGGCATCACGCGGCCGGTGGGATCCGGCTGCGACATCGGCGCGACCGAAGAACAGAACATCCTCTATGTCACCGCCGGTGGGGACGATGACGACGGCACCTGCGACGCGCATTGCACGCTGCGCGAGGCGATGAACGCCGCCGCCGCCGCCTTTGGACCGAATCTCATCAGGTTCGCAGACACGACTTTTATTACACTCGAATCGAGCCTCCCGCAGATCCACAAAACCCTCACGATAGACGGCGCAGGCCAGTACGTCGTGATCACCGGCGTCGACGAGACCAACGTCCCCGTCCAGGTCTTCTCGATCGACGGCGGCACCGTCGAGATGAATGGACTGCAGATTCAGGGAGGCGGCGCGGTGGCCGGCGGCGCGATCATGGTCGATTCGGCGACGCTCGCAATAGAAGGCTGCTCGTTCAACAACAATGTTGCGATCGACGGCGGTGTGATCCACGCCAGCTCCTCGACGCTCGCAATAGAAGGCAGCTCGTTCAGCAACAACGTTGCGGGCACCGGCGGTGCGATCTACGTAAGCTCCTCGACGCTCTCCGTCCTCGACAGCTATTTCGCGGGAAATGGCGCAGACTCCGACGGAGGAGCCGTCTACAGCACGAACAGCGCAACGAGCATCCGGAACAGCACGTTCTCGGCCAGCTTTTCCAACTCGATCACGGGTGGCGCGATCACTCTCGACACCGGATCGCTCGAGCTCACCAACAGCACTCTCTCGTACAACTCGGTTGGACTGGTTCGGCTCGCGTCGGGCGGCAATCTCAGCATCGTGAACAACATCATCGCCAATTCGTTGCACGCCGATTGTTTGAGCACGGCGTTCGCCGTGAACCATCACAACCTCATCGAGGACGGAAGCTGCAATCCGGCACTCAGCGGTGACCCGAATCTCGCGGGCGATCCCGATGACAACGGCGGCCCGACATACACGCTGAAGCTCAACGTCCCGTCGAGCGCGATCGACGCCGGCGACGATACCACTTGCCATCTGCTCGGCGACCGGGATCAGCGCGGATTCCCGCGGCCGGTCGGAGCCCACTGCGATCTCGGCGCCTATGAAGCGGGGATCCCGGTGTGCGGCAATGGCCTCGTCGAATACGGCGAAATCTGCGACGACGGGAATGTCGCGAATGGAGACTGCTGCTCTTCGACGTGCACCTTCGAAGCCGACGGGGCTCCATGCTGGGAGGACGGCGTCGGGTGCACCGTCGACGAGTGCGACAGTGTCGGACGCTGCCTGCACACCGCCGACGATAGCGCATGCGACGACGGCACCCTCTGCACACGGGACTACTGCAACGTGGAAAGCGGTTGCGAAAGCGACGACACGCCGCAGACCTGTGACAACGACGCGCCGGGCGGCGCGACGCTCTCGCTGGCCAATTCCGACGACGCCGGGAAGCGCGCGGTCTCGTTCAAGTGGGGCAAGGCCGGCTTCGCGAAGGAGGATCTCGGCTCGCCCACGACCGACACGGCGTACGAGCTCTGCGTGTACGATGCGAATGGCCTCGTCATTTTCCTCCAACCGCTGGCCGGAAACGCGACCTGCGAAGACGAGTCGTGCTGGAGCGAGACGACCAAGGGCTTCAAATACAAGGACCGCCGGAAGCCGGCACCGGGCGACGGAATCAGCGGAATTGCCGGCACGTCGAGCACCACGGGCAGCGGAAAGGTCCAGCTCAAGGCGAAGGGCAGCACGATCCCGACGTTTGCGCTCGGCGACGGCCTCGAAGGTACCGTAGTCGCGCAGGTTCGCACGAGCGACGCGTCCTGCTGGCAGGCGAGCTTCGGGGCGGACGAGATCAAGAGTAACGGCGCGGCGAAGTTCGCTGCATCGTACAAGGCGCCGTAGCTCGCCGGCCGATCCGTTTGCATCAACTCTCGACGTACTCGAATTGTACGCTCGTGCGTCGAGCGAAGATCGGCGGGAATCGCAGACTGGCCGTCGCACGACACTGTCCATAGGACTGCCACAACAAGGTGTGCGACGCCGTCGAGGCGAAGAAGGAGAGGACAATGAGTTTGATTCGAAGAACTTCGTTTGTCGTTGCGGTCACTTGTCTGACACTGGCGGCGGCTGCAGCGTCGCGAGCCGGCGACCCTGCCGCCGATTGTGCAGCCGCGAAACTAAAAGCCGCCGGCAAGTACTCGTCGTGCCTGCACGCGGCAAACGCCAAGTCGCTCAAGAGCGGCGACCCCGTCGATACCTCGAAGTGCGTCGGCAAGATCTCGTCGTCGTGGACGAAAGCGGAGTCGAAAGGCGGCTGTCGGACTTCCGGGGACGAAGGTGTGTTCCAGGCAGACATCGAAGAATCCGCCAGCATGTCGCTGCGGAAACTGACGATCACCGCATGCTGCAGCGGATCGGACGGCGTGTCCGGCGCCTGCGGGATCCTTTCGACTCTGCAGACGCTCACCGACTGCCAGATGGCCGCCGGGCCCCTCGCGACATACATCACGGCGGGGGCCGGATGCGGCAGCGACGGCTTCTGCTCTGCAACTCCGACGCCGGGCGGATGCTGCCAGACGTCGAGTGGCTGCGTGGCCGGCCCGAACTTCAACTCGCAGGTGGATTGCGAAGGCTTCAGCGGCGAGTGGCTGCCTGCACTGACGTGCGGAGTCGGCGGCTTCTGCGAGTAAGGCGCCTCCACGTAAAACCCTTCGAGGCCCCGCGGCGCTTGCACGCGCCGCGGGGTCTTTCCCGCTGTGACCGCCCGAGCCTTAATCGCCGCAACCCGTGGTTGCCCGGGGCGTTTAACCCCGAGCCGCATGGATATTGTTTCGGTCGGTTCCGGTTTCGCGAGGCTTCTCACCGGCGCGGCGATCCGCATCGTACGAGCGCCGGCCAAGTCCCCCCAGTCCCCTACTTGTGGCGATACTCACCCTTGTCACTCGACACAGTTCCGCCAGCCCCGTAACCGCATTCGCCGCGAGGCTTACTCATGGACGTCAAAGAGAATCTGGACGGCAGCATCACAGTCAGTTGCCATGGTGAATCTGTCACACTGTGGCGAGCCACCACGAAAAAGCCGACGAGTCGGCGTAAGAAGACTCCGAAGCCGGTAGGGCCAAAGCCTACCTCGCCGCCGGTTCTTCCTGACCCCGGGACCACTTCCTGCTGGCTGATTCAGCCGATCCGATCCGGCCGCAAATCGAGCCTCCCATTCACAGACTGGGATCTACTCGAGGTCCGAACGGGCGCCAGCCCGACGCGGTCGCGCAAGTCGCCGGCACTTCTCGTGCATGTTCCGCCAGGCAAAAGCGTGGACATTGAGAAACTACGCTCGAGACTCGCGATTCCTGCCCGGATCAAATTCGAAATCGTCTGATCCATGGATACCCCGGACTCTCCACTTCAGAAATTTGAGGCCGTGCGATCGGATATTCGCGCGACCGCCAAATGGATGGTCGGTGGCTTGGGCGCTCTCGGGGCGCTGGCGATCGGCACCAGCCCCTTCACGTCTCTCGGCTCTTTGATCCCGCTTACACCGCGGTTCTACGCTGCGGTGGTGGCACTCGCGGCGGCGCTGCTTCTTTTCGGTATCGGAATGATCCAGGCGCTACGCCTTCTCATCACCGAGACTTTTTTCCTGGAAGATGTGAGACAGAACTCGAATCTCCTCAAACTCATTGAGGCTCACGCATCGGACCTTCTACCGCCTCAGTACGAGTCCCTCATTCCGCTGCTTGATGAACGTCAAGCTGCCACCGTCGAGCTGCGTAAGCACAGCAAGTCCCCGGGTTCGAACGAATACACTGAGGCGTTGAACAGATTCACCGCGCTGACGCCGACGTTGAGTCGCCTGAGCTCGTATCTGCAAACGGAGCAGCTCAAAATGGACGTCCGCAATCGTTCGGTGGCACTGCTCTTAGTCACCTCCATGGGCCTGATCGCGCTGGGAGTCTATGCCTGGGCTGCCAACCCACCACACGACGATAAACCGAAGGAAGAAAGGGTACCGATCTGCGTCACCCGTGACAGGGCTGACGCGAGTCATACTACCGAGCCAACCTCGCCCCAGCCCAATCCGACAAAACCGCAGCCATAGCAGAATTGACTGGGAGTCGCCGCCGCAACTCAGGAACGGTTGGCAGGCGAGTACCGCAATGCGGCTGATGGCAATCGTCGAGCTACTAGGAACCTCGGTCGATCTTCCTGCCGATGCGGTTGCGTGCGCAGGATTACTCCGGACTTCCGCTTCCTGGCCCGGTCGGACCGACCCAATTCGTCAAACAGGCTCCCGCAGATGATCGTGCAGCTCGTCCGTCCGAACGGCTTCTGCCTGTCGAGCGAGTTCGGCGCTGGCGACACATCGGTCAAATCGGGATCGGAGTTGCGCGCGATCGCGCGTGAGCAGGCGCCGGCGTCTTTTTCGTTTCGCTCTTTCCCCACGCACTCGACACATGCGTGCCCGCCCGCTAACTCCCGATTTCCCGTGACTCATCGACACGGAAGGGGGAACTCATGAAGTGTTCTTTCGTATGGCATCGATCCTTCGTCGCAGCGGCCTGTCTTGCGTCGGCCGCAGCAGTCCCACCCGCGCACGCCGTGATCTGTCCGCCGGGTGAACCGGATTTTGTCTACCTCGACGTCGGCAACGACGGCTGCTTCAACAGCGGAACCGATACGGAGATTCCGGAGGCGTCGCTGGTCGGCACCTACACAACGTCGGGATCCATCGTCGTGCCCCATGGCGTCAAGCTCGAGGCGCCCGACGGGTCGAACACGGACTGGCATGCCACGCGCCTCTATCTCGACGGCAGCGTTTCGAACTACAGCAGTTTCAGCTTCGACGGCTTTTCAATCCAAATCGGTGCCAGCGCGAAGCTGATCGGAAACGACGTCCATTTTGGCATGAGTGGCGGAGTCATGATCGTGGGCGACGGCGCCACTTTGACGGCCATCACGGGAATTCTGTCGATGACCGGGTCTGCCACCACCGACCTTGGGGCGAGCACGCACCTCAGCGGCGCTTCCGTCTATCTTGATGTGGACAATGACATCCTCGTTCGGGAAGGCGCCTCCATCGTCGGTACGAATGGCTACGTCAGCATCAGCATGAACGCAGGCAGCGAGCTCCAGTCCGGCGTGTCCGTTGCTGCGACAGGCTCGCTGTCGATAACAGCATCGAGCACTCTGACGCTCGGTGACGGTGTGTCGCTCGAAGGCGAGTCGAGCGCTTCCATTTCGGCCAACGGAATCACGGCTGGGGACGGCGTGAAGATGTCAGGCGGAACCGTGACGACCAGCGGCAGCGGAGATCTTGTCGCCGGCGACAAATTTTCCGTCGAGGCGACAGATGGCGTCGTAACGCTCGGCGGAGGCAACCTGGCTGTTGGCGAGAAGGCGAGGCTCACTGCTGCAACGGGTCTCGTCGTCAGCCTGTCGGGAGGCGTGAGCTTCGGCGCGAGCGCCAAGCTCAGCGCGTACGCGAACATAAGCTCCTCGACCGGCAGCACGATCGATTTCGGAGACAAAGCGAAGATCGTCTCCACGGGCGGGTCGGTTTCGCTCCAGGGCTACCTCGGGGTTTCGCTCGGGGCCAAGAGCAAGGTGAGTGCATACACCTCCGACACTCTGATCTCGTCCGCGCCGAACTCCGGGTTCGGCGTACAGATCGCCGAAGGCACCAAGATCAAGAGCGGAACTGCCAAAGACCCGATGATGCCGTCCTCGATCGTCCTCGAGGGCTACTCGATCGGGATCTCGCCAAAAGTTTCGCTCAGCGGCGCGGAGAAGCAGAATTCGATCATGCTGCATCCGTATGAAACACTGTCGGTGGACGGCGCGAAGATCGCCGGCAAGACCATCGTGGTCGGCGACGCAGACGACGCGCCCTTCAACCCGTTCCTCTTCAAGAATACGAAGGTCACTGGTTCGGCAGATGGAGCAACGCTCGACTTCGTTGCCAGCGGCAGCACGTGCGACCTGACCGGCAGCAGCTTCAAAAAGATCACGGTCGACCATTCGAGCTGCATGGCGGTCGTCGGACCGTGACGAAGCCATGGCGCCTCCACGCAATGAAGACCTGACCGAGCGCTACGCGGCCTACGTTGCCGCGTTCGAGCTCGCGTTTCACGACGACGACTGGACGCGGATCGAATCGTTCCTCACGAGGGATGTCGTGATCCGCATCCACACCGAGCCGTTCTCCGGAGGGTGTGAAGGCATCGACGGCGTCGCGGACTACTTCCGCGGAGTGCTCGACAACTTCGACCGTCGCTTCGACGAGCGGGCAATCGTGGGCCGGCCCCAGATCGAGCAGGCCGGCAACCGCGTCCGCGCACGCTGGCGCACGTGTTACCGCATCGGCGGAGCGCCAGACCTTGCGATGTCGGGCGTGGAGGTGGCCACGTTTCGCGGTCCGCATATCGCGCGTCTGGACAGCCGCTTTGACGAGGGCATTGCCGAGCGCATGGTCGATTGGCTCGGGCGCTACACCGAATTTCTCCACCCGAGCGTCGGAGACTCTGTGCAATCGCTTCTGCGCGGGCGGCAGCCGCGCTGACCGACGCACCTGCGACACGCGGATTGCGAGAAGGAGCGTTTCGCGTCAGTACGGCCAGACCTCCCACACCACGCGGCTTACACGCCCGTCTACGCCGGTCGAAACGTCGATCCTCGTGCGCGAGGAGCTGGGGACACCGCTACGGCACTCGTTGCGATCCCATTTGTACATAGGACTGTTGCTTGCGAACGGCGACGTCCCGTACGGAAGCTCTGCTTGCGTCGGACCGATGCGATTGACGAACTGCGAAATCGTATCGCCGATCCGCAGATCACACGGAAGACTCAGCTCCCGTGTCTCGACGACGAGACGCGTGAGCAACAACGGATCGGCCTTCGATTTCGCGGACCGAAGACCCGACGCCGTGATTCCGGGGAACTCGAGCGTAATGTGCTCGACCGCCTCGCCGGTGATGTTGTCGCGCGACTTCGACACGAGGCTGTTCATAGGAGCGCCGAACTGCTGGGCCAGCGCGGCCTGGCTCAATCCATGATTTGCTTCGAAACCGGGCACGATCGGCGAAGCAAGCTCGCCGAATTCGCGCAGGCAGTCCGTCGGTGCCGGATCGGCTTCCGGAAGCGGCTGGCAGCGCGGACGTTCAGGATTCTTCGACCACTCCCGCCAATGGTCGGCGACGCGCCGGATGTTGTCGCGACTTTCCCGGGACCCGATGATGTCGAAATAATCCTGGAGCTCGAAGGCGAAACGATTCGCCTCGGCGGTCTTCGGCAGGTTCACGATCGTGCCGTCCGGGCGGATTCCGATCTTCGTAGCGCGCATCAGGGCAACGATGATCCATGTCAGCGTGTCATGCTCGTCCTGCTGGAAACGGTCGAGCGCGCGGACGAGCGCCGGAACGCTTCGATCGCTGAGGATTTCGGAAAGCACCATCGCTTCGCTCATTGGTTCCGGCGTCTGCTCGAGGCGGCGGACAAGGGCCGCACCCACCTTTTCGTCGCCCGCGAACGGCTCGAGCGCCTGCAGCGCCGTCGATGAAAAACCTGGCGTATCGAGCAGCGCGAGCAGAAGATCGCGCCACTCCGGCTCACGCGTCTTCTTCCTGCCGAACGCTTCGAGAGCGCACGCGACGTCCGGGCTGCCGATGCGCCGGCGCCGCAGCACATTCGTCTTGAGCGCAGCATAGCTCTCGGCCTTCTGTCCGAGAGCCGCGAGGTCGCCGCAAGTCCACTGCTCGGGACGCGTTCGCGCTTTGCCGGCGAGGAAACGCGGCCGGAACGTCTGCAGGTTTCCAATCAACTGCGACCGCGAGTCGCGGTCGTCGTCCGAATAGCGATTGACATCGTCGCCGCTCGGCTTCGGAAGCGTCTCGAGAAGATGCGTGTACAGCTGCTCGCACGTCGCCGGCCGCATCGGCGGCGTCGCCTTGACGTCGGGAACGAAGTGCTCCCATTTCCCGGTGCGACGTTCACGCCGCGATAGCCCGAGATCGGTCGCGACCCACAGATAGTCGTCATCGAGCATGAGGTCGTGGACGGCGAAGCCGCACGGCCCGTCGTCGTTGCCCTTGAACGTTTCGAGCCGGTCCGCGTTCCAGTCGTAGCGTACGAGCCCTTCCATCGGCGGTAGCCCGATGCATTCGTAGTGGCCGGCCGTCGAGAACCACAGCCACGTGCCGTCGTGCACGATCGAGTCGATCGACGAGTCGATAAGAAGCTCGGGCCGGCGTATTTCGGTCGTGTGCGTCGTTGCATCGTAGCGGCCGACGCCGCCGACGCCGTCCACGCCTTCGCCCTCGTAGAACGAGATGCCGAACCAGATGCTGCCGTCGTGCTCGGTCCACGCGCCGGTTTCCTGTTCGAAGACGTCGGCGTTCACCAGATGCGGGCGCAGCGTGATGGCCTCGCGCCTGGAGAGGACGATCTCGGGAACGGGAGACTTCTTTTCGTACGCGCCCGAGTCGTACGGAAGTGCCGAGCCAGCGGGCTGCCAGCCGTCCGCAGGAGAGTAGTCGAGTGCCGGAAACTCGGACCGGGACTCGGAGTCATGACCGGGATCGTTGACGACGGCACGAAGTCCCTTCGGGGACCGCTCGAGCCGAAAGACCGCCGGATACAGCGATTCGTCGTAGCACGTGGTCGCGGCCGACGCCGCGACGGCCGACAGCGTGACGAGCGCGAGCGCTATTGCGGGTGAAAGCCGTGCGGGGACGTGGTGGTGTTTACGTGTCACAGCAGTCGGCGGAAGGAGATCACGACGCAGCCGCTCGGTTCAGCAGCTTATTCTTCCGTGGACTGCCGCTGAACGATGTCGGCTACCTTCCCGAGCAGCGTTTCGAGATTTTCGTCGGCCGGTGAACCGACGCTGCGGGCGGAACGCCGTGTACCGACGACATGCACTCGATAGATGCCGCCTTCGAAGCCGACGGGGCTCGTGAACCCGCGAGCGCTGTTCCCGCGCAGAAAGAAGACGATCTCCTCACCCGGAACATACAACGGCAGACCCGGAACGCGACCGATCGGTTGCAGATCCGCCGCGCTGCAATCGCCGAACTGCTTGATGGTCAGGTTGCCCGCGGCAACTCCCTTCAGGCCGCGTCGGACTTCGAGCGTCACCCACGTCGCCGTAAGCCCGGCATCGTCGGTCGCGACGCGAACGTCGGTCACTTTTCCGTAGGCGATGCGATCGGCCTGCCGGGTCGTCTCCTCCAATGACAGCGAGCCCAGAAGCAGCGTGGCTCGAGCCGGGGATGAAAACGCCACGAGGCTCGCAACAAAGACGGCGATTGGCATCACGTTCCGCATCATCGATTCCTCGCGGCAAGACCGAGCTCGTCATTCTGCGTGATGTCCAAGCCGGAAAACGACGACTCCCAGCAGCCGCCGTCGCTGTTCGAGAGCTGGATCGTCACGGGAGCAGTCAGGGGGAGCGACGGCATGTCGAGGTTCTCGCCGCCCGCTTTGATCTTGAGCTTCGCATCGCCGCTTCCGGCTTTGAATCCGACGCTCGCCAGTCCGTCCGGCAGCCGCTCGCGGTCCTTGTACTTCAGCGCACCGTTGCGCGACTGCCAGCATTCGCCGAGACCGCTGCCGCAGCGGTCGCCGGCAGGAGCCCGAGCGCGCAGCGCAAGCGTACCGGTGCCGTCGTAGATGCACAGTGCGTAACTGGTACCGGTCGAAAGCAGCGGATCACCGAGCTCGCCGGCCGTTGCGTCGCCTGACAGCCATTTCCATTGCATCGATTGACTCTGGGGATCGGGACTCGGGCGAAGCCGCAGCGCGGACCTGTCGTTTGAGGCTGCGCGACAACCCGTGCGCTGCTCCGACGGACAATCCGCAGCGGGCTCGAAATCCACCGCGATGCTGAGCTGTCCGCCGCCCGAGCGCGCCGTCGCCTCCAGCAGATAGGAGACGCCTGCATCGGCCTCCATCAGGAGATCCGCCAGGACGCCCGGTCCACTGATGTCATCGCATCCGGCTTCCACGAGATTTCCGCATATTCCCGTCAGTGCACTGACGGCAGTGTCATAATTGCTGCCGTCGGTGGAGACGTGAAGGACTCCGTCGGCGGGCGCCGTGTAGCGGTACCAGACGCTGTTCATGTTCTGCGAGCCAAACAGGTCCGTGCACGACTGAATCGGATCGAACGCTCCGGTCGTCGCGCCCGTGACGTCTGCCGCGTCCGTAAATGGCGTCGTCGGGATTTCGATCGCACCAGCGCACTCGTCGTTGCTCGGAGGCGGCCCCTGGTTCAGCACGAAGTCGATTCCCTCGGTGACACTGTTCGCGACGACGTCGATGGTCTCGGCGACCGTCGGATCGTCGGGCGGATTTGACGCGGATTCATCAGAGCCATTCCAGAACTCCGCAGCTCCGGGCAGTCCGGCCGGGATTTCGAGGGGCCCGACGCTCGAGCCGCCGGTGAAGTTCACGTAAATCGGCTCGAGCTCGACCGTATACGATCCCGGCGGCAGCCCCTTGAGCTCGAAGAGCGCGCGCAGCGACGGGTCGGGAGGTCCGCCATAGTTCTGGGGAAAATATCGAGCGCCCGAGACTTGCGAGACGGCCGTGATGCGAGGGTCGCCGACCTTTCGCGCAATGACATTCGCGCCCTGGAACGGTGTCGCCCCGTCTCCTTCATACACTTGGCCAGTGATCGTTCCGAAATCGGTGGTGAAGGAGCTTTGCGGATACAGCGACGAGACTGCGACGATGTCGTCGAGATGAAGCGACTTCATTTGCGTCGCATTGACGAGAATCGGGAACATCGTTGCAAGCGCGTCGTCGTTTGACGCATCGCCGTCGGCCGCCTCGGCGAAATTTACCTGTGAATGATCGAGTCCGACGTAGTGGCCGAGCTCGTGGAGCAGCACCGCATCGAATTCGTCCGGAGTCAGCTCGGGATTGTTCGATGCGTCCACGCCGTCGAGAAAACGGCCGTTGAACACGGAGAAACCCTCGGTGATGACCGGAGGGTCGAAGGTTCCGCAGGCTGGACCGGCAAAACCGATGATATGCTGATTCGCGCCGACGCCGAAGAGGTCGTCCGTGATCCTTCCATCGCTGTCGAAAACGATCGGACTGAGATCATCCCCGCATACCTGCAGGTAGGCAGCGTAATTCGACACGGTGACGTCGACCGGCAGGGCAGCCGCCTGCGACAGCGAGATCGATGACGTCGTTACCGCGGTCCATGCCGCCGCCGCGTCCGCGATACGCGACGTGGCGGAGGCATTGCTGAGGTTTCCGAGCATTCCGCGGTCGGGATTGTACGGGATCGGATCGGCCGCCCACGTAAGCGGCTGTCCCGCGCCGCTGACGAGGAGTGGACCGCCCGCGTGCGAACAAGGCGCGGCGACAAGCAGTGCGAGCAATGCCGCCAGAGAAAGAACCCGCTGGGTCTGCACGTGCGGCATCGACAACTCAATCGTTCAAGGCCTTGAAGCTCGTGTCCGTAGTCTCCTTTGGCTGCGAATAGACCGCGTCCCAGCACGTTCCGATCTCGTTGACGAGCTGTACACGCAGCGGAAGGTTCGTGAGCGGCAGCGAAGGCAACACCAGATTGTCTCCGCTTGCGGACAGGCTGATGCCCAACCTGGATGCATCGTTGCCTTTGAGCACCAGGCTCGTCAGTCCAGTCGGTGAGCCGGATTTGTTCCGGTACTGATATTTCCAGCTGTGGTTGCCGGCAAACTTCCAGCAGTCGTCGGTGACGTCCTCGAGGCATCTCGGGCCCGCCGGCGCGTCGAAGCGTGCGATGAGGCCGTTCGAATCGAAGACACACAGGCCGAAGTCCTGGACGGACTGGCCGACGTCGTAAAGATCCGCCAGGTCTCCGCGTGACCATTTCCATCGAAACGACCGGTCGGCGGGATCGGCGCCATCGACGATCTGCAGTTTCGACGCACGCGCGAACGGTTGTTTGCAGCTGGGCCGCGGCTCAGCGACGTGTTCGCAGTTCCTTGCATCGTCGCAACGGTCGTACGTGCAGACGTCGCTGTCGGCGGTACAGAGCGTTCCTGCCGGCGCGGTCAGATGATTACAGGTGCCGCTGCCATCGCAGCGCTCGAGAGTGCAGAGGTCATCATCGGCGGCACATGCTGTACCATCGGCATTGAACGTGCATGTGCGATCGCAGCAGTCGAGATCGCCGCGACGGCCGTCATCGCATCCTTCGCCGGGATCGGTCACGCCGTTGCCGCAGGGATGGTCGGCCAGCGCGTAGACCAGATCGAGATAGCCGCCCTTGGTACCGCTCAAGAGACGATCGTCTTCGGATGACCAGAACACCATCCAGTGCCCGGACGGATCGTGAGCAACGAAAGGAAAAATCTCGTCTTCGTAGATCCCGTCGGTCTCGGCTGCGTTCAGCGGCAACTCCGGCGTCCACGACACGCCGCCGTCACTCGTACTCCTCATCAGAACGTCTGCGTCGTCGTTGCCGTAGGGATCGCCCGCTTCTTCTGAGTACCGCGTCCAGGCGGCAACGAATTCGCCGGTCGCTCCGGCGGCTGCGTGTATGGCCCAATTGACCGATGACCCGGTTCCCGGATCTGCATTCAGTGCAACGGGCGCGCTCCACGTCACGGCGTCGTCCGAGGATCGCGCCGCGAGCACGTCCTGCGAGTTCGCCAGTCTCGCCTCCCACACCGCGATCCAGTTGCCGGCGCCGTCGCCCGCAAGCTGCGCTCCGAAGTCGAGATTGGTGTCGATGGTGTCCACAGGCGAAGGCGCCGACCATGTGAGACCACCATCCGTCGAGCGCGAGGTCACCAGGTCGGAATCAACGTCACCGGAAGTGTCGCCGTTCGACCACGCGACAATCCAGGTTCCTCCCGACCAGACCACCCGCGTGCCGAGCACGGTCGGTGCACCACCGGAGCTGTTCGCGACCAGCGGCGCCGGAGCGCTCCACGTGTTGCCGCCGTCCGTCGAGCGCGTGAAATATACCTCCTGGTATTTCCCGCCAGCCACGTGGTGACCGGGCCAGACGATGATCCACTTCCCCTGTCCGTCGGTTGCGATTCCCGGGGAACGTCCGCCGTAGTCCACGAGGATGGCCGGGGGCGTCCACGTCGCGCCGGAATCATCCGAGTGCGCGACTTCGATGTGTTCGCCTTGAAGGCTTGACCTCTGCCATACGGCGATGAAACGACCGTTCGGATCGGCCGCGAGCGCCGGCGCGTTATCTCTTTGTTCGAAAAAGGTATCGAACCACGGGTCCTGATCGTCTGCGAAGTCCGTGTTGAGAATGGCGGCGGGAGAGAACGAAAGCCCATGATCGGTCGATCGCGAAAATACGATCTCGCGGGCGTTGCTCCATGCGGCTACCCACGTCCCCGTTCCCGTCGTGGCCGCGACATGATCGAGAGCAAATCGGCCTACGTCGACGAGCTGCGGGTCGACCACGACGGCTGGCTCGAACACGGGCGGAGCCGCCTGCGCGCGCAGAACCGAAAAGATCCACAGTCCCAGCACAACCGGAGTTTGCCGCGTGATGTTCATGTCCCTCCTCCTTCGAACAGGTCTCGACCGGCGATCGAGAAGCAGCCGGTCGGCAACGCGATACGTTACCGCCGCCGGGCGCATGCTATTGCACCAGCCGCAGTGAGGCCAGCCTGAATTCGACGTAGAATTCCGAGGGTCGCCTTGTGGAAAACGCGACGACGCGGACGGCGACTGCCCGCCGCGAAGGCGAGCTTCATCAACGCGTGCATGTTCCAGTGAACGGCAGGCTCGATCGTTGAAAGAGCGGGGCCGCTGCGGTGCAGCGGCCCGTTTTTTTGTGCGTCCGAATCCGACTGCCCGGCCGAAGCGCGGGAAAGTTGCGTCAAATTGCAACGGGAGCACGCGCGTAGTGCCCTGAGACGCGAGAGTCCGGATTGCTGCGGCGGCGTGTCGGGGCAATGAAGATTCGCCTCGCGATCTTGCGACGGCGATGGAGGGAGGACGGCGATGGCCGAAGGTTGGACACCCGGACAGCCAAATGGAGGCGATCGACCCTTCGATCCGCTCGAAGAGGCACGCCGGCTGCTCGGACAGTATCAAGTGTCCGCGACCTCCGGCGGCGGCAATGCGCGAAGCGGGCCGCCGAAGTGGCCGGTGCCTCCGTGGGCGCTCGCGGTAATTGCGCTGGTGCTCTGGCTTGCGTCCGGGTTCTTCATCATCGCGCCCGAGGAGCGCGGCATCGTGCTCCGGTTTGGCCGCGTCGTACGCGAGGCGCCGTCTGGTCCCGGCTATCACCTGCCGTGGCCGGTCGAGGAAGTGCTCAAGCCGTCGGTCACACGCATCAGCAAGGAAGAGTTCGGATTCCGCACCGTGGCCGTCGGGCCGCCGGCCGAATACGTCGACGTGGACCGCGAAGCGCTGATGGTCACTGGCGACGAAAACATCGTCAAGCTCCAGTTCATCGTCCAGTATCGCATCAAGCCGGAGGAGTCCGGCGCGACCGACTTCCTCTTCAATGTTCGCAATCAGACCCAGACCGTGCGCGATGCCGCCGAAGCGGCGATGCGCGAAGTCATCGGCCGCAACGACATCGATACCGCGCTGACCGAGGGCAAGGACCGCATTCAGACCGACACCCAGAAGCTGCTCCAGACGATCCTCGATCAGTATGACCTCGGCATCGAGGTAGCGACGGTCAAGCTCCAGGACGTCGATCCTCCCGACCAGGTCGCCGACGCGTTCAAGGACGTGATCAGCGCGCAGCAGGACCGCGAACGGCTCATCAACGAGTCGCGTGGTTACGCCAACGACGTCGTGCCGAAGGCGCGCGGCCAGGCGGCGCAGCTGATCAACGAGGCCGACGCTTACGTGGAGACCAAGGTCAAGGCGGCCGAAGGCGCGGCCGGCAGGTTCATCGCTCTCCACGACGAATACGCCAAGGCCGCCGCGGTTACGCGGACACGGCTGTGGATCGAGACGATGGAAGACGTGATGTCGCGCAGCAACGTGCTGCTGCTCGACGAGCAATCGGCGACGCACGTGGTTCCGTATCTGCCTCTGGACCAGATGCTGCGGCGCACTCCGGGCCCGCTCGAATCCGAGATGCCGCGCGGCGAGGGACAGTAACGATGGACCGGCGTGCCCTCCCCTTCCTGATCGCGCTCGGCCTCATCATCGCGGCATGGAATCTTGCCGCTTTCCGCGTGCAGCAATGGATGCAGGCGGTCGTTGTCCAGCTCGGCGATCCGGTTCGCACCGTTCGCGAGCCCGGGCTCAACTTCAAGCTGCCGTTCGTCCAGAGCGTTCTGTATTTCGACCGGCGACTGCTCGAGTACGACGCATCGCCGCGCGAGGTGCTCACCAAGGACAAGCAGCAGCTTCTCGTGGACAACTACGCGCGCTGGCGCATCCTCGATCCGCTGCTGTTCTACCGGACGGTGCGCAACGAGCAGGGCGCGGCCTCGCGGCTGGACGACATCATCTACTCCAACGTGCGCGAGAATCTCGGCCGTCACACCTTCAGCGAGATCATCAGCTCCAGCCGCGAGCAGCTCATGAAGGAAGTCACGCAGATCACCAACGAGCGGGCGCACGACTTCGGCATCGAGATCGTCGACGTGCGCATCAAGCGCGCCGATCTTCCCGAGAAAACCGAGATGAACGTCTTCAGCCGCATGCGCACCGAACGCGAGCGGCTCGCGAAGAAGTTCCGCGCCGAAGGCGACGAGGAAGCGCGCAAGATCCGCTCGGGCTCCGACAAGGAAGTGGCCATCCTGATTGCAGAGGCAAGAAAGCAGTCCGAGATCCGCCGAGGTGAAGGCGATGCCCAGGCCGTGAAGATCTTCGCCGACGCCTATGGGCGCGACACCGACTTCTACGCGTTCGTGCGCACGCTCGAGGCCTATCGCACGTCGATCAAGAGCGGCACGTCGATGATCCTGTCGCCCGAGAGCGACTTCCTGCGCTACTTCCGGGGCAGTGACCCCGGAACCGCACGCTGAGCCTGCAGGTCCAGACCCGCTTAAGGCTCCGAAACCGGAGGGAGCTCCGAGATCCGAGCACGGGGGCACGCTCGAGCCGCAATCACGCGAGTTGTTTTTCGAAACCTCATCGATTTGGCGAAGCATCAGGCGCTACTGTCGAAGTCGTGAAGCGAACGAAGCGAGCCGGCAGATGCGCAGCGGTCCTGATGGCGACGGTTGCGCTATGGCCGTCGCCCGCTTCGAGCCAGCCGCTGAGCGTCCTTACCTATAATGTCCACGGCCTGCCGCCGCTGCTGATCGGCGATCGCAGCGGAAAAGTCGAGGCGATTGCCGAGCTTCTGGAAAGTCTGCGCACGCCGGACACCTCCTCGGCCGGCGCCAGGATCATCGTCGCGCTCCAGGAGGTGTTCGACCGCGACTACCACAGGACGCTCGTCGGCATCTCCGCATCCTCGTTTCCGTTCGCGACGGTGAAGAACCGCGGCGGCACGTTCGGACTCGGCGACGGTCTCGTGCAGTTGTCCGTATCGGCGTTTGCGCGCCCCTTTCGCGTCGACTGGAAAAAATGCTTTGGCAGGCTCGGCCTGTACGAGAGCGACTGCGACACGGACAAGGGTTTTTCCTATGCACGGCATGCGATCGCGCCGGGGGCATTCGTCGACGTCTACAACCTTCACGCCGACGCAGGAGGGGATCGCGGCAGCTTTGCGGCGCGCCGCAGCAACATCCGCCAGCTCCTCAAAGCCATGCAACTGCTCTCTCCGCCGGGAACGGCCGTCATCGTGATGGGCGATACCAACGCACGCTATACCCGATCACCGCGCGACAACGTCGATCAGCTTCTCGTGGCAGGCGGCCTTCGCGATGTGTGGGTCGAGCTCGTGCGAGGCGGCCGGGTTCCGGAGCCCGGACCGATGATGGACGTTACGTGCAGCCGGGCTCCCGCCGGTCGCGATTGCGAGCTGGTGGACAAGATTTTCTATCGAAGCGGCAGCGCGGTCAGCTTCGCGCCTGTGAAGTACGAGGTGCTCGAGAATTTCCGCGACAAACGCGGGCGCGAGCTGTCCGACCACTACCCGGTTGCTGCAAGGTTCGATGTGAAGGTGAGGTCCGGGCTGGCAGAGTCCGGCTGATCGGCCCGGTCCCGGCTGCGCCGAGTCTCGCTACGCTCAAAGCATCCCAAGATCGAAATCGGACGTCGTCCAGTAGCGCTGCGGGTCGCCTGCATCGAGCGGCAGAACCGAAGCGACGTCGATCGCCGACATTCCGAGCCAGTGCTTGAGGATCGTGCCGTAGACATCACGCAGATCCGTCGAGCGGAACTCGGCAGCGCCCTGGCGGTACTCGGTGTTACCGCTCGCGTCGAGCGCGTTGGCGGAAATATTCGGGTGATCGCCATAGACACCGCCGAGGACAGATCCGCCGACGAGAAAGGCGGGGCCCTGCGAGCCGTGGTCGGTGCCGTTGTTGTTCTGCGGAACTCGCCGGCCGAACTCGCTCCACACGAGAATGCACGTCTTGTCCGCGATCCCCATATCGGCGAGGTCTTCGTAGAACACCTTGAGCGAATCCCCGAGCGCCCTGTGCAGGATCGAATGCTGGCCGGTCGCCTCGGCGCCTCCCTGGTCCGCGTGCAGGTCGTAGCCTAAAGCGCGTGCCTGGAAGAATCGCGCTCCGACATTCGGCACGCCTTGCGAGACGCCGTAGATCATTTTCGCGATTTCACGCAGGTCACCGGACAACGTGCCTGCGACAGCATCGTATTGCGGGTTCCAGATACCGCCCCGAGCGTTGTTGTAGTAGGCATCGAGACTCGGATACGCCTCGCTGCTCAGCAGCGTCGCCATCGCGGTCTTGCCGAGCGACGACAGCGACGGCTGCGAGCTGGCGCTGCCCGCGGCGCAAAGTGCGGCAAATGCCGCACGTTTGTCTTCCACATTGAAGGACGGGTCGTACGGGAAACCGAAGTCCTGCACGCGTGACATCGTCAGCACGCCGGTTGTGCCCTGGCGAAGCTCGCCGGCGACGGTTTCCGACATGCTGACGCCGACCGTATCGTCGCCGCCGTAGTTCGCGGCCAGATACCTGCCAAGCCATCCCGTGTTCACGCCGGCTCGAAGGGGATCGGCCGTCTGCCAGATCCTGCGCGAATACTCGTGCGAGGTCGTGTACTCCGGATAGCCGCAGCCCTGCAGGACGGCGACCTTGCCGAGATCGTACAAGTCCTTGAGGCCGGAAAGAGCAGGATGCAGCGCGAGCTGGGCGCCTGTGTTCGGATCGACGCCGATGAGTGAGGCCTCGAGAACGTCGGGGCTCAGGTGCAACTGGCTGTTCGTCGCCCGCGCGACATTATACGCGGATCGCAACGAACCGTTGCCGTTGTCGTACGGCGTGACGGTGTTCAGACCATCGTTTCCACCGTCGAGATAAATGACGACGAAGTACTTGTCGCCGAACGTCTCGGCGATCGCCTGCTGAACGAGCAGCCTCTCGAACAGTCCGGGACCCGCGAGGGCTGCCGCACCCATCACGCCGGCACGTTTGAGGAACTGTCGCCGAGTGATCATCCGGAGCTCCTAGTGCACATGGTAGCCCGGGCACTGCAGCATCAGCGCGAACAAACCGTAGAGTTTCTCGTTGAGCGTCTGCTCGTCGTTCAGGTCAATGGTTGCGTTCAGCCCATCGTCGCTCAGGTACGCCACCAGGGCATCGTGCTCGTCGCTCGTCAGCAGATCAGGGACACCGAGTATGTCTGCTGCGGCACGGACAATCCCAGCGGGATCCGTCAGGGAGCTCAGGCGCACCGACTCGCCATCGACGAGCACGCGTTGCCGTTCCGGTCGGAAGGTGTGCCGTCCGTCTTCGTCGATAGAGGTCAGGTACGACGCGAAGTCATAGCGCGCGAGCAATGCTGCGCTGCCGATCCAGCCGAGCTCCCATTCCCATCCAAACACGCTCGGCGGTTCGAGAAGCACCTGACCCATCTTCGAAAGCTGCCCGCGAACCCTCTCGTTCCCTTGTTTGTCCAGGCGTGCGCTGAGCAGTCGCAGCGCGGTCACCACGTAATCGACCGGCCACCTGACCGATTTGCGGGTAGTCTCGACGAATGGCGCCGGCGCGGCCGTCTCGTAGAACCGGTCGTGGACGAACATCGCGCGGAGGAGCGCTGCGATGTCCCATGACGATGCGAACCCCGATTCGTCGATGAGCTGGTCGATCATGCCAACATGATCCTGATCGATCGGGTCCGGGATCTCGTACGCGAAATATTCGAAGAGCCGGCGAGTCATCCGACGCGCGACGGTGTGTTTCCCGTCCCCATCGACATGCTCGAAGATGATGTCGGTTACGGCATCGATCTCCTGCGGTCCCTCACCATCGACGTCGAACGCAGCGCCGCCCGGTCCGAAACCGCCTGTACTCTGGTAAATCACCTTCGGGCCGCGCGCGGCCAGGAATTCGGACTGATAGTCGTGTTCGTAGTCCCGGAAGCCCCAGTCGTGCCAGCCGCTGAAGGCTCGCGCGATCTGCACGACATCCTGCTGGGTGTAGTTGGGATTGCCGGCGAAATCATAGACGCCGAGAGTGAACAGCTCCTGCAACTCTCTCGCGTAGTTCTCGTTCGGGCTCTCTTTAAGATTGCGCCTGGTGTCGAGGAACAAGATCATCGCGGAGTCGCGATTCATCGCCTTGACGAATGCTTTGAAGTCGCCTTTGCAGTGCGTGTGGATCAGGTCGATGTGGACGCCCATCGTGGGCAGGTTATCGACCTTGGCGTTGCTCGTGGCGAAGTGGTCGTGCCAGAAGAGCACGAGCTTGCCCTGCAACGGATATCGCGAGCGGACCATCGTCTTGAGCCACTTGGCGTGGATCTTCTCGACGTAGTAACCGCCGAGCCCGATCGGCTTGCTCTCGAAGGCCATCAGCTCATCGACAGCCTGGCCGCGCGTCAGTTGTCGGTCGAGGATCGCTTGAACATCTGCCGGCCGCGCGCCGAATCCCGTTCGACGCAGCAGGTGACGCGCAGAAACCGGATCCAGAATTGTATTGGCATTGCCCACTGCTGCGCTTCCCCCGGCGCGCCGGATCGCCCCACCCGCGAAAGACAATGCGGAAGATGGCTGCTCCGGTCAACGTGCAATCGAGCTGGCACGCGAGCTCAAAGTCACGCACGGTGACGCGACGAGTCGGCCCTGAGCCCGTGTTCCGTGTCCGACCGGATCGACCGAATCGGCGTTCGTAACGCTGAGATAGGTCAGCAGCTTGCCCTTTTGGCGAGGCGCATCGAGGCTGAGATCGGTGCTGTTGAGGAGGTTGACGAAAAGGTCGGTGCACGTCCACGGGATTACAGATGGCGTCGTCGTCACCTTCGTAAACGTCGACGGGGTACTCGGCGCTCGAACCGGTGCAATACTCGAGCGGGTTGCAGGCCACGAAGCCGTCACGGCACAGCGTGGCCGCCGCGACGAACGAGCAGCTGCAGTCGCAGCAACTCCAATCCTCGCCGTTCGAGTATCCGGTATCGCACTGCTCCCCGGCATCGAGAGTTTCGTTGTCGCAGTTGACGTATGGCCGAGCCGGACACTCGCCGCTCGTTCCATCGCAGTGCTGACGGCCACAGAAAGTGCCGGACACATACCGCTCGGTCGGGCGCAGGCCTACGCTGCCGTCCGACCCTCAGTCAATGCGGGCCTGCCGGACTTATGGAAGGCATTCTGCGCCGGAAAAAGCCGGCCGCCCACCCATATACGACGACCAGGCCAGACCGCCGCCCACCGTAGATCCGACAAGAACGGCCGGACCGTTTGAGTCTTCGAGCTAAGTTCGTATAGCTTCGCGCGGTTTTCCGGGGGTTTCGATCAAGCAGCACGGGCGGGGTCTTCATGGGCATCAAATCTTTCGGACGCCGTTCACAACTTGCAGTTCTCGCTGCGTTCGCCGTCTCACTGACTGACGGCTGCGGCGGCAGCGGCGGCGGGTCCGGCTCGTCGACGCCGGGCACTCAATTGTCGTTCTCGGTCAACTGGGAGCAGTCGTCCGCGGCGGTCGGCAGCATAGCGCCATCGTCGGCCGCTGCGCCGCTCGCGTTCGACACGCCGATTCCGGCAGCGGTCAATGCCATCCGGTTCATCCTGCGGCCCAGCGCCGGGTCGGCCTGCTGCATCGCCGTGCTGCGCGGAAGCCAGGCCTTCATCGACCGGCACATCGTTCTCGCCAACATCGTTCCGGGCCAGTCGACGCTCGAGGTCAACG